>CASFGU010000001.1 GCA_949294395.1 uncultured bacterium
CGAAAACAATTTCTTTAATAACGAATTTTTGAAATCAATTGGAGATAAATACAATAAAACCGCTGCACAGGTAGCATTGAGATTTTTAACTCAGGAAAATGTCATTGTTATTCCAAAATCAACACACAAAGAAAGAATGAAAGAAAACTTTGAAATATTTGATTTTGAATTGTCCGGTGATGATATGAATACGTTGAGAGCCTTAGACAAAGGCGAAAGTATCTTTGTAAATCACTATGACCCTGAGTTTGTACAGAGTATTATAAACTATTAAATATTCAAAAGTCTAATAATCATTTTATCCGTACAAGTTAGTAAAATCAGGACAAACGGTGGTTATAATTTGGTTTTCAGACAAAAATTTGTGAAATTTTGAGGACATTTGTGATACCCAAAAGAGACTTTTCGTCCTGTTTCGTAACGCATAAAACGATTACTTCCGACCGCCAAACTCTACACACAAAGCCAACTTTGCCGAATAATCTTTTTATTCGTTCAAGTAAAATGTCCCGTTAAAATACAACACTCACTCGTTGAAAAAACTTGTGCAAAAAGCAATAAAAAATAGCTGGGGAGAGATTCGAACTCTCGACCTCACGGGTATGAGCCGTGCGCTCTCACCAACTGAGCTACCCAGCCAAGTATTTTCAAAGATTATTCAGTTGTCAACCGGCTCAGTTGCCTCGAGCGGCGCTCTCACAAATTATAAAATCTGTTCGCTTCGCTCACGGGAGCTACCCCGGTCAAGATTTTATACTTCATTTGTCATGTGTCCGACGAAATTTTACATTTGTCGGAGCCGACGGCTTTTATCTTCTCATAAACAAAATTAAATTTCAAGCTTTTTTTAATTACATTTTCTTTTGCCGTTCCAGTTTAAATCATTACAGCGAAGATAGTCCATATTTTCGTTGTAGATAACCCATGCTGAGCAGCCGTATCCGTTCAGTTTGTCTTTTGTATTCATATTGCAATACTTATCAAATGAGTTTTTGCTATCACTATCTGTTCCCATTGGCATAAACCCGTATTTTGTGTAATAAAATAAAAACACATCTTTACCTGTGGCATTTGGAGGTTTGGAGCCGTTAATATCGACAAAAATTTCCCCGCAGACATTTTGCAGCTGTCTGGAGGTTCCGCGGTATGCCGAACACGAGCCGCTTACTACGGTCGTTTCTACAATAGATATTCCATCTGAAAGAATAATATACGGGGTGAATTTATTAAAGGAAGTACCGTCAAGAGAGTATCTGTTATAGGATGTACACTCATTTGTTCCGGCTTTGCATCTGGAAACAGTCTTAAGGTATGGTGACATTATATCCCAGAATTTATTTTTCATGTTATTATCGTTTATTATTTCTTCGTCTGTAGGTGTTGAAATTGTTCCTGCTTGTGTAAGCCCCCAGTTTTCAATCCCGCCGTTTTTATTTTTTGCCAGCATAAAAGCCTGATTCATTGTGCTGTTGAATTTTTTTAATTTTGCTACAGTTTCTTTTTCGTTATTTTTTTGAACAAGAGCAGGCAGCGTCATAGCTGCAACAATACCTATAACCCCAAGAGTAATCAGCACTTCTGCCAGAGTAAAAGCTTTTTTCATCTGTTTCTCCATTTTAAAGATACTATTTCAGAATAAATACAATTCTATACATCTAACTATACTATTTTTTAAATACTTTGTCAATATTGAGAGTATGTTTTATATCGTTAATTGTGTTGTGAGGAAAATATATACTTTAAAAAAGAGGTAATATGGACGATATAAAATATCTTTTCGGCCGGAAAATAAAAGAATTGCGACTAAAGAGAAAATTATCGCAGGAAGAACTTGCAGAGATGATAGAGATTGCCGAACGTAATTTGAGTAAAATTGAGTGCGGCAAGAGTTTTATCAGGGCTGAAAAAATAGGCAGACTGGCAGAGGCACTGGGTGTCAGTCCGAAAGATTTATTTGATTTTGAGCATCAAAAGGGGCTGGATGAGATTAGAGAGGAACTTATCAACGATATACAGACGGATAATAAAAATTTGCGAATTTTATATCAGATTTATAATATAATAAGGTAGTATTTCAAAAGACGTTAGGACGTTAGGATGATAAGTGCAACAAAAGGCAACGGTACTCACCTTTACCCGTTCAACATTTCAACATTTCAACTTTGTCGAACCCTTCACACCTCACACCTCACCCTTCACTTTTAAATTGCACTTAACATATTATCTCTTTTTTTTTGCTATATAATAAAGTTATATGATTAAAGACTTGACCAGGGGGGAGCCGTTAAAATTAATACTGATGTTTTCAGTGCCGCTGTTAATCGGTAACATTTTTCAGCAGTTATATAATATTGCGGATCTTGTTATTGTAGGCAGGCTTCTCGGTGTTGAATCCTTTGCAGCTGTCGGGGCAGTGGCGCCTTTATTTTTTCTTATAATGTTTGTGATTGTCGGGTTTACAAACGGTTTTGCAGTAGTTACTGGTCAGAGGTACGGGGCAAAAGATTATGACGGAGTGAGAGATTCCGCGGTTGTTTCAACTATCTTAAGCACAATCGTTACTATAATTTTTTCTGTTGCCTGTACGATTTTTATGAACCCGATTTTGCACTGGCTTAATGTGCCTCAAAATATTTATCATAACGCGTACTGGTATATTGAAATTGTCGTAATAGGGCTTATTACAGCAACTTTTTATAATCTTCTTGCTGGGATTATCAGGGCGCTAGGAGACAGCAAGACGCCGTTGTACTTCTTAATTCTTGCGTCTGTTGCTAATATTCTATTGGCGCTTTTATTTATTGAAGTTTTTCACATGGGTGTTCCGGGTTCTGCTGTTGCGGTGAATCTTTCGCAGTTAATTTCCGTGCTGTTGTGCCTTGTTTTTGTAAAGTATAAGTTTCCGATACTGCATTTAAAAAAGAGCGACTGGCATGTAAAATTTGATAAAAAGTTTTATGATTCCGTTTTCGAACACCTGCGTATAGGGTTTCCTATGGCGGTGCAGTTTTCTATAATAGGTTTCGGGATTATAATTATTCAGAGTGTATGCAACACTTTCGGGGCAAATGTAATCGCAGCGCTGACTGCAGCACTCAGAATTGAACAGATAGCAACACTTCCGATGATGTCATTCGGGGTTGCGCTTGCATCTTACGTTGCTCAGAATTTTGGTGCAAAAAAGTTTAAGAGAATAAGGCTCGGAGTTATAAAAACATCTACGATTAATATTGTCTTAAGTATCCTGATGGCTTTTGTAATGCGTATCTGGGGAACTGATATTATAGGTGCTTTTATCGGAACAGCTTCAGAGGAAATAATTGATATTGCGCATAATTATCTTTTAATAAGCACGATTTTTTATTTTTTTCTCGGTCAGATTTTTATATACAGAAATGCCCTGCAGGGTATGGGAGAAACGTTATTCCCGCTGTTCGCCTGTATTGCCGAATTTGTCATGAGGTCATTTGCCGCAGTTTATCTGGCAATAAAATTCGGTTATGTCGGGGTCTTTTATTCAGGGCCGATTGCCTGGATAAGCGCGTCTGCTGTTGTATTTGTAGGATATATGGCAAGTATCAGGCATATTATATTTAAAGTTAAAGAAAAATCGCATAACCGTCCACTTGCATAAATTAAAATTTTATGCCAGAATTACGACAAATACAGAGAACTAATGGTAAAGGAGAGTGGTTATGTCAACATTTATAGAAGATATTTATGCGCGTCAGATACTGGATTCCCGCGGCAATCCGACTGTTGAAGTTGAAGTTAAGCTTACAAACGGTGCAAAAGGAAGGGCTGCAGTGCCGTCAGGTGCTTCCACCGGTATTTATGAAGCGCATGAACTCCGCGACGGGGATGAAAATTGCTATCAGGGCAAAAGCGTTATGAAAGCGGTGAATAATGTTAATAATATTATTGCACCGGAACTTATCGGCGAAAAGGCTTCCCATCAAAGAGAAATAGATACATTTATGATTGACATGGACGGAACCGAAAACAAGTCAAAGCTCGGTGCAAACGCAATATTAGGGGTATCTCTTGCCTGTGCAAAGGCGGCTGCAAAGGGTTACGATATGGCTTTATACAGGTATCTCGGCGGAATAAATGCGCTTACTCTGCCTGTTCCTATGATGAATATTATAAACGGAGGGGCGCATGCCGATAATAACATAGATTTTCAGGAATTTATGATTGCGCCTGTCGGGGCGGAAAGCTTTCAGCATGCAATCGAGATGGGCTGTAATATTTTCCACACATTGAAAAAAGTTCTGCACGGGAAAGGGCTTGCCACTTCAGTCGGTGATGAAGGCGGGTTTGCACCAAATCTGAGGTCAAATGCCGAAGGTATTGAAGTAATTCTTGAGGCTATTGAAAAAGCCGGATATAATACATCTCAGGTAAAAATATGTCTGGATGTAGCATCGTCAGAATTCTACGAGGACGGGCTGTATAAGCTTGCCGGTGAAAACAAAACGCTTACACCGGATGAAATGGTTGATTTTTTGAATGATTGGGTGAATAAATATCCTGTAATTTCCATAGAGGACGGCATGGCAGAGCAGGACTGGGACGGCTGGAAAATGCTTACAGAAAGAATAGGCAACAGATGCCAGCTTGTAGGGGATGACCTGTTTGTAACAAACACAAGACGGCTTGCCGAGGGTATACGCCGCGGGGTTGCAAATTCTATTCTAATAAAGGTTAACCAGATAGGAACACTCACGGAAACGCTTAATGCAATCTCAATGGCGCACGGTGCCGGTTATACATCAATTGTTTCGCATCGTTCCGGAGAAACAGAGGACACCTTCATTGCAGATCTTGCGGTTGCCACAAACTGCGGACAGATAAAAACCGGTTCGGCCTCGCGTTCTGATAGGATGGCAAAATACAATCAGTTAATCAGGATTGAGCAAAAACTGGGTTCTGCGGCAAAATACCTTGGGCTGCAGGCTTTCAACGGTCAAAGATAATGTATGTAGGATTTACTAATCTGACAGGTAAGACTGAATTATCCGTTTAAAGTTAGATATTAAGTAAATTATAAAAATAGTCGGGCATTAGCCCGACTATTTATGATTCAACATATTCTCTTAAGCGTTTGCTTCTATTCGGGTGGCGGAGCTTTCTGAGAGCCTTCGCTTCAATCTGTCTGATACGCTCACGGGTTACGCCGAACAGCTGCCCTACTTCTTCAAGAGTTCTCTGACGTCCGTCATCCATGCCGAAACGCAGTCTTAATACGTCGCGTTCACGTGGAGATAATGTGCAGAGAACTTCTGCAAGGTCTTCCCGCAAAAGTTCCGACGCAACTGTTTTTATAGGAGCATCCGCCTCTTTATCTTCAATAAAGTCGCCCAGTCGGGAATCTTCTTCCTTGCCGATAGGTGTTTCAAGTGAAAGCGGTTCCTGTGCAATTTTGATTATTTCTCTGAGTTTCGGGATAGAAACATTCATCTCAATTGCAAGTTCATCTTCGGTAGGTTTTCTTGAAAGTTCCTGAGCGAGGCGTCTTGTAACTTTTTTAAGCTTGTTAATGGTTTCAACCATGTGGACAGGAATACGGATTGTACGTGCCTGATCAGCAATTGCTCTTGTGATTGCCTGTCTAATCCACCATGTTGCATAAGTTGAAAACTTGAAGCCCCTTTCGTGGTCAAACTTTTCAGCAGCACGGATTAAGCCGAGGTTACCTTCCTGGATTAAGTCTAAGAAAAGCATCCCGCGTCCTACATATTTTTTAGCGATACTTACAACCAGACGCAAATTTGCCTGAACGAGTTTTCTTTTAGCAATAGCACCCGGTGTGCCGCCTTCAAGAATTTTTCTTGCAAGTTCAATTTCTTCATTTGCAGATAGTAACTTAATTCTTCCGATTTCTCTTAAATAAAGTCTAACAGGATCGTCAACGGCAATTCCTTTTGGAACCTCGATTTCACTCGGGGTTTCTTCTTCATGGGTATTCATCATATAGATGTCATCCATGTTCATTTTATGTTCCATTTTTTCTGTAACAATATCTTCAATGTTATCGGTGCTGATGTCCATGTTCATGTAATTAACATTGTCAGCTTCTGCATCAAGCGGGGAATCCTCGTCAATTTCATTCAAATCAAGGTTATCTTCATCAATAACGCTAATAATAGAGGAGTTTGGTTGTCTTTTTTTAGTCATTCATTTTCTCCAATTTTAATTTATTATTTATCTTATCTCTAAGCTGCATCTGAAATTTTAAGGCTTCGGTTTCGTCTTCATCTGCATTTTTATATAATTTTCGCATCTTTTCTTTTTCTTCTTCCCACTGACATCGTTTAATGCGTGCAATATTTTCCTGAATTGCACATTCAAAGTCTTCGGGTTTCAGATTTGTGAAAGCCTCCGATGTACTTATAAGGTCTGTTAAAACCTGCTGTATATCAGGGTTTTCTATATATTCAGTATACAATTGCTCAATTAATTCCTTTACATTATTTACGGTACAGATTAATTTGTCAATTGTAGATTTTACATTTATTAATGTTTCGTTTGAAAAGTACGAATTGTCAATCATTTCATTAATTCGGGCAAATGTAAAATGACTGTCGGGTACAAAAAAAACACTCAACAAATTTTTTTGCGCTTTTTCAGAAATTGTTAAGCTTTTCGTAACAATTTTTTTAATTTCTTTATCCTCATTGACCTGCAGATTGTTTACGGAATTCATTTTGCGGATTTCATTTTCCAGAGCGGTTTCGTCAATTCCGATGGCATCGGCGACCATTTTAGTATACTCGGAACGTATAATTTCATTATTTATTTCGTTCAGCACGGGTATAAGCATTTTTATATATTTTGTTTTCTCCTGCGGCGTTTTGTAGTTGTGCTTTTCTTTCAGCAGGCTGTTTATCTGGAAATCTATTAAAAGCGGGGCATTTTTAACAAATTTTTTGTAGCTTTCGGCGCCTACTGAACGGATAAATTCGTCCGGATCTTTGCCTTCCGGAGGCGCGATAACCCTTATTTCGCAGGAATACTTGTCCTGTGAGGCGGAAATATAGCTTTCGTCAAACTGTTTGACATCGCCGAGGCCTTCAAAGGCTTCTTTAATAATGCTTGCACCTCTGCCTGTGGCTTTCTGGCCGGCAGAATCCGTGTCAAAAGAGAGGTAAATTCTTCTCGACTTTGTATAGCGTGACAGAAGTTTTACATGATCCGGCGTAAGTGCTGTTCCGCAGGAGGCTACAGCATTTTCTATTCCGTGCGCCTGAGCGGAAATTACGTCAAAGTAACCTTCCATAAGGATTACGCCATCTTCCGCTTTTATTGCATCTTTTGCGGTATAAAGCCCGTAGAGGAGTTTGCTTTTGTTGTAAATAATGGAATCCGATGAATTAAGATACTTAGGATTCTGGTCTTTTTCAAGCGCACGCGCGCCGAAGGCAACGTAATCCCCGTTTTCATTTTGAATAGGTATAATAACACGGTTTCTGAAGCGGTCTATATACGGACTTTCACGACCGGTTATCACCAGACCGGCTTTTTCAAGCACTTCTCCCGAAAAGTCTTTTTTCAAAATATTATAGAGTGTTGTATAAGATTTCGGGGCAATTCCGAGGGTGAATTTTTTTATAATATCTTCTGAAATTCCGCGTCCTGTCAAATATTCAAGTGCCCTATCCCCTTCTTCGGAATTTTTATTCAGCAGCATGTCGTGGTAAAATTCGGCAGCTTTTCGGGAAGCTTTCATCAGTTCTTCTCTCAACCCTTGCGATTTGTCGGATTTTTTATAACTGTCAGGCATTTCAAGGTTGAACCGTGCGGCAAGTTCTTTTATCAAATCAATAAATTCGATGCCTTTTGTCTGCATAATAAACCTGAGCGCATCTCCGCCGGCGCCGCAGCCAAAACATTTGTATATTCCGAGTTGAGGATTTACGGAAAACGACGGAGTTTTTTCCTTATGAAACGGACATAACCCCCAGTAATGGGAGCCGTTCTTTTTTAATATAACCTGTTCTGATACTACTTCAACTATATCAAGGCGGTTTTTTATTTCTGCAACAAGTTCTTCTAAAGTTCGGGTCATACATCCACCTGTGACAACATACTAGCATTAATAAAATTATTCTTCAATAATAATTCCCAATTTGAGGAAAAGTAATGTGTTTGCCGGAAAGTTTTTCTATAAATTGTATATAAAAAATATACCCTGTCAGGTAATTGTATTGGAAAAATTAATACATAGAATTGACATATAATGCAAAAGTTAATAGAAAAATCCTGCGACAAGAAGGTTTTATTTTTGGAGAATATTAACGGAATTAATTCGGTTAAAGACCTGTCGTCCAGAAGACTCTGCATAATAAAAACAAATTTTCAGGATTTACATATTTTAAAAGATTTGATGAAGAAGTATCCAAAACTTGAGGTCTGGCTTACGTCAGAGAGAATCTCAAAAAAGGAGATTCTTGCTGCTAACCGTTTTGGCGTAAAAACGGTTATACCGTATCCGTTTGATACAAAGATTATAAGTAATTTTTTCAATAAGAAATCGAAAAAGGAGCAGGAAGTTCCGGTATGTACCTGTCACAGTCGCCTTAAGGGTTTAAAGGTGATGATTGTTGATGACAACAGGTTGAATGTGGAACTTCTGGCAGAAACTCTTGCTTCGTCGGGGTTAGACATTACAACTTTTATAAATCCGCACGATGCTGCAGAAGCTGTCAGTAAAGAGAAATTTGACCTGTTTCTGCTTGACGTAATGATGCCGGAGGTATCGGGCTTTGATCTTGCTAAAATTATAAGGACGTCCGTGTTAAATGCAGATGCTTTGATTATGTTTATATCGGCGCTTTCAGATTCTGACACAAAAATTCAGGGTTATGATCTGGGTTCGTGTGCTTACATTGAAAAACCGTTTGATGTAAATGTGGTTCGCTCGCAGATTTTTAATACGCTTAAGACAAAATGTCTTAATGATGCAATAAATAGAACAAAAGATGATTTCTTTGCAATGATTGCCCATGATTTAAAATCTCCGGTCAATTCGGAAATTGCTGCGCTGGATTTACTGATGAGGTCTTACGAAAATTCAGACGACGTATTTAAAAGGGATATTGTATGCGATATTTCTGTTGCGACAAGATACATGAAAAATTTAATAGATAATGTTCTGAACAAATACAAATTCGACAACAACCGGACGGTTCTTTCCAAAGAAAAGCACTCGCTTAACCTTCTTGTTATTGAAAGTATTGAGGAAACAAAATATCTTATGCGCGAGAAAAGGCAGAAGGCTGTTTTTAACAACAAAACCAGAAAAAGTAATGCTATGGTTGATTTTCTTGAGATAAAGAGAGTACTGCATAATCTTATAATGAACGCTATTGAAAATTCTCCGAAAGATACTGCAATAGAAATGGAGCTTTCTGAAAACAAAAAGTATTTTGTATTTTCCATAAAAAATGAAACAAACGGGTACACAAAGATTAACCCCGATGAAATTTTCAACAAATTTATGACCTATGCTGTAGAAAACAAGCGTGTGGGTTCAGGTCTGGGGCTGTATATTTCAAAAAAGATTGTGGAAGCGCACGGCGGCACTATAAAAGTTGATATTAAAAATCCAAAGTTTGTAAGGTTTGTTTTTACACTGCCAAAGGATTAAAGGTGATGAGGCATTAATGCGATAAAGTGAAGTGTGAAGAGTGAGGAGTGAAGCGTTCGCTATTTCCCTCTCCCTGCGGGAGGGTATTGTTAACTTTTTATTGCTTTGAATTTTAAGATTTTTGTCCTCCCCTTGAGGGAGGACCGAAATCTTTGATTTCGAGGAGGGGTAGATCGGATTTACAAATCCGAAGAAAGATTGCATTTAATTTGGGAACAGCAGTATTAATTTTCTCAACAAGCTCCCGCGCTGCTCCCGCTATCGTTTCGAAAATCAATACTACTGTTCCGGTATGTCAGATAAGGCAGTAGTGGTAGGTCGGATTTACAAATCCGACAAAAGATTTTCTTCGGAAACAAAGGAACCCGCCTTGCAGAGCGGGGCGGGGTAAATTAATAAAATACCGGTATATCGAATACCATATTAAGGAATAAATTTTTTCTCTTTGAAAAGTGTAATAATACGTTCATTCTGTTCCTGAATTTTTTCAATTAAAAGGTTAATCCTGAGCATTTCATCACTGTCAAACGCATCCGAATATGTACGTGTAATATCACATAGACTGTTAATCTGTAGTGCGGCATCTGCTAGTTGTGATATTTCTCTTTCGTCCATTTTTACCTCTTTAATTGTAACAATATAATAAAAATATTGGTTAGTATAGTACCCATGTGGCTATTATAAATTCCAAAGATGTATTATACATTCCAAATGGTTATTGTAATAGTATGATTGAAAATAGAGTTGCAATTTATATAGCGGTAAAACATCTTGAAAAGCGTGATGTAGTCAGTATGACAGGAATTGATAGACATACCCTGAATAATATTTGTAAATGTAAAACAAAAGGTATAGAATTTGATACCCTAAATAAACTCTGTTATGCTCTGGAATGTACTCCGAATGATTTGTTTCGTTATGTTCCGGATGAGGAACCGCCTGTATAAGTTTCTTTAAGTATGCTTGACCTACCTCTTATCATCTTTTACTTTCCTGTCGGATTGGTAAATCCGACCTACGCTGCCTTATCTGACATACCGGAACAGTAGTATTGATTTTCGAAACGATAGCGGGAGCAGCGCGGGAGCTTGTTGAGAAAATTAATACTGCTGTTCCTCTATAAATATGTTTGCCTGATTTGTAAATCCGACCTGCTCGCAAAACAAAGAGATTCTGAACAGCGGCAACTCATGCGAGCCTCAACGATTAATGTTTCAGAATGACATATCAAAAGATGAACTTTTCACCCGTTCAACTTCACGACCGTTCCCTTCACTCCTCACTCTTCACCTTTTGTCGCTCTTATCGTCTTAACGTCTTTTACTTTCCTGCCGGATTAGACAGAACTTTGCTAAAAACTAGTTCAAATAAAGCATTAAATATTAATTAAAAGAATATATAATATCCGGTATGAGTGTACAAATATTAGCGGAATATCTTGAGTTTTTAGAGGTGGAAAAAGGGCTTGCAGAGAACACGCTGGAGGCTTACAGACGGGATCTTGGCTTCTTTCTGGAATTTTGCGCGGGGCGTGAAGTTAAATCCATGAATGATGTTACCCGTCAGGATATTAATGCTTACGTTCTCAGGCTGCATGACGAACATTACACCGCCGCAAGTGTGATGAGAAAAGTTGCCTCGCTCAGAGGTTTTTTTAAATGGATGTGCGCAAACGAGATTTGTCACAACAACCCCGCGCTTACTCTCGAACAGCCAAAACTCCCTAAACGACTCCCGAAAGTCATGACAGTTGAAGAAATTGAAGCGATTTTAAACCAGAATCTTTCTAAAATTCAAAAAGTTATTCTGGAGCTTCTGTACGGCTGCGGACTTAGAGTATCGGAACTTTCAGGACTGAAAATTACAGATATAAACATCAACGGAAAATATCTTGAATGCACCGGCAAAGGTTCAAAGGAAAGGCTTGTTCCTCTCGGGAAAAAGGCTGTTTCGGCTTTGAAAAAATATTTGCCTGAGCGTGATTTTATATTGCAAAAGTTTAATCTTGCCTCAAAAAATCTTCTGATAAACTCTGAAGGCAGAGTTCTGAACAGACAGGATATTTATACATTCATACATGAACAGGGTGAAAAAATTCACAAACACATTTCCCCCCATACACTCAGACACACTTTTGCAACGCACTTACTTGAAAACGGAGCGGATTTGCGCGTTGTGCAGGAGCTTCTCGGGCACAGTGACGTTGCCACAACACAGTTATACACTCATATAAGCAAAAAACGCCTGAAAGAGGTTTATTTTGCAATCAACGGGAGGGCTTGAGAAAAGAACTCTATGCTTGAACTATTTGTGACAGGAGCAAAACCCCGTTCGGGAAAAACATTTATCACCGCAGGACTTGCCGCGACCATGCAGAGTCTGGGATATTCTACGGGAGTATATCTTCCGGTGCAGACAGGCGCCGTGATGGAGGATGGGTATATTCAGGCGCCTGATTTAATCTTTGTGAAAAGTATGGACTACAATATTAAAACCTGGTGCAGCTATATTTTTACGAGTAAAAATCTTCCTTGTATTGCTGCCGGCGAGGAAAATCAGGTTATTGAAAAAGATGTCATTCTTCAGGATTTTCTGAGTATTTCGGAAAAGTACGAATGCCTTATGGTTAACGGTTCAGAAGGGCTTTCGACCCCGTACGGCAAAGACTTTCTGGAGGAAGATTTAATAAAAATTTTAAATCTGCCGCTTCTTCTGGTTGCCTCCCCGCGCCAATCTTCTTTTAACGATATTCTCATGACTATAAACCATGCCAGAGAAAATAATATTCTCATTCGCGGCGTAATCCTTAACGACTGCCCGTTCAACACTCAGGATGCAAACATAAAAAATCTTCCGCGTATGATTGAGGAATACTCCGGCGTGCGCGTTCTCGGAATTATTCCGCATATTGAAAATATAAGATTTTTTAAACCGCAGGATATTATCTCTTATATTTTGACAGGCGTTGATATTGAAACTGTTTTTGATGTAAAGATTGCTAAATTAAGTTTATAAAAAATTAGCAAAAAATTATTTGTTTGTGATTTTGTGTTATTAATTAAATAACCTGAAAGGATTTTTATGAGTGTTTCTGCAGTAGACAAGTTTTACATGAATTCTCCGCAGCCTGCAAAGCCGCAGACAAAAAGCGTAAAAGATACGCAAAAACCTGAAAAGGCTTCTAAAGAAGGGGTAGTAAGTGCGGGGAAAGCCTATACAGCTATAGCAGCCGCCGCAATCGGAGGTCTGGCAATCGGAAGTATTATTGTGAGCAGAGGCAGAAACTGGCGCTTAAGACAGGTGGAGGAACACCTCTCGGAGGCTTTAAAGAAAAAAAGTAATGCGGAAGAAGCTTTGAAAAAATATCAGGAAGAAGTTGCAGGGCTGATTGACGGCTCAGAATCTCACGATGAAATTTCTTCTAAAATAATAGAAGAATACCGCAAAAGGATTAAAAACCCTCTAAATTATAATCCAATGTCGCCTTACACAGGTGCTAGAATAAACAGACCGCTCCCGAATGATTCAATTCCTCTGCCTGAAAAGTTTATTCCGGCTAACATAAGAACTGATATTACAGAGCTTAATATTCCTGAATTTGTAGCGGGGCAGCGGTTTGAGTTTGAAGTGCCAATGAGCGGCAGGGTACAGATTACAAAGGCCGCAAACGGAAAATTTACACCAAAGCCGCTCTTTGAGACCACAATAACCGAAACTTATGCTGATTCTGTTGTGTGGGATAATGATAAAGTGGCACGTGATATTCTGCAGAACTTCTATGACGGTCACGGTCAGACGCTTGACGGGGTTAAGATGGTATTTGAACCGCTTGCGGAAGGAAGATACAGGGTCAGAATTGAAGGGAAATCAACCTACACGCCGGATAAGGCTATTCTTCTCGGCGAATCCTCAAAACAGAATGATGCAAAAGCTGCCGGAAACTTTGGCGAGGGTTTGAAGATGACTGTTTTGAAAATTTTGAAAGATTCCGGAGCACAGAATTTTGTTGTAGGCTCTGATGACTGGAAAGTTACCTGGCAGTTTGTTTCAGGCAACCTTAATAACAAACGTGTTCTAGGCTATAAACTCGACAGAGTTGACCGCTTTGACGGCAACTATATTGAGTTTGAAACCGGTAACAGAACACTCTTAAGATCTTTAAGAAAGACAATAAACAGATTTTACCACTCACACAACACGGATTTTAAAGCTCCTGATGTAGAGAACGCTTTAATCGGCATAAAATTGCTCGGCAAAGACGAGCAGGGGGCGTTTTACATAGCCGGTCAGCGCTATCAGGTAGATAATTCTTATGAAGGACTAAACGGGGTGTCAATATACTTAAAAGAAAAACCGCCTGCAAAATCAGGTGATACCGTTGTTTTTGATCCGTCGCGCGACAGAACCTCTTTGAACGCCGAACACCTCAAAGCGATAGGGAAATATATTGCAAGCAGCAGCAGGGTGTCAAAACAGGAAGTTGTTAAAATGATACATTCGCTGGAAAGATACTGGGGTTGGGCTCCGGGTGAAAAATACAAAAAAGAAACAGCGTTTCTTGAAGGTCTCCTCAGCGGGGCATTTAGCAAGGATGTTCATATAAAATTCCCTGAAAAATATGTTGCACAGAGTTACTGCACATCACTCGAACTTATTGAATCTCTGGAACAGAGCGGTTATAAAGTGTGTAACTCTGACTTTAGCTATGTCGGAATGCCTCAAATTTCGGATCTTATGAATGCAATCAGAACGCATAAACCTTTACAGCCGTCGGAGGTTGAAAAACAGAAATTAATTCTTATCAAAGAAGGGGTAAATGTATTTTCGCCGTATCTTGAAAATAAATACTTTAATCCGGAAGAACTTGATACAAAGATATATCTGTTTAATAAGGATGCGGCAGAGGAAAGCCGGTTTTATGAAGATACAAGGGCAGAAGCAATAACAGATTATAATGTCCGCGGCGATAAAGAATCAAAGGGTTTCTGGATAGACAGAGATTACCTTGCAACAGCAAGTTTTTCTGAAGCTCTCGGAACTGCCCTGCACGAACTCTGCCACAAATTCGGCGGGGATGAATCTTCCAGTTTTTCTTACAGGCTTACCGATGTACTTAAAGAAGTCCTTTCCTCGGCAGCAAACGACGCTAAGGGAAGGACACAACTCAAACAGCTTCAAACACTCTGGGATGAACTCTCTAACAATTGTTAAACTTTGTAACAGTATATCGTTTTTATATAAAATAAAGTCAATTTTTCATAAATAATCTTTTTTATTTAAGTATAAAGAGGTATAATTTCTGTATGGATGAGAACAAAGAGAGAAAATTAACAGTAATAGAAAATACGGAAACTGAAGTGAAACCTGTAGAAAAGCAGACTATTTCGCGTCAGACAAACCCTATTGTGAAAAAATTGCTTTCTTTCCGCCATGAAAAAGCCTCAAAGTTTAGTGTAAAAGACTTGTTTAAGAAGTAAATGAATAAAATTCAAACAGTTCCGGAGCGGCAGGCTGTGTTTTTGATTGCGCAGAGCGGCAAATTATTAAGCTCTCGGGTGGGTTTCGTTGTAAACGTCTTTCAGGTGCCGTGTTGAAATATGCGTGTATATCTGTGTGTTAGATATGCTGGCATGACCTAAAAGCTCCTGTACAACACGCAAATCCGCCCCGTTTTCTATCAGGTGTGTTGCAAAGCTGTGCCGGAATACGTGCGGGGTAACGTGTTTGGGAAGTTCTATTTTCTCTACAATTTCGTTTATAACATTTCTTATGGTGCGCGGCTGGAGCCGGAAGCCTGTGTTGTTTATAAATACCGGCGAATCCTCGTTTTCGTCCACCCTGTAACCCTTTGCAACAAGCGGACGCGCCATTTTTATATACCTTTCTAAATATGACTTTGCCCTGTCAGTTACAAGGATAATCCGCTCCTTTGAACCTTTACCGAAAACCCTGATTTCGTTGTTTTCAAGGTTTAAATCCTCAAAATTCAGTCCGCTGAGCTCTGATATACGCATTCCCGACGCCCATAAAAGCTCGAGAATAGCTCTGTTCCTGTACCCCGCAGGAGTTTCAATCTTTGTGTTGTTTAAAATCTGCTCCACCTCATAAGGTGTCAGAAATTTCGGCAGCTGTTTTGAACGCTTCGGCGTTGTTAAATTCATTGCCGGATTCGAGTTAACCTTCTTTTCACGGTACAGAAATTTGTAAAAAGTTCTTAAGGAGGCAATTTTCCGTGCAATTGTATTTTTCCGGTACTGAAATTTCTGAATAAAATGCAGGTATTCTCGAACTTTAGAAAAGTTCACATCCTCACAACCCGTGTCGCCGAGCCACAGAAGGTAGTCCATAATGTCCGAACAGTACGCTCTGGCAGTGTGTTTGGAAAAATTCCTCTCCACCAGAATGTATGTTCTGAATTCCTCTAAATCGTTTTTTGAGCTTGAATTTAAACCCGTCATTTGCATTATTGATTTTTTCCTGTATATATTATACAATACTCTTAGCAGTTTTAAAATAGTAAAAATGTAGTAATCGGAGAAAAAATGAATTTTAAGAAATTATTAATAGCATCACTTGTTTTCGTAAATCTCCTCGGGGTTTCTGCTGCGTATTCACAGGAGCTTCAGGCTAAAGTTGCAAAAGGTGCCGCTGTTAGCCGTAAGTATGCTAATATTGATAAAATGATAGAATACAACAACTATCAGGAAGCCGATACTGCATTGAAACAGGTTTTAAACGCTCATCCTGATGATGTTGATGCAAAAACCCTTCGTATAATCTGGATGGCAAAACAGCACAAACTCGCTCCTGCCCAGCAGGAATTAGATAAGATGCTCAAAAAATATCCGAATAATCCGGCTCTGCATTACGCGCAGGGTATTGTTTATATGAAGCGTCAGACTTCTTCCGACGTTGAATATATCAGAGATACAAGAGAACTTTTAAACAACGCTATTAAAGAATTTGTTAATGCCGTAAACCTTGACAGCAACTACTATCAGGCATATAACGCAATGGGTGTTGCAACTTTAAAACTCGGTAACAAAAAAGACGCCAAAGAACTTTTCCAGACTGCATTAAAGATAAATCCGCAGTACGCAACAGCTTACGACAATATTGGAAATATTGAGCTGATTGATGGAAACCTTGATGAAGCCGAAAAGATGTTTCAGCTTTCTTTGAAATACAATACTCACAATCCGACTGCTATGTACCATCTCGGGCAGGTTGCCGTAAGACAGAAAGATTACTCAAAAGCGCTGACCTGGCTGAACCATTCCCTGCATATTAATCCGAATTCATCTCCTGCATTGACTTTGCAGGGTGAATGCTATCTCGTTCAGGGCAATCAAGCTGCTGCAATAAATTCCTTCAAAAAAGCCGTTACTGTTAAACCGGAAAACTCACGTCCTTACTTAAACCTTGCGAATGTTTACGAAAAACGCTCGGACGCGGAGTTTGCTATGGAACAGCTGAAAACAGTTCTTGCGATTAATCCGGGTTACAAAGATGCTATTATGCGTGTTGCAGACCTTTCTCTTGAAACAAGAAAGTATGAACAGGCTCTCGATTACTATTCAAAACTCGTTGATGACAGCCGTTACGGCAATGACGCCATTGTCGGGCTTGCAAATACTTATTACGAAATGTCAAAAGACCGCGGCGGCAACGGTGATATGACTACAAATAAAGAACTTTATCTTGCTTACGACTATATAAATCAGGCAATAGAACGGGTTCCGTACAGACTTGATTTGCACCTTGCCAAGATTAAGCTTGCAAGGCTCACACACCAGCTTCCTATGTCAAAAGACAGCCTGAATTATATTGTCCAGTCGGCTTCAAACAACCTGATGGATTCTGTTATCAAAGGCGAAGCTTACCTTGCACTTGGCAGAGAAAAAGATGCGGTGTATACTTTTGAAAATGCTATTAATTTTGCAGACAGCGTAGATGACCAGCTTTATCTTGCTGAAATCCTCGTTCATAATAAACAGTTCAGAACTGCTAGACTTGCACTGAAAAAAGCTTTGATGAAAGATCCGGATAATATTATTGCGAAAAACGGTATTTCATATATTGATTTGTGCGAAATTAAATCAAATGAATTTTTTGATGTTGCACAAAGACAGTTTAAGGAAGAAAATTACGCATCTGCAATTGAATACTGTAACCGCGCAATTGACTTTTACCACAACGGGCCGGCTATTGCCAAGCTGAAAGCAATGTCTTATGAAAAAGAATTAAATTATCAGGGTGCAATAAAGTATTATAACCAGTACCTCTCATTCAGCCCGAACGCTTCAGATAAAGATGAAGTACTCAGAAAAATAGCAAAATTTAAAAAGAAAATCTAAAACAGGTGTTTGAATGCGGCTGCTTTGCCTGAGGGCGGGGCGGCGGTAGAACTTCAAGCAGGAACAGACGGTATAACCGGTAAAAACCAGACAGATCAGGGAAATGAAAAAATTTGATATTAGAAAAACATTTGAAATATTTTGGAAAGAACCGCTGAGTATTTTAAAGGTGGGACTTTTTCAGATTGTGAACCTTCAATCCAATATTTTCAGCCAGAAGAAACCGGCTGTAAATGTTGACTTTTTGAAGGATAAAACACAGATAACAGTCGTAGACAGCGACAAGATGTACAACCTGTTCCAGACAGTTTTAATAAAGCAGAAGCTTAAGGAGCAGCAGCAAAAAGCATTATCGGCAAAATGAGTACAAAATTTTTGAGCGCAAAGTTTATAATAAGTGCAGAAAAACTAAGTCAGTGTCCGGCGTTCGGACTGCCTGAATTCCCGCTTCTCGGACGGTCAAATGTAGGTAAATCCTCTTTTATCAATGCGCTTGCCAACCACAAAAAGCTTGCAAAAACCTCAAATACCCCCGGAAAAACCAGATTAATCAATTTTTTTAATTTTTCGGATAAGTTTATGATTGCGGATTTGCCGGGCTACGGTTATGCAAAAGTCTCAAAAGAAGCGCAGAACCGCTGGCAGAAGTATCTTGAGGAGTATCTCTTAAAACGAGAGGAGATAAGTTCCATGATACAGCTTGTGGACGGCCGTCATGAGATACAGAAGAATGATTATCAGATGCGCGAGTGGGTTGAGGCGTACGATCTACCGGTAATTACTGTTGTGACAAAGATGGATTACGTGCCTAAAAATAAGGCGATGAATGTTATTAAGAGTGTTGAAAATGAATTCGGCGGAATTGTTCTGCCTTTCAGCGCCGTGGATAACAGGTATAATGAAAGCATTTTTGAATTTCTTTTGAAATAACCGGAAAATTTCAGCATTAACATTTTGCAATCCTATTCTGAATATATTGTGGTTTGAAAATAATAATTTGAAGAAAGAAAATTACTCTATAAGCAACTATTGCAAAAATATGATAAAAAAACTGCAATAAAAATATATGTTGATATGATGCCAAAAGAATTGGAACCTGTAACCAAAGGCTATGAAGCAAGGTTAAGTCCGTTATTCAAACAAAGAAAAGCTGATTTGGAATTTGTTTATACCGATGATATACCGGTATCGGAAGTTAGTGTTGTTGGTAAAGCAGATTACAAAGATTTGTTTGGAACAGAATATTTTGGCGATAAATTAGCCGGAGAGCGAAATGTTGCAAAAACAATTTTTGAAAAAATTTTTAATTCTAAACCGGAACAAGGAATGCTAAAGGCTTGGAGAGAATAAAAAAGCAACTGTTCTAAATATAAAATTAGATTTAATAATTTATAAAAATTTGTCAAAGCTGAAACATTAAGGACGAATGCCTTAAAGGCATTAAAAAAGAGCCTGAAGGCTCTGTTACTATTTCTCAAAGTTCTATTTGTTCGAAACGGTAGGCCGCAGTAGACTGTCTTGCTCACTCGCGCTTAACGGCAATTCCGCATTTTGTTTTCAGTGATTTCATCACTTCAAACAAAACTGCTCCAGCCTCAGCTCGTTCGCGCTCGAACCACCGGCCTCACCCTTATCAGTGCGTTTTCAGAGTTTGACTGATTTTGATTTTTTCTTACTATACTTGCATTTGAACCACTTTTGCATACTTAGTAAAACTTGAAAAAACTACATAAAATTACATAACAGTACATAAATAGTACATAAAATTTTGTTGTCATTTTACATTTTGACGTGCTTATTCTTCTGCCATATAATTAAACTATGCAGATCCAGGAAGCTTTTTAACTAGTAGTCTTACAAATCAGGTGGAAACCTTTGAGCAGGCTCAGTCTGTTGCAAAAATTCTTGAGAACTTCGCACACGGTTTGAATTTGCTTGATGATTTTGACCATAAAGAACTTGATACAAAAGAAAAGACAACAAAAGAAATTTTTGATATATGCAGTAAAAACTGAAAAATACGGGTATAAACATAAAGGAGACTAATATGAATATTTTTGAAGCATTAAGCCATGGTAAAGGTTGTATAAACGAAGAAAACATTTCTTCATTTCTGGCATATCTGTTAGATCCGAATGAAGATCATGGCTTAGGGACTGTATTTTTAGAAAAATTTTTAAATTTAAAGAAACTGAAGCTGAGTGAGGGTGAAATAAAAACAACTGATATGAATAATCTTGATATAAAACTTGAATATCAGGTTAATATTCCAGAGAAACGATATATTGATATTGTTTTTGAAACAAGTGAGCATATTATCGCAATAGAAAACAAAATTTTAGAAAAATCAAAACAAAATGGTCAATTACAGGATGAATATAATGGTTTAAAAACTTCGGATGAGTATAAAGATTCAAACAAAGCTATATTAATGATTTATCTGGTACCAGAAGATAAAGGGGAAAAATTTGAACTGGATAAAAACCGCCGTAAAGATGACTATAAAATACTGCTCTGGAAAGATGTAATAAAAGATGTTGTAATGGATATATTGAATGATGAAACTCAAGGCAAAATTAGACCTATATACGATTATACTAAACATACAATAAAAGCCTTTATAAATTTTTTGAACAGTACACTTAATCCATTAGGTTTTAAATGTAATGGGAAAAATTATAGAATTTTCAAATATTCATCAGGTAAAATTCTTGTTCAGGAAGAAACAGAAAACACCTGGAAAGATGTTAAATCTTCAAAAGCAATAGTAAGAGATAAGTTAAGAGAACTTAATTTATATGAAGAAGGAACAAAACAAAACACCCGTTCTTTAGGGGCAAAATTATTTAAAGAATTAAAATTAAAATATGCTAAAAAGAAAAAGGATTAATTATATGTCAGATCAAGAATACGTAAAACCACATAATGAGCAGCAACATACAAAAATGATACTCATGAGGAACCTGAAGAATTAGGTTCGGCTGTAAAAGAGTTAATGAAACCGGAAAATCTTATTTTGCCTTTTGATTCGACCGAGGAGAATGTGCAATACGTATTATCTAAGGAATAATGTTTTCTTTAACTAAAAACGGCAAGAAAAAGACAATTCCCATGAGCAGTAAACTCCGCCAAACACTTTTAGAATTGTACAAAATCAAAAATAACAACAAATATGTTTTTACAAACCCTTACACAGGAACAAAATACAACGATATAAAAAAATGCTTCAAAACTGTTTGTAAGCTAGCAGGTGTTAAAAACTTGCGTTTTCATGATTTACGTCATACAGGAGCAACAAGAATGGTAGCAGCAGGCGTTCCTTTGCCTGTAGTTAAACAAATTCTAAACCATGCAAGCATACAAACAACTATGAGATATGCTCACACAATGCGTGAACAGGAAATTTCGGCAGTTGAAGCTCTTGCAAATTTTAATGCGTAAATTTTAAATCCATAAACTAATAGAACAGTCTATGATAATACTGCTCTATTTTTTTGTTTTAATTTTTACCTATCTTGCAGAGTATGACTGAGTTTTACTGATTTTCCAAAACAGTCTGGTACATAAATATTACATAAAATCATTTTTCATAAAAATTTGCATTAAAAAAGCAAGGTCTAAAAGCCTTGCTATTATTGAGTTTTAATATCTGGGCCACAGTGGACTGTCTTGCTCACTCGCGCTTAACGGCAATTCCGCATTTTGTTTTCAGTGATTTCATCACTTCAAACAAAACTGCTCCAGCCTCAGCTCGTTCGCGTTCGAACCACAAAGGTGGCTCTCGCCCTACTACAGCAAAATAAAAAGGATGATAACAAAAGTCATCATCCTTTTTATCTGGGCCGCAGTGGACTCGAACCACCGACCTCACCCTTATCAGGGGTGCGCTCTAACCACCTGAGCTAGCAGCCC
>CASFGU010000002.1 GCA_949294395.1 uncultured bacterium
CTAAAGGTAAAAAAGTTACTTTAGTTGGTTTTGGTACTTTTGAAGCTCGCAAAAGAAAAGCAAGAACAGGTCGTAACCCTCAAACAGGCGCTGCAATCAAAATTGCTGCAAAAACAGTTCCTGCATTCTCTGCCGGCAAAAAATTCAAAACTGTTGTTAACGGCAAATAGTTAAATTTTCATACTTGCAAGTTTGAAAGGACGTACTTTTCAGTACGTCCTTTTTAGTTCTATAATTATTTTTCTTTTGCAGCTTTTCTTGCTTCTACCTCAAGAAGATTTTTTTATATAGTTTTAATTTTCTCCTTCTATTTTTTAGCATTTCCCAGCAACCTTTTTCTACACCGACGTTAAGATCTTCTGAAATTTTAATGTATTTAACAAAAATCTACATTGCTTTATATACATATCAAAACCTTCCTAAATTTTATAAGTAAGAACTTTTATAAAATTGCTCTGGTTTTAAGATATTGTTACATTAATCTGCAGAGAAGATTTCCCTAATATCATCCATTGTAAGCGATTTAACAATATTTCTGTCAACAGAAATTACGCTGTCAACAAGGTTTCGTTTAACAGTTTTGAGTTTCTGGATTTTTTCTTCAACAGTATTTTTAGTGATAAGCCTGTAGACAAAAACTTTCTTAGTCTGTCCGATACGATAGGCTCTATCTGTAGCCTGATCTTCAACGGCAGGGTTCCACCAAGGGTCGTAATGGATTACATAATCAGCGCCTGTAAGGTTCAAACCTGTTCCGCCTGCTTTAAGACTTATCAGGAATATCGGAATATTACTGTTGTTAAAGTGTTCTACAGCTGCCTGACGGTCTTTTGTCTTGCCTGTCAGGTATTCGTATTCAATACCTTCACGTTCAAGCCAGCCTTTTACTATATCAAGCATATTCACAAACTGGCTGAACAGCAGCACCCTGTGCCCTTCTGAGATAATTTCTTCCAGCATAACTTTAAGTTTTTCAAATTTGCCTGACGACATAATGTGTTTAACATTTTCCTTATCATAAAGTCTGGGGTGACAGCAAATCTGACGCAGTCTGAGAAGTGCGGAGAAGATAGATAATCTGCTCTTTTCAAGCCCGTTCTGCTCGATACTCTTGAATAATTCTTCTTTTGTACTGTCAAGAACCTGAAGATAGAAATCTTTTTGTTCATCTGTAAGTTCGCAGTAAGCAATGTTTTCGACCTTATCCGGCAAATCTTTTGCAACGTCGCGCTTCATACGGCGTAAGATAAACGGATAAATCTGCAGTTTAAGACGTTTTTCAACGGTTTTATCCTGACGTTCCATTATAGGATTGACATAACGCGAATTAAATTCCGCCATAGTAAGCAGGAAGCCCGGCATAAGAAAATCAAATACCGACCAGAGTTCTTCCAGCTTATTTTCAATCGGAGTGCCGGAAAGTGCAAGTTTATGAGATGACTGAAGCTGTTTTACGGCTTGTGCGGTCTGCGACATAGCATTTTTAATATTCTGGGATTCATCCAGAATTATGTAGCGGAAATTTATATCTTTGAAATGTTTAATGTCGCGTCTTATAAGTGCATAACTTGTAATAACAACATCATAATTAGGAATTTCCTTAAACAGAGCTTTTCTGTCGACACCGGAAAGTTTTAAACATGAGAGTTCCGGAGCAAATTTTTGGATTTCAGATTCCCAGTTAAACACAACGGTTGTAGGACAGATAACGAGTGTCGGAGCCGGCCCGTCAACTTCTTTTGCCTTTTGAAGAACAGTCAGAGCCTGCAGTGTTTTACCGAGCCCCATATCGTCCGCAAGAATTCCGTTGAGCCCGTATTTATACATAAACCACAGCCAGCCGTAACCTTTTAACTGGTATTCCCTGAAATCTGCAGTTGCATTTTCAGGAAGTTCCAGCCCGTCATGGGTGGAAAACGTGGACATCTGTTCCCAGAACTCTTTAAACCTGTCGCTCAAAACAAGTTCCACACCGAGGTTTTTAAGTTCATTAATCAACCCGGCGCGGTAGGTTTTTACGGTAAACTTGTTTTCATCGTTTCTGTAAACATCAAAAGAGTTAAACGCTCTCATCATTGCGTAAATATTCTGCGCAGGAAATTCAACAAAACCTAAACTTCTAATCCTGCTGTATTTCTCTCCGCTCTGAATAGTGTCATAAACATCGTCAAAGTCAATAACCTCATCTCCAACCTGTCCGTAAAGCTGGATTTCAAAGCTATCCTGAGAATCTTCGGAAAAATCAATTTTGGCACACAGTCTGAACGGATCATCCATCAGTTTGAAAAAGCTCATATCGTCTTTTTCTACAAACTTCCAGCCATCGCCCGCCTGCTTTATGTAATAATTATAAAAATCAATTGCATTTTCTTTTTCAAGCGCAAGGTTATTTGTCTGCATAGGAACAAACTTGCATGCCAGAAGCATATTATAAGAATCAAGCTCGTGTTTAAAGTTCCTCTTAATCCAGTAGACAAAATCCTCACCGGATTTTTTAACAGTAATATAAGGTGCTTTGTCGCTTGATTTTGAGAACGGAACCCTTACCCCGTCATATTCAAATTCCAGTGAAGCTTTCAAGGACTGATCGTAATCAATTCCGAGCGTCACAATATTCAACGGAGGACGTTCCTCAAGCATAAGCTTTGAAATATTTTCATCAATATTAACATCCATAACTTCCCTGAGTTTCGGAAGTTCTTCATAGATAAATTTCCCGCCGTCAGAGTCTTTCAAATCAGTAAATGAGGACTTCAAAAGGTTCTGCGGAATAACCTGCATTGCAATATTTGTCGGGAAAATTATATTTTTATACCTTCCCCATTTGAGGTGGCGCGAAAAATATCTCACTTCCTCGAGCGGGTAAACATCGTCCTTATCAGGACGATGCCACTCAAGGGAAAGAAGTATTGTTCCGCCCTGCGACATATTTACGTTTAAAATTAATTTCCATTCCTTATCTGTGAATTTCAGCCGCTGTTTTGTCTTTTCATCAAGGACCTCATCTGCATGAGATAACAGCGTAAACATAGGACCGAATTTTGTAATCGGAATATCATACCAGCCGGCTTTTTTATCCTGTCTTGATATTGTCAGAAGCTGCTGAAATATTGCAATTTCAACTTTCTGTGAGTTATTTAATTCAAAATCAGGATTCTGTTTCTGAGCTTCAATGAGTGCACGCAGAATATTTTCAATCTGTCTGACAACCTTGCCGGTTTCTCTCGACATTACAAGAATAGAAAAGAAATTAGCTTTTCTTTTAGGATTAAAATGGAAGATATAGCTTCCCTGAGGAGCTGCTTCCAGCGCGGTATTTTCATCCGGAAAATCAAATTCCATGCCGAATTTTGTTTCCAGCCAGTCCTCATAAGCATGTTCATCAATAGCTTTCAACCCGACAGCAACAGCATGCTTGCACCATTCTTCCTTTAAAGGACAGTTGCAGCGTGCCTCAACCTTATTCTTTTTAAATATTAAGTCAGTATTATAGTGATCCTGAAAATTTCCTTTTACTTTGCCCATGTAGAAATTCTTTTCAGGATAAGTGTCGAACACCATATCTTTTAAGTGGTATTCATAGCCTCTGCGCCAGCTTCCCGCGCCGGCTCTGTCTTTTATATACTTGTAATTAAATTCCTCTGTACCCATCTACGGGAGTTATCTCTTTCTTTAAGGGATTAATTCCTGATATAGATTTTACTCTATAAACCCTTAACAACCAGTATTATTACATGAACAAACTAAAAAGGCAATAGGTTTAACTTGGAAATTATAGACAAGTATGCACCAAACAATATCAAAATTGTCACCCTTGAAATAAATTCAGGGCAGGCTCTGAACTCGTTTGCCTTCTTTTGCCGAAAACTTGTTTTCGAGCAAAATGGCTCCTGGCAACAGGGTCTCGGTGTGTAAAGATGCTGCACTTCGTAAGGACAGGCTCACTCAAAATTTTTAAGATCCTGAAACTAGTTCAGGGTGACAAAAATTTTGGTTCGCTTTGTCAAACAAGTTCTGCATGACAGTTTGCGCATATTTAGTGTAAACTGCGATATAAATCCCGTTAACTTAATCCCATCAAATATGAATGATAGAAAAATGCAAACGCACAGCCAAAAATTGCACCCATAATAACTTCAAAAGGAGTATGCCCGAGAAGTTCTTTCAGCTTTCCGCCAATAGCCTGAACATCGTGCTTGTAAAAATCATCCATCATACGGTTAAGGCAAGCTGCGGTTTTTCCTGCAGCACGCCTCACACCTGCCGCATCATACATTGTAATTAAAGCAAACCCGACCGCCACTGCAAATATAACAGAATCAAATCCTTCAATAATACCGACCGATGTAGAAAGCCCCATCACTCCGGCAGAATGTGAACTCGGCATTCCTCCTGTAGTTGTAAATATTTTAAAGTTTACTTTTTTGGTTTTTATCGTAAAAATAAAGAATTTAATTATCTGCGCGAGAAATGCGCTTAAAATTCCGGCTGATAAGGCTTCATAGCCATTATTTACATAAGTTATCATTTATTTACTCTCTTTTCAATTCCCGAAACTATCTCTTCAAAGACTTCCGATTTTACGGCAAGCCAGTTTATCATATCATAACAATCTTTCAAAAGGCAAGCCAGTTTACATTTTGCCTCATCAAGTCCGTACAGACTGACATAAGTAAGTTTGCCGGCAGCTTTGTCTTTACCTAAGGTCTTACCCATTTCTTCAAATGTAGAAATTTCATCAAGAATATCGTCAGCAATCTGAAACGCAACCCCCAGTTTCTGTCCGAAATCTGTTATCATAGACAGCTGTTCCTCTGTTGCTCCTGCAATAATTGCACCTGTCCTGAGAGCAAGCTTAAACAAGTCTGCTGTTTTATGGGTATGAATAAAATCTAATGTAGTTGAAGGGTTGAAGGGTTGAATGGTTGAAGAGTCTCCCCCCTCCACTTGAGTGAGGGCGGGCACCTCTGATTTGCGGTCAGTGGAATTCTCCGGGTCAATAGCGCCTGCCGTGCCGGATACAGTGCCGCCTGATTTCTTAACAGACTTCTCACTTTCAATATCAACAACCTGACCTGCAATTACGCCGTAGGCGCCAGCAGCCTGAAAATATTCCGCAAAAACTTTCACAAGAGTTTCAGGCGGAAGGTCTGAGTGCTTAAGAATTGTCTGCGGAGCAAATGTCAGAAGCGCATCTCCTGCAAGAACAGCATTTGCTTCCCCGAAAACTTTATGGTTTGTAGGCTTCCCGCGGCGGAAATCGTCGTTGTCCATACACGGCAGGTCATCGTGGATTAAAGTCTGCGCGTGAAGCATTTCAACAGCGCAGGCTGCCGGAATTGCATCCTCAAAATTCCCGCCGAAAATTCTGCAGCTTTCAAGGCACATCACAGGACGCAGCCTTTTGCCCGGAAGCGTCACCGTGTATTTCATGGCCTTAAAAATATCCTCGGGATACCCGACAGGCATAAATTCATCCAGTTTTTTGTCGATAATCTCAATGTAATCATTCATTTTCATGGTCATTTTCATATTCCTTATAAATCTTTTGTTTTAAAGTATTTCGTGCACTACGGCGTTTTTTTTCGCTTATCTTGGCAAAAGTTTTATTATGTACAAGCTTTTTTGAGTGTTCTTCTTTTGTGCCTTCATATTTAAGTTTCTCTTTATATTCACGGGCTTCTTCAACAAAAGCAAGGTAACTTTCATACCTTGACGGGTCTATTTTATCAAGGTTTGCAAGAACATTGCAGCCGTCCTCTTTAATGTGAAGGCAGTCTGAATATTTACAGCCATCCCTGAATTGTGCAATCTCATCAAACAGCAAATCTACGTCGGCAGGAAGAATAAAATCAAACTTTACGTTGCTAAACCCCGGTGTATCGACGATCTTTGAATTATCATTAATTTTTATGATTTCACAGTGGCGTGTTGTGTGTGTTCCGCGCTGAAGCTTTTCACTCACTGATTTTGTTTTTAAGTTCAACTGCGGATTTATAGCATTGATAAGGCTTGACTTTCCGACCCCTGAATTTCCGCAAAGAACGCTGATTTTACCTTCCAGAAGTCGTTCAAACGCTTTTATGCCTTTATGTTCCTTCGCCGAGGTAAAAACAATTTCAAATCCAAGTTTTTTATAAATATCCGTAATTTTATTTTTTAAAGATTTTTCCCACTTTAAATCTTCTTTATTGAAGCATAATACAGCCGGAATATTGTAATACTTTGCAAGTGAAACATACCTGTTTAACTGGTGCAAATCTAAATCCGGTTCCTTTAGTGCAGATACAATAATTATGCGGTCAACATTTGCAACAGCCGGACGTTTAATAAAATTTTTCCTTGGAAGAATTTTTGTAATATGTCCGTTTTCAAATTCCACAAAATCCCCTGCGAGAATTTTCTCGCGCTGTTTTTTCAAAACCTCGCGAACTTTGCATTCAAAAGTTCCGTTTCCGGTATCAACATAATAAAAATCAGAGTGGATTTTAAAAACTTGCCCTTCTGTCATAACAGAATTATTGTAGCATAAAAAGAATTACTCCACACCTTCCTCGTAGTATTCATAAGTCAGAGTGTCATCAAACAAAAATGTGTAATATTGCAGAGTAACTTTCTGTGCTCTAATATCAACATCAAAAACATCAGCCCCCAGCTGATTCGGTCTTTTTTCTCCGTTGACATCAATCTTTATGGAACCACATCTGGTTTCATTCTCCCGCACCTTTACGGGATTTCCGTCGTCATCTTTAACTACATATCCTTTGTCATCTGTTTTGTTATATTCATGAACCCAGCCGCAGTCACCGCTATGTGCATAAGCGTGCACAAACAATACACTGCCGTCATTTAAAACCATACTTGCATATTTGCTGAAATCCTTATAAACTGTTTTCCCGTTTGAATATTTCTTTTTGGAAGATTTAACTTTCCAGTCCCAGCATCCGCCTTTATTCTCTTTGCAAATTTTAACGGGTTTAAACTCTTTTGCCAGTATATCAATAATCTCATCATTACTTCTGCTGTTATTAAACAAATCCCCGTAGGAATCAAAATTGTTATCAACTTTAGTTTTCATCATTGCGTTTGAAATAATAGAATATGAACGTTTTGCCTGATTTAAAAGAACTCTGTCCTGATACTTTGCAACAAGTGCCGGCAGCGTCATTGCGGCAACAATTCCAATAATACCCAGCGTTATTAAAACCTCTGCCAGTGTAAATGCACTGTTTTTATACTTCATACACGCCTCCGTTTTTAACATAATATTTAATAATACAATATAATATTGAAATATTCAATATTATACTACACAGTTTGATTATGATTGTCAATACTTTATACTTTTGATATGGATATTACGAACTGGAATAACGATGAAATTATGCGGCTTGTAATGGCTAAGGGGCATATTACGCAGAAGATTTTGCTGAAAAATTTGAAAGAAAAAACAGGTCAGGACATCCCTCAGAGCACTTTTTCTTGCAAAATCCGCAGAAACGCACTGAAGCTTGCAGAATTTCAAAATATCTGCGAACTTCTCGGTTATTCCATCAGCATTGAGCCATTAAGTAAATAAATCGGTGACATTTGTTCAATCCTACAGTAAAAGAAATATAGACCTCAACGTAATGAACAGCCGCTGTTCTGCGAAACAATTACAAAAGCAAGTGCTGTCTGAGCGTAAGCGAGTTCACTTGCTTCGGGTTGAGCGGATTACACGCGGCTAGTGAATGAAGTTACAGGTCTATATTTCTTTTACTGTAGGATTGAACAAACTATTTCATAAATGCAGGGAGTTGATTTTTAGCCATTTGCATTTTCATATACTGCTCTTTAAGCTTTTGTTTTTCGGCATCATCTGCTTTTTTGGCTTTGTCATTCATCTGTGTCAGAAGATTTTTCTCTATGGTGTTGCCTTTTATGTAAATATCCATATCCCTGCCTTTTGTGAAGGCATTAACTTTCCCCTCATACATAATTTTTGGAGTTTTAAACAGGGTATACAAAAACGCACATCCGCCGACAAAAATTCCTGCCAACCCCAGAGTAGATAAAACTGCCATCCATTCCCGCTTATGCTTTGAGGCATTTTTATAATTTTTATTGGCAATTTTCCGTCCCTGCTTTTCAAGGTGCTCAACAGTAAACTCGCTGTCAAAAATTTCAGCCAGCATTTTTACTCCAAAACCGATCCCTGCTAAAAATGCAGCTTTTGCAAGCTTCAGACGCTCGCCGGTTTTTGAAACGGGATTTTTATCAGCAGGATTTGAGGTGTCAGAAACTTTACGTGCAGGCGGAGCCGGTGGTGCCGCACTAAAATTTGTCTTATTCAGAGATAGAACTTTCAGCATTTATGCACCTTTTATAAGCATTCCGCTGCCTCGGTTTGCCATCTGGAGAGTTGTATAATGGTTTATCTTCTGGTCTAAAGATACATCCTCATCCTTTACTTCCTTATCAACTTCTGTAAGAATATTAGATTTTAACTCTCTGTCGCGGCTAAAAACATCCATCTCTTTTTCTCTGACAAAAGATTGAACCTTTCTGTCATAAAGTTTTGCCGGAAGAGTTAACACTGCCGTCAAAACAGCCACAGCCGCTCCGATTGCCGCCGCTACAGGAAGCTTGTGCTTTGCACCTTCCTTCATAAAACATGTTGAAATACCGCCTGCAGTAACTCCGGCAATAAGGCTTACCCCTGCAGACTGCAATACTGTCAGGTTACGTTCAGTCTTACGGTTGACCGGATTTTCGTATGCTGAATTTTTCTCCTTAAAAGCCGGTGACACACTTCTGGTTGTAATCGCTGAAACTTTCATATATACTCCTTACTCTTTTCCCTGTTAATCATATAATAACGCTAAAGAATTCGTTTTGCTATTTATAAGCAAAAATTTACAAAAATACTTGAAATTGTAAATTTTATTTGTGATTTTGCATGTTTATGTTAAACTCAATTTACAAAGTAGATAATAGTAATATTAATTAGATAAAGGGGAAAAAGATGATTTCAGTAAACGACTTAAAAACAGGCTTGACGCTGCAATTGGACAACGGATTGTGGTCTGTCGTAGAATTTTTGCACGTTAAACCGGGTAAAGGCGCTGCATTCGTAAGATCTAAACTTAAAAATGTTGAAACAGGACAGGTTGTTGAAAAAACATTCCGCGCAGGTGAAAAAGTTGCCAAAGCTATGCTTGACAGACGCGAAATGCAATACCTCTACAAAGAAGGCAAAGAGTACGTTATGATGGATAACGAATCTTATGAACAAATGCAGATAACAGAAGATCAAATCGGCGACGGTATTAAATATTTGAAAGAAAATATGATTGTTCAGGTTCTTATGCACGACGGCAGAATTATCGGTATTGATATTCCTGCTCACGTAGAACTTGAAGTTATTGACACTCCGCCGGCTGAAAAAGGCAACACAGCTCAGGGCGGAACAAAACCGGCTAAACTTGAAACAGGCGCCGTTGTTAACGTTCCGTTCTTCGTTCAAAACGGAGATGTGATAAGGGTCGACACAAGATCTAACGAATATCTCGACAGAGTATAATTTTATATAGTGAAGGGTGATAGGTGAAGCGTGAGGCAATCCTTTTCATCCTTCTCTTAAAAAGAAAGGCAAATTATGAAATTCGATATTGAGTATATAGAAAAATTAGCGAAAGTTCTTGCAGACAATTCTCTTACAGAAATTTCTTTAGAGGACAGCGAACAGGCTATTACACTACGTAAAGAAACAATAGTTGCTCCGGCAGCCGTAAGTGCCGCATCTGTGGCTGCTCCGGTTCAAACTCCGGCTGCTGCACCTGCTAAGGAAGCTGAAGTGAAAAAAGGAACTCCAATAACTTCTCCTATGGTAGGAACTTTCTACAAATCACCGTCGCCAGATGCGGCTCCATTTGTTGAAGTCGGTCAGACAATTTCCAAAGGCGATGTTGTTTGTATTGTTGAAGCTATGAAATTAATGAACGAAATCGAAGCTGAAGTTTCCGGAAAAATTACAGAAATCTGCGTGTCAGACGGTCAGCCGGTTGAGTTCGGTCAGGTTTTGATGTACGTTGAATAAAATATTGAAAGGTTGAAAAGATGAAGGGTTGAACGGTTTTGTTCCCCTTCCTTTTCTAAGGAAGTATAGGATATGTTTAGAAAAGTATTAATAGCAAACCGCGGCGAAATTGCGGTTAGAATTATAAGAGCCTGCAGGGAAATCGGAATTCCGACAGTTGCAATATATTCTCAGGCTGATGCAAATTCTCTGCACGTAAGACTTGCAACTGAAGCTTACTGTATAGGGCCTGCTCAGAGTTCTCAAAGCTACCTGAGCATTCCGGCAATAATTTCAGCGGCACTTGTCAGCGGAGCAGACGCTATCCATCCGGGTTACGGCTTTATGTCTGAAAGAGCCGACTTTGCTGAAATATGCGAAAAACACGGAATTAAATTTATCGGGCCTACAGCTGATGCTATGAGAAAAATGGGCGACAAAGCTACAGCCAGAAAAACTATGATTGAAAACAATGTTCCGGTTACCCCGGGAACAGGAATTTTAAAAACGCCTCAGGAAGTAAAAGACTTTGCAAAAAAAGCCGGCTACCCGATTATACTTAAAGCAACAGCAGGCGGCGGCGGCAAGGGCATGAGAATAGTTCGCTCCGACGATGAAGTCGAAACAAATATGAGCCTTTGTCAGTCAGAAGCACAGAACTTTTTCGGAAATCCTGATGTTTATGCGGAAAAATACCTTGAAAATCCTAGACATATTGAGGTTCAAATTCTTGGCGATCAGTACGGAAATGTTGTTCACTTAGGAGAAAGAGATTGCTCTATCCAGCGCCGCCACCAGAAGTTACTGGAAGAAGCACCTTCCCCTGCAATTGACGAAGCTACCCGTAAAGAAATGGGCGCTGCTGCAGTTAGAGCCGCAAAAGCTATTAAATACGAAGGTGCAGGCACATGTGAATTTCTCCTTGACCATGACGGCAAATGGTATTTTATGGAGATGAATACCCGTATTCAGGTTGAACACTGCGTGACAGAAATGATTTCAAACGTTGATTTAGTGAGAGAGCAAATTATGGTTGCGGCAGGAGAAAAGCTTGACTTTACGCAGGATGAAATTGTTCTCAGAGGTCATGCTATTGAATGCCGTATTAACGCAGAAAACCCTGAAAAAGACTTTATGCCAAATCCGGGACAGATTACAGGGTATGTAACTCCGGGCGGGTTCGGAGTAAGAGTGGATTCTCATGTTTATCAGGATTACACAATTCCGCCTTATTATGATTCCATGATAGGAAAGCTCATCTGCTGGGGCAGAACCCGTAATGAAGCCAGACGCAGAATGTACAGAGCCTTAAAGGAATATGTTATCACCGGTATTGAAACAACTATTCCGTTCCATCAGGAAATAATCGAGGATCCTGTATTTATAAGCGGAAAATTTAACACCGGCTTTATTGAAGATTTCTACAAAAGAACGGGTAAAGACAAAAAATAAAATCTTATGTGTAAAACCGGAATTCCGGTTTTACACATTTTTTATAAAAGAGGTTGGGATATGGAAAAAAATTCTGCAAATAAACTGTTTAAAATATTAACAGCAGCCGTAATTATTTTATTCGGATTTGTAATAGTGCAATCCTTACTCGTCAAAGGTTCTAATTCGGATATGGCAAATATGGTTTTAAGGGCTTATGACCTGCTGCATGGCGATATTTTATGCCGGAATTGGCATGAATTTATGTTTTATACAACAGATTTATTGTTTTATGATATTGTAACCTTATTCACAGGGATAAGTACAAAAACAGTTTACATTGCAACATTTTTAATGATAATTTTAATGTATTTTGCAGGAGCCCTGCTTATAAAACGTGACGGAAAATTTGAACCAAAATTTGTTCTTTTATTTCTGCTTTTAACCGGAATAAATATAGACTTGTACGTTCATACAGCTGTTTTTGCGTATTCGTTTCTGGCATTATATTTCTTAAACAATTATATTTGGGAGGGCAAAAAGAAAGATATAATTCTATGTTCAGTATTCACACTGGCGGGGCTTATCGGAGATAAACTTATTCTTCCGATGTTTATTATGCCGGTGCTGGTATATTGTGCGGTAAAACTGCTAAAATACCCGATAAACGATGTAAAAAAATATCTTAATATAATATACATATTTTCAGGAATTTTTCTTGTATTTATTTTGTTATCCAAAGTTTTAACGGCAGCCGGCATAACTATATATCAGAGGAATACTTATCATCTCTATATATACCATTTATTCACATTGCCCGGAAAATTCAAAATCTTTCTGCTCCAGCTTATACACCTTTTTGAAACACAATGTTTCGGAGAGATTGTTAGTATAAAAACAATTCCGAATATAACCCGTTTCTTTGTCATACTTACAGGATACACAATAGCTTTTAAAGAAACACTCTCCCTTTTAAAAGACAAAAGCAAAGATTTTATCAATGCAATATTATCTTTAAATATTTTATTCTTAACATTCATCATGATTTTCACAAACGTAAATGAATATTTCCCGAGTCTGAGGTATATTGCATACTTTCCGGCTGCGTTTGCAGTGTTAATCACAAGAAAGTGTTTTAAGCTGCATACCAGACCGCTCTATGTGTTAATGACAGTATTATATACACTTACTATTCTAAATATTATAATTACGCCGGTAAAAACATCTGTTTTTGTAGATAAAAAAGATACAACAGCAATATCAGAATTTTTGCTCTCACATAACCTTACAAACGGACTGGCAACATACTGGAATGCTTCTGATATTGTTGTAAAAACCGGCAACAAACTTAAAATCAGAGCCTTTGACGTTTATGATAATAATGTTTCACAAATTTTTTCGTCAACAAATCACAAATGGTACAAAGACGAAAAATTTAATTTTATTTTGCTTACTCAAAAAGATATAGTAAAACCTGAACAGCTTCCTGAACCGGATGAAATTATTCATTTTGAAAATTACATTATCTACAGATACGACAACCCGATAAAAGTAAAAACAACTAGATAAACAAATCGGCAATAGAAACCTGCAGCGCTTTTGCAAGCCGCTTGGCGGTAGAGATTGTTGTATTGGTAATCCATCTTTCTATAGCACTCATATAACTCGGAGAAATATTTGCCCTGAACGCAAGTTCTTCCTGAGAAATCTCCTACTCCAGACGCAAATCTTTTATCCGCTTCCCGAAGCAATTGTGGATAAAGATTACTTTAGGAATTTACCCAAATAAAACTTTTGTTATATAATAAAAATCATAATGAGATTAAAATTCAGACACTACGCCAGAGAATTATTAAACATTGCCCTGCCAATTATAATGGGGAACCTCGGTTTCATACTGATTGGAGCCGGAGATGTTTTGATTGCAGCAAAGCATTCAACCGACACCCTCGCAGCCATAAGTATTGCAACAGCCATCACAAACTGTATAATGACTTTCGGAATAGGATTGATTGCAAGCGTTTCCCCGATACTGTCCAACTTCAGGGGTGAAAAAAAATCTGCAAAAAAATATTTCTTTCCGACCATACGTTTTGCCATGCTTCTGGCGCTTTTGACAATGATTGTAACTCTTGCGTTTATTCCATTGATAGACTATCTACATTTTGAGCCGAAACTTGTACCTGATATTAAAGAATATATGCTGATTACAGCTTTTTCAACTTTCGGAGCATATCTGCATGCGGCATTGAAAGAATATCTTCAGGCGTTTGAGATTGTATTCTTCCCGAACCTTGTAACGGTCATCTGCGTATTTTTAAATCTTATTTTAAACACAATTCTGGTATTCGGTCTCGGGCCTATACCGTCATTCGGGGCAATAGGTCTTGCTGTGGCAAGCTTTACTGTAAGATATTTTATGGGTATGGCACTCCTTTTCTACTGCCTCGGGCTGATGAAATTCCGCGATTACCATGACAGGGGTTATTATAAAAATCTTATGAAGGTCGGACTACCTATATCTCTGGCTGTTCTGGTCGAATTTATTGCGTTTAATTCCATTGCAATTCTTATGGGGAGAGTTTCCGGAGTTTATGCGGCGGCGCAGAATCTTGTGTGCACACTCACAACAGTTTCGTTTATGGTTCCGCTTGCCATATCAAACGCTATTGCCGTTAAGGTCGGTTTTGCAAACGGGGCTGAAAATTTTGAAGATTTAAAGAGATATTCATTCGCAGGTGTTGTGATGGCTGTAGGCTTTATGGCGTTAAGTTCCATAATATTTTCAAGCTTTCCGCATTTTCTTGTTGGATTGTTTACGTCAGACAAGGTTCTTGTCGGAATTTGCGTGCCTGTACTTTACATTTTATCTGTATTTCAGATATTTGACGGGCTGCAGGTGTCGCTTGCAGGAATTTTCAAAGGGATTAAGCGCACAAATATTGTTTTAATTGCAAACTTTCTTGCCTACTGGCTCATTTCAATACCGTTCGGGTACACCCTCGCTTTCAAATTCGGTCTAAATCTAAAAGGGTTCTGGTTCGGACTTGCGTCTGCCGCTATAATTCTCTGTACAATTATGGTAACTATTCTTATTAAATATTTTGTTGAAATGAAACGAGAAAAATGATATAATTTTCCAATAACAATAGAAAACAGGATTGGAATTATGATTGAGAAAATTAGAGAAAACATCAACCCTGCAAGCATAAAAGGGGTTATAGGCAGGAAATGGTATTTTATAATAAGCCTTGCAATCGGAGGGCTCAACGGGCTTTTAATGAATACACTGGCACCGTCAATATCCGATGGAATATTTGAGGCTGTAAAAAATAATGATACAACAAATGTTTATTCCATATTTAACAGCGGCTTAATCCCTGACGGACAGATGTATGCGTTCTTGTTTCTTGCGCTCGCCGGAGCATTTTTTGGGTTCGTAAATAATACCAAAAGGATTAAAGATATTACGGCAAAAAATACTAAAAGTCTTATCCTCTCCGGATTAGTTACAATTGCGACATTCAGCCTCTATTTCTTTAACCTTAACTCGTTTATGTATATGCTTGTGTATACCTTGAACATGCTTATTGCATTAATCCTTATTTTTAAAGAAGGAAAATGTATAAAACCCAAAACTGCACAGGTAAAAGCTACTGCCAGAAGTGAAATGATTGAAACCCGTAAATCAGTTTCATTCTGGAGAAGAATCTTTGCGCACTTTATTGATTCTTTAATAGTATTAAATGTAGTTCTTTTTCTGCTGCTTGCTGCAGGTGCACCGCTCTGGTATAAAGCTGGAACTTACGGGATTGCAGTCAGCCTTATTCTTTATACTCTATACTATGGCATTATGAACAGCAGAGTGGCAAACGGTCAGACTCTCGGCAAAAAAGTATTAGGGATAAAAGTCGTCGATTCTGAAGGGGACTTTCTTCCGCCGGATAAATCGATAATTAGAAGCCTTATTTATACAATATGCGGATCTTTCAGTATCTGCCTGTGTTATGCAGCATCAACAATTCTTCCGGATTATATTATTTTTCAGGCAGACTTTATCTATACATGCTCCATATTTATAATGCTAACGCTGGCACTTTACGGAACATTTTTATTTAACTCAAAAACACGCCAGACATTCCACGATTTTGCTGCGGGAAGTTATGTTGTACTAAAGTCAAATTACAACAGACTTTATAACCCTCATTCCGGCCCGCTGCCGGCATTTAGTGCTTCAATTCTCTCGTTAATTATATGTATTACAATTGCATCTATGCTGGCAGGAGGGGTTACAAAACTGCCGGTTAGACCTGCATTTACAAAACAAATTAGCAATGATTTAAAAATAGAAGCGCTAAACACAAGTTTTGACAAAAATAAAAGCGTATTAACAATTACAGTTCGTACTAAAAATTTAAACGACAAAGTTCTAGCTGAAAATGTATATGATTATATTACAGAAAATTACAGCGGAGCAGAATTGTTTAAAACCACAAACATTGTTTTACAGAACAGCTATCTTGTAGGAGCTGTCGGAGAAGTTAAACAGCATACCTACAGTATAAAATAATTGGCAAAAGAGCCTGTTTGTGTTATCATCAGACATGAATGGAGGAAATTTTATGCACACAGAAGAAAGAACTTTTGTCGCCATAAAACCTGACGGAGTAAAAAGAGGTCTGGTCGGCGAAATTATAACCCGCTTTGAAAAAAAGGGATACAAGCTTATCGGGATGAAAATGCTTCAGGTAACAGAAGAAATTGCCGCAAAACACTATGAGGAACATATAGGAAAAACATTTTATCCAAATCTTGTAAAATATATTACAAGCGGGCCGGTTGTCGCTATGGTATTTCAAGGTTATAAAGCTGTTCAGGGCATCCGCCACGTACTCGGGCTTACAGACCCGTGTGAAGCTGATGTAGGGTCTATTAGAGCAGACTATGCACAGCTGAAAGAATACAATACTGTTCACGGTTCTGACAGTGTTGAAAGCGCTGAAAGAGAGATTAGCATCTACTTCAAGCCGGAAGAACTCTGTACAAATTACAAAAACATGCTTGAACTTGTGACTGAGGATATTGACGAATAATGCGTGACAATTCTCACGAAAATTTCAAATATGAATTAATACATGTTTGCAAGCAGACAGGAGCTAGAGCAGGCGTTTTTATTACTCCTCACGGAGTAATAAAAACGCCTATATTCATGCCTGTCGGAACAAATTCTGCAGTAAAAACCTTAACCTCCGATCAGATAGCAGATACCGGAGCGCAAATTATACTGGCAAATTCATATCATCTTTACTTACGGGCCGGAACAACACGGATAAAACAGTTCGGAGGAATTCACGGCTGGATGAACTGGCATAAGCCGGTTCTTACTGATTCCGGCGGTTTCCAGGTGTTTTCGCTAGCACACCTTAATAAAATTACCGAGGACGGAGTTGAATTTAGAGACCCTAAAGACGGCAAAAAGCACTTTATCTCACCCGAGGTTTCCATGGAAATTCAGCAGGATATAGGAGCGGATATTATCATGGCATTTGACCAGTGCGCCCCGTATCCTTGCGATTACGACACTGCAAAAAATGCAATGGAACGCACTCACAGGTGGCTGGAAAGATGTTTTAAAGCAAAAACAAACCCGAAACAGGCGCTTTTCCCGATTGTTCAGGGGGCTTTTTTTGATGATTTAAGAAAAGAAAGTGCTGCGGTAATCTCATCATACGATGCAGCAGGATATGCGATAGGCGGTCTGAGTGTCGGTGAAACAAAAGAGATAATGAACCATTTTGTAGAATTTACGGCTCCGCTGCTTCCTGCCGGAAAACCGCGTTACTTAATGGGTGTCGGGACACCTGAAGATTTGCTGGACGGAATTAAGCGTGGAATAGATATGTTTGACTGCGTTCTACCAACAAGAAATGCCCGCCACGGTTCGTTTTTCACACCGGACGGGAAAAGAAATATTAAAAATAAGCAATACAGCGATGATGCACTTCCGCTTGTGGAAGGCTGCGGCTGCTACGCCTGCAAAAATCACACCAGAGCTTACATAAGACATCTATGGCGTTGTCAGGAAGCAACCGCCTCAACACTTTTATCTATACACAATATAAAATTTCTTGTCGACTTTTCTCAAAAATGCCGTCAGGCAATCCTTGAGGACAGATTCGGCGATTTTTACAACGAACACTACAGCCGGCTGGTTTGCAAATAGCGTTATTATTTTCACGGGTAATCATCTTTTATTTCCCACCGGACCAGTCCGGTTCTTTCCTGCCGTAAGTTATTTTGTTCTTTTTAATGTTACCGTATTAGATGACGGCCGGGAAATATCATAACACGCTCTTTATTATTTCCACGGGTAATCGTCTTTTATCTCCCAGCCGTCTTTCATAATCTTTGCGGCACAGCCGTCAGCAGTCTGTCTATTACAAACAGATGACAGATTTGTAGATTTAATTAAATAAGGATTAATTATACCATTCTCATAACGTCTAAAGACAAATACATCCTTACCGAACCTATTCGGAGCCTTACCGCCGTTTATATCCACATAAATAGCATCGCTGCTCACGTCATTAGTAATATTACCGTCCTCATCAACTCCGTCCCCGCCCATTGATGTAAAATTTATAACAACCGTTCCATCCGGCAGCATGAAAGGTGTTCTGGTAGTCTGAGAAACAAGAACAGCCTCGGCAGGAGTTCCGTCAATATCTACAAATGGAGTATTTGACAAATAGTTACATTCAGAATATTTATTACAAATTCTGACACCGCTAAGATAAGGTTTCCAGTATTTTTCAAAATAAGCTTCTGCTCCCATAGACTTACCGTCTGCCCAGTATTTATACTCGCCGTTGTCAGCCTCAGAGCGTCTTAATGCCTGATTCATGCTTGTGTAAAATTTTTGCAGATGCGCAACAGTAACCTGTTTTTGATATTTATTCACAACAGAAGGCATTGTCATCGCAGCTACTATACCGATAATCCCAAGGGTGATGAGGACTTCTGCCAATGTGAAAGCGGATTTTCGGTAGGGCGCCGTGTGAGCGAAAGCGAACCCAGCCCGTAAGGTGTCGGGAAACCACGCTTTTCCGACACCCCGAATAATCCGGATAACGGATTTTCGGCGGGTGAAGCGTGAAGAGTGAGGGGTGAAGCGTTCAACAAATGTCCCACGGGGGTGGGTGCTGCAGGCGGGTGACGGGAAGGTTTTGTTGAACCGGTGAACAGTTGAAGGGTTGAAAGGTTCATCTTTTGATATGTCATTCTGAAACATTAATCGTTGAGGCTCACATGAGTTGCCGCTGTTCAGAATCTCTTTGTTTTGAGAGTAGCCTTCGCTATTACCCTCTTTC
>CASFGU010000003.1 GCA_949294395.1 uncultured bacterium
TAATTACCTCCCTTGTAAAGGGAGGTGGCGCGAATGCGCCGGAGGGTTTTGTTAACCTTTCACCCCTTCCACCCTTCAACTTTTCAACAGTTCTGCCTGTCGGATTAGTAAATCCGACCTACAGTTATTCTTGTCCTCCCCTTGCGGGAGGACCGAAATCTCTGATTTCGAGGAGGGGTCAAAAAAGTCAATCTGAAGATAATGTAAAAGGTTTTTTTGTTAGGCTAAAAGTTCTACAGAAATCACCTGACAGAAACCCCTCACCCGAATTACTAAATTCACTAAGTTCATTAAGTAATTCTACCCTCTCCCTCAAGGGGCGAGGGAGAGTAAAGAATTCACTCTTCACCTTTTCGTGGCTCTTATCGCCTTATAGTCCTAACTTCTTTAAAACCCTCTCCTACCCTATCGGGCACCCTCTCCCGGAGGGAGAGGGCAATAGAGAACGCTTCACCCCTCACTCTTCACGCTTCACTTCCAGAAAGGCAGCCTTTACGTTGGCGGAAGTCCTCATAACCCTTGGAATTATCGGAATAGTTGCGGCGATGACGCTGCCGGCGCTTATTCAAAAAAACAATAACAAAGTTGTGGAAACGCGGTTAAAGAAGTTTTATTCTGCTATAAATCAGGCGGTACTCATGGCGGAAAAGGATTATGGAGATAAAAAAGTCTGGTACGAAGATTTAGCAGGAGCGGATGTTGATGAGGAAGGAAATATTATAGATGGCTCATCCGAGGCGGAAGCATGGTTTAGAAAGTATCTTGCACCATATATGAAGATTACTAAGATGGAAACACTGTCTGACGGCTCTTTTGTAGCTTATTTTGCTGACGGAGGAGCTTTGAGAATGCGACTTACTGATTCTACAAGAGATTGGGATTATTTCCCGGGGAATGTAAACAAATGTTTAAGTAAAAACAGCAGAAATAATTATATAAGAGAATCAACCGGCAAATGCGCATTTACATTTATTTTTAACCCTGCAGTTAATTCTGAATCGTGGAAATACCATTACAATAAAGGTTTTGAACCATATAAAGTAACATGGGATGGAAATATAGAAACCCTAAAAACAAAAAGTAACTATGGATGTAATTCAAATCCAAGCAGTTATAGGCAATATTGTACAGCATTAATCCAGATGAATGGATGGAAAATTCCGGATGATTATCCATTTAAGGTAAGTTATTAGCAGATGAAAAATAACGTCTGAACCAATTAACCACTAAAGAGGGCGCATTATTAAGCGCCCTCTTTAAAAAATTTATTTCACATTTGCCGACAGGCAGGTCTTTTCGTAGTGAAGTCTGTTGTTAAACGTGTTTATCCTTGCCATAATATCTTTAAACATAGGGATTGAGAGGCTCTGTTTACCGTCGGATAGAGCGTTTTCCGGATCGTGGTGAACCTCTATCATAACACCGTCTGCTCCGACAACAAGCCCTGCTTTTGCCATAGGCTCAATTAAATACCTCTGTCCTGTACCATGGCTTGGATCTACTATTATCGGAAGGTGTGAGTATTTCTTAATCACAGGGATTGAGGCTATATCCATAACATTTCTTGTAAATGCACTGTCAAAACTTCTTATCCCGCGTTCGCAGAGTATTACTTTAGAATTCCCCTGATACATAATGTGTTCGGCGGCAAGAAGAAATTCTCTTATTGTGCTTGCAAGTCCGCGCTTAAGGATTACCGGCTTGCTGCATCTTCCTACAGCCTGCAAAAGCTTGAAATTCTGGACATTCCTTGCTCCAATCTGCAAAACATCAACGTAATCAAGCATCATCGGAAGATCAGAAGCGTCCATAATTTCAGATACTGTCAAAAGTCCGGTTTCTTCACCGGCACGCTTCAGGTAACGCAGAGCCTTTTCTCCGTATCCCTGAAAGTCGTAAGGAGAAGTTCTCGGCTTGAACGCGCCCCCGCGCAAAAATTCGCAGCCCATTTCTTTTGCTGCAACCGCTACTCTTAACAGTCCGGCATAATCGTTTTCTACCGAACACGGCCCGACCATTGCGACCGGCTTATTATTCCCGCCTATTTTTACACCGTTAGGAAATTCTATTACGGTATCCTCCGGCTTTCTGTCACGTGAGGCAAGTCTGAAGGGTTCTCTTATAACTTTAACTTCTTTAACTCCGTCAAGAGCCGCAATCCTGCCTGGCGTAACTGTGGTTTTATCTCCTATAGCATCAATAACTGTGTGAATGTTTCCGACATTGCATCTGACTTCAAACCCGTTGTCCTTAAGCAAATCTATAACACGCTGGATTTGAACTTTGGTAGCGTTACGCTCCATTATGATAATCATACTTTTCTATCTCCTTAATCTGTTAATGACGTAGTAATTGTATTAATTAGTGTAATATAAACAATTCTTATTGGCAATTTAATTTAAGCTTTCTTTGAAGATTTATTGCGGGAAAATATTCCGGCAGTACGCCGAGGCATTTGTTTATATAGATTTGAGTGTTTTTAAAGTCGTTTTTATTAAAATAATATTCTGCAAAAAGATAGTGAAGTTCAGGATCGTTGTAAAAATAGTTTTCCGCCTGTTGCAGAAAATATAATCCTTCTTTTTCATAGCCGGATTTCAAGAGAACCCGTCCGATGTACTTGTGAACTTCCGGATTAATTGTGCAGAGCCAGTCAGCGTACCTTATAATATTCTCAAAGTAATCACCTTTGTAATATTTTAATAAAAGATTTAAGTCAATCTCGAGAAAGTTTCTCAGCTGCAAATATGTCGGGTATGTAGTGACTTGCCCTGCAGCAAGGCTGCAAAGAAATAATCCCCATTGGGCGCGCACATCTTTTTCAGCATTTCTTGCAAAAAGTTCTTTTGCATTTTTCAAATCGTCTTCCATTAAGCAGCAGTACGCAGCTTCAATATTATAACCGTTATTCTCAAAAAATTGCCGGCACCCGTCAATGTCGGATGCCAACAATTTATTTTTTGCAAGTTTATAATTTAATTCCATAAGGTTAATTATTTGTATTGGTATTCATACTATTCAAACTGTTCATCATTGAATTCATCATCATAGCCTGAATAACGTTCGGGTCGATATTCTGTCCGTTGTTAGCATTCATCATATATGGAAGCATATACATCATAGGATCAGGGCTTGTACTATTACCGCCGTTAAGCATCATGCTCATCTGCTGCATTTGCGGATCCGGAGTGTAAGCCATAGGATTTTGTGCCGGCTGTACCTGCGGTGTCTGTGCTGCAGGTTGTATTCCATGTACTGCATCGGACTGCGGTTCTGTTTGTGCTGATATATTTAATCCCGCACGTTTCAGAACATCCAGAGCTTCTAAAACTTCGGAGTTTGAAGGTGTTTTAGAGTTTTTTTTTGAGCCATTATCTGCAAATGCCAGTTTATCAGTTGAAAGAATTTGTGATTTATTAAGCTGTTTCATTTTTTCAACTTCTTCCGGAGTGAGTGTTTTTCCGTTGTTAATTTTGTTCTGGATAGCTCTGAGCTGCATTTTTTTCCAGTCTGTATTAAATTCATCTGAAAACCCGTTGCCGTATGGCGATGCTATAAATTCATCCAGTTCATCGGTTCCTTCTCCTGTTGAAGCACCTGTGCAGGATGGCTCTCCGTTTACACAGGCTTTCCCTCTTACCGCGTATTCGACGAGCATAGGATTTTTATTCAGGTTGATTACTCTCTGGTAAGCCGCAAGAGCCTGATCTTTCTTTCCTGCCTTTACATAAGCCATCGCAAGATAGTAGTATGCGAGTGAATTTTCCGGTTCTTTTTTCAAGATGGAATAGAGTTCCTGAATGCAGCCTGTATAATTATGTTTTTTATATCTGGCTACGGCGCTTTTCATTGTGGCTTTAGGATAGTAGACCGGCAGTTCGGTAATATCTCCGAAAATTTCTTCATCGGTTACAGGTTCACTTTCGTCAATTGAAGTCTGCTGCTGCGCCTGTTCAGCCTGTTCACGCGCTTCTCTTTCACGTCTAAGCTGTTCTTTGCCCTTGTACAAATTTTCACCCGGAATGCCTTCCGCATAAGATACGCCTGCCAGCTGTATGCCGGCTGCTGATGTGAACATTATTGCCGCAATTAGTAAAGCCAGTTTTTTATTCATTTTCATCATCCTTCTCTTCCTAATGTAATGATTTTTTTTACAAAATCAAGTTTCTCTCTTATTATTATATAACATTTTCGGGAAAGTTTCTAGTATAAATATATGATTTTATCTCAAACTGAATTTACACCCGCAGTAATTCTGTCTGTAAAGCCCTAGTTCTTTTGATATTTTGTTAGTTTTTAGAAATCCGTCTTTTTTCTTAAAATCTATATCAAGGTAATTAAGATTGTATTTTTGTGCAATTTCTTTGCCTAGGGCGGAAAGAAGTTTAAAATTTTTGTGCGGGCTAATGACTATTGAGGTTGTAAAATTCTCAAATCCGTTTTCTTTTGCGTAAGCGGCTGTTTTTTCAAGCCGGAGTTTAAAGCATTCTGTGCAGCGTCTGCCTTTTTCCGGTTCATTTTCAAGTCCTTTCGCCGCTGTATAAAATTCTTCAGGATTATAAATTTCTTCAATTAGTTCAACGCCGAGGCTGCCGCAAAGGGTTTGTTCGGCTTTGAGCCTTTTCCGGTATTCTGTATCCGGATAGATATTCGGGTTGTAGAAGTAAACACTGACAGAGTACCCTGCATCTTTCAAAAAAGACACAGGGTATCCAGAACATATTCCGCAGCAGGCATGAAGCAGTATTTTATTTCTTTTTTCCACCTTTTTCAATTACCCATTTTTTTAAATCCGGATAGGCTCTGAGACCTATGTAGACATCGTTTCCTATTTTCATTGACGGGGTTCCGTTTATACCCTGTTTAAAGCTTTCGTCAATTTCATCAAGAACCTGTTGTCTTATCTGAGGACTGTCAGCATCTTTTTTCAGCTGTTCCATATCCAATCCGAGATCTTCTGCAACTTTAAGCATTTTTTGTTCGTCAAAAGGTTCGTTTGCCGCAATATTCTGGAAAAACGCATTATCTATATCCCAGAGTTTTCCCTGTTTCTGCGCGGCAAGCGCATATCTTGCCATTTTGCAGGAGCCGACATGGTAAGGCTGGGTAAGATATTTATTGCATTCTGTATCAAGCGGCAGGTTTTTGTGTACGATTTTGACATTCTTTAATTCTTTTGCAAGTTTATAAATCATCATGTTGTGAACTTTACAGATAGGGCAGCGGTAGTCTGTGTATGAATAAAATATAATTTCTCCGTTTTCGTTGCCGAGAACATTACCCGAAACTGCATATTTATTAGTCTTTGCTTCAATAAATTCTTTGAAGCCTCTTGCATTTTTTACCTGCGGAGCAAACTTCATTGTGGCGGTTGTATAGGTAAGACCGCCTGCTGCAAGAAGCATTACAATGATAAACGCAATAAGGTAAGCTTTATTTTTTATTGCATCAAGGAAGTCCATAACGCTCTGTTTGAAAGCTTTTACAACTCCGCCGTTTTTGTAGTCAAGCGCGGTGAGTGCAATAAGTAAGTCAATAACATAAGTCAGCGCGCAGAGGATACATAATTTTTTAATCTCAAAAAGGCTTATGCAAAGCAAAATCATTGAAATTGAAAATGCGATTATTCCTAGTGAAGCTATATAATCCAGAGGATTTTTAAACACTTCCATAAATTTAAAAAGCTTGATGTTTTTAAGTTTATCCGCAATGAGCATAAGAAATATAAAAGAATATAAAAATAATCCCCAGTAGGCAAGCGGTATCCCGAAAAACTGGGATTCCGGAGTCCTTGCAACACCGTCGCAGTCAATCAGATCATTTACCGAACAAAAACTCGGCAGTGCATAAGGATTAAAGTTTGCTTCATGATAAATTACGGCAAGTTTTATTGTTGTTAAAAATCCTATCAACGCAAGTATAAAAACAGCTATCTTCTTCTTAAGTGTGGTTTCCATTATTATATTCTCCTATTCCATAAGGCTATTTTACAATCTTTATTATTATAAATCAATACCGGAAAGTAGTAAAAATTTTCGCAAAAACATTGATTAATCTTTTGTTTTAATATATAATTTATTTTGAGGTTTAGATGAAGAAAAATATTTTTAACTTATTTCTGAATAAATTACTCGAGTATCCGCTGTGGGTTAAGCAGGTAGTATATTTAAGACTGCATCAGAACATGCAGAACTATCACTGTGAACGATATATTGTTAAAAATCCCGATAAACTGTTTTCTACATTTGTTCCGACAGTCACTTTTACCGGCAAAACCGAAATGTGGAACAAAATGAGCGGGCTGGATACAAATATTTATAATTTTTTAAACCTCTGTTATGAAGGATACAGTATACTGGAAATTTCTCTTAATACATTTCTTTCAATGGAAGAAGTAGCCAAGCACTGTATATTTTGTATAGAGCAGAATTACATAGAGGTTCCTGACAGCACAGAAGTCCTTGCAATGGCAGGATTTATTGCTGGAAAGTTTAAAACCGGAGAATATTACAGAATTAACGGTTCAATAACCATAGACCAGCTGGATTACGCTATTATGGAGCAGCGCCGGCTTGACGACAGAATGGAGCACAAACTTTTCGGAAAAGTTCTTGTCGATCTGGGGTTTGTGACAGAAGAAAACGTAAAAACCCTCTTTATTCTTAGAAACGATGCCAGAAGAAGGTTTATTCTCGACAGCGACAAAATGGTATCAGCAAAGCTTCCTGATCAGGAGAAAGAAGATTACGACAACGAGATTGAGGAGCTTAAAAAGGAAAACAAAGCTCTTAAGCAAAGGTTGATGCAGTTATTAGATCTTGTAAAGGATAAATATGATTAGCGATCCTGCGCTTTTAGTTAAATATGTACGAGATGGGCTGGTTGAGCAGACTCATTCAGGTTTTGTCATCGTTTCTGACAGAGAACATATTATTGACAGCAACGGTGAGTCGAACGGGTATCCTTTCTATCTGCGTTCCTGTGCAAAACCTTTGCAGGCTGCTCTTATTATAGATTACGGCATGGATATTAAGTACAATATGACACAGGAAGAAATTGCTCTCTGCTGTGCTTCCCACGCAGGCGAAAAAATCCATGTTGAAACTGCGGTTAATCTTTTAAAAAAAATAGAGCTTGATGAAAGCTGTCTGCACTGCGGGCTGCATAAACCTATATCCAAAACCGAACAGGAAAAACTCCTTCTTAAAGGAAAAAAGGAAAATATTTTTCAGAACAACTGTGTCGGTAAGCATATTATGATGCTAGGGTTATGTAAAATGAACAACTGGGATTTATCGGATTACGAAGATAAAGAGCATCCGCTTCAGACTGCAATCAGAAAGCGTATTTCAGAGTTGTGCGGTTTGAAAAAAGAATACCCTGTAACTAAAGACGGATGCGGGGTTCCTATTATGTCAATGCCTCTTGAAAATATGGCAAAGGGATATTTGAATCTTTTTTGCAATCCGCGTTATGAAAAGATTAAACTTGCTTTTCTTAAGTGTCCTTACATAATCGGCGGTGAAAACAGGCTGGATACAAAAATTATGGAAAACTCGGACAAACTTGTTGCAAAAGTTGGCGCTGGCGGGCTATGTATTGTTGTTAATACTGAAACTGAAGAAGCCCTTGTTGTCAAAATCTGCGACTGTGATATGAAAGCGCGTGAACTTGTTGTGCTCGATAGTCTTAAAAATCTGAGGTGGGCGAACATAGACGCAGACCATTCCATAAAAACACTTCACGGTGAAACGGTCGGCGAAATTGTTACCTGTTTATAGTTTTTATTTTCCCGCCTGAAAATTCAAGTGCCTCTTTGTTGTAGCCGGTAAGCTGATTTAAAAAATATTGCTGCTGAGAAATTTTCGGATTTTTTAGCTTTTTATATTCACGCGCACACTCTTTGCGCAGAAGTTCTACACCATTGTTGTAAACTTTTTGCTGTGTGTTAATGATGGACTGCGGCACTCTGCCTTTATACATTTTTGCGGCTGTGGAAATATCAAAGAGCCGTCGTTTGCTTAACCCGCTCATCGCATCACCTTTCTGCGTTTTGTTGTTTGTCATAAGATTAATTGCGGCCTCGTATTTGCCGTTTTTGAGCGTCCACAAAAGTCCTTTTGTATCTTCAATTATTGCGGTGCCCTTGTTGAATGTCATATCAATCAGGGCTTCTTTAATGCTCTGCGGAAGTCTATCATAATTTTTCTTGCCCCCGAGGACACTCCAGAGATTTTCTTCCATTTTGAGCATATCGTTTACAAACAGTTCAAGTACTTCTTTGTTGGAAAGTCTTGTTTTTTCTCCTTTTTTTAATAAGTGACCTATACCAATGGTTCTGTTGCCGGCATCATCTATATAGGGAGTGTTATGAAATTCATTGTCGGCAAAAGGTTTTCCGTCGGGTTTGTTGCCGTCTTCAATTCTTTTTAACCTTTTTATAAAATCAGCGCTCACCCCCATTGCTTTTGCGGCATCATTAAGATTATTAATGTGTTTTGCGTGTCTGCTGTCGGGAATTTTTAGAACATCACCGGGCTGTAATCTTGTTGCTGTCTGTTCATTCAGTCCGTTCAGGGAGAGAATGTTTCTTTCTTCAACGTCAAATTTTCTTGCGATTGCCGAAGGGTTGTCGCCTTTTTGGATAGTGTAAGGCTGGTGTCTGGTTATTTTTATATATCGGGCTCTTGTGTTGTTCTGTTCAATTTGGGCATCAGAAATCTCGGGCATCATGGAAATCTCGTTCCGGTCTGTTCTGGTACCGCCTGACGGAATTGTCAAAATTTGACCGATAGAGAGTGTGTTTCCTTTGAGGTTGTTGGCTCTTTTTAAATCCTCGACGGAAATACCGGCTGTTTTTGCAATAGAATATAAGGTTTCGCCGGCTTTAACTTTATGCCCTTCTGGTTTTTGCTGCGGTGACTGACTTTTAAAATTAAAATTAATTTCTGTCATTCCAAACCTCTTTTTACTTAAGCATAGTTTCTTCAATTGCATTAGCAATACATTCCGCATATTTTTTCTGGTCAAAGGACGAGAGAAGTGAATTTGTAATTTCTTCATTTGCGATGTTGCCTATTTCAATCAGGGAGGAAGGTATTCCCTTTGTTGCATTGTTTACATATAAATCATCATGATGAGCTTCAGGCGTTAATACCTTAAAGCCCTGATTTACATGTTTGCTAATATTATCTGCAAGTTGTTTGTCAATATCTTTTGTATATCTAACAGTACATTTTTTCTCGTCCGGTGTTTCCTTTGCGGATTCCACATGGACGGACAAAAACAGCATATCTGATTTGTTTGTGGATGATATTAAATCTCTGACGCTGTCGTCACCTTTTTTGCCTGCCAGCATCTTTTGGATATAATTTTGGGCAGACATACCGCCATTTTTTACAGCTCCTGAAACTATAACAACATGTGCTCCGCGGTTTCTGAGGTTATCGGAAATTTTTTCAACGTAGCTTTGTGCGACTCGCCATTCTTCAATCGGCATTTCTTCACCTTCGGCATTCTTAACCGAAAGTACGGTTCCTGCGTCAAAAAAGCCGTTAGATTGCTGGTATCCTCCATGTCCGGAATTAAGGATAACCACTTTGCCTTTGAGGCTTCCGTTTTTGGAGGTAGGTTCAAGAACTTCTGTTACAGCTTCAATTTTTTTTGTTTCGGTATTGTAGTTTGGCAGAGGTCGCATAATAAATGGATCTTTAACATCTTTAAAGCCTTTATCGCGTTTCGCTCCGCTGATTGCCCAGGATTTTAATGTTCCGGCATTTACATAGTGACCTTCGGCGTCTTTTATTGTTGTCATGGTTGTAGGGGTAATATCTTTACTTTTGCCACCGTTTGTTGAGTAGAAAATTTCATTCGGATAAACTTTCCCGCTAAGATGTGAAGCCTCACTGCCGGTGTTGGCGGTACGCTGTCTTGATGATGTTTTACCGGAGGTTCCGGATGTTTTATCCGGATTAATCATATTGTTAATGATTTTGTCCATTTTTTTTGTAGATACAAACCCCCAGGAATCAAATTCTTCATTAAGTTCATCTATGAAATTTTGTCTTAACACTCTGTCAGATGAATTCCTTGTTTTCTCAGCTACAAGATCGAAAATTTTTGTCATAGCTTTTTTTCTGACATCTTTATCACTGCTCCACTCATCGGAAATCATGTTTATTAAACTTTTTCCGTATTTGTCCTCGAAAGCCTTAACAACATCTATAACGTTGTCTTTATTAATTTGTTTAAAAATTCTATCAAATTCTTCTCTGCCCACTGCACCGATGTAATCATCTGCCGCTTTTTCAAGTTTTTCTGCAATTTCATCTGCGCCTGGTTTTTGAACGGCAGGTTTATTTTCTGTTTTATGATTAACAGCCGGTGCTGTTTTGCGTTGATGCGCAGGTACAGATTTTGGGGATTTAGTAGTATTTTTTTTCTGCGGGTACACGTAAAAATATTCACCCTTTTGCGGTTTGTAATTTTCGCTAATGCCGTTCAGTTCAGTAAATTCTTTAAGTGTCATACCGTTTTTACGGGCAAGTGCGGCAAGTCCCATTCCGCTTTCAATTTTTGCGGTCGGAACATTTTTTATAACCTGACCTTTTTGAAGAGTATCTTTTGTAAGTCCTGTCATGTTTTTAAAATCTGTAAGCGACATTTTAAATTTTTTAGCGATTGCAAACAAGCCTTTTTCATTGCCGCTAACACTTACAATGTATTCTCCTCTTGCTCTTGCCTCTTTTTTTAAATCTTCGGTATCTGCCGGCTGCGTTTGGGATGTCTTTTTGGCAGATGCTGTATTTTCGATTTTTAATTCCATTACATACACCTCTATTAACTTCTACACAGAAAAAATAACGGCACATTTAAAATAAAATTTAAAAAATACCGTTATTTTTTTACATAATTTTACAATATAAAAATTAAAAGACATTAGTATTAGTACGCTAGGAGCGACAGAAAAGTGAAGCGTGAATTGTGAGGAGTGAAGGGTACGACAAAGTTGAAATGTTGAAATGTTGAAGGGATGAACGGTTTAATATTAGTAATGTAGGTTGGATTAGTAAATCCGACCTGCGACTGAACGCCCTGTCGTCATTCAACACTAAGTATTAAAAATTCTATCGCCTGCATCGCCCATTCCCGGAACAATATAGCCTTTGTCATTCAGGTGATCGTCAACCGCCGCTGTGATAATTTCAATATCCGGATAAAGTTTGTGGATATTTTCAAGTCCTTCAGGCGCCGCGATTATGCAGATTATTTTAATATTATCTATAGGAATACCTTTGTCAGCATAGAGTTTTATTGCTTCGATGAGCGTGTTGCCTGTCGCAAGCATAGGATCGGTAAGGTAAATATAAAATTTTTCAGGCTCAGGAGCTTCCATTGGAACCTTATTATAATACCAGACAGGCTTAAGGTTTTTTTCATCCCTGTACATCCCTATATGACGGATACAGGCCTGCGGAAGTATATCGATTGCCTCATCAGTAAAAATTAGACCGGCTCTTAAAATTGGCGATATAATAAGGTTTATGTCAGGGTCAATTGTTTTTGTAGTAAATTCCATTAAAGGGGTTGTTATTTTTGTATCAACGAGCGGAAGATTTTTGGCAGCTTCATACAGAAGGCAGCGTGTAATCTTCCTTGTGGCAATCCTAACTCCCTGCGAATCTGTATTTTTGTCGCGCATTGTACAGAGATTCTGTAGAATTACCGGATTATCAATTATTCTTACCTTCGCTTTGTTCATCTTTTTTTAACTCCTTTATTAGATTTTTAAATTTCAGGCGGTTTTGTCTGACAAGTTCAATCTTTTCATCAAGATTGTCAAGGTTTTGCTGCTCATCCTCGATTGATACAGGTTCTTTAACAGGTGCAAATGCAGAAACCTCACCCATAAAATGTGAACATCTTACAATTATTGAGCCTAGTTTATTAAACATGTCATCAAGGAGACTGAGTGCTTCGTTGAGGCGCATAGGCTTATTGACTGCAATAAGTTTGTTGGAAGCAAGACTTTCTTTTGTCGGCTCGTAAAGTTCAAGTGATTTTGACCCGCCGAGTCCGTTAAATTCTACGGTTGCAATAACACCTTTCGGCAGGGTAAGATTTTTATCCTCAAGTACAAATTTTACGTAAACGTGGTCTGCAACAATCTTAACTTTTTCAACATGCCCTATTTGCAGCCCCATCATTCTTACCGGCGAGCCTACAATAAGCCCGTCAACGTCCTGCAGAAATATCTGGTAAGTCTTAAGCTCTGCCTTCTTTTTGTAATTGTGATACCGGATGCCTCCTATAACAAGCGTCAGTATCAGCATCCATACAATTGCCTCAAGCCATAAAAATAATTGAAGCTTTGCTTTTTTATCCATGCCATAATTATACCTTAAGACATGTTTTTTTACTACTTGCGAAAAAATTTTTATATTATATTATAAGAATATCAAAGGTAAAATGTACGCGGTTTGTATGAGTGCAACCGGCAGCACCGGTCAGAAATGTGAGGTTTAGAATGGAACAGATTATAAAAGTAGCCTGGGATTTGAATGAAAATACAGATAACAGATACCAGCTTGTTTATGAAATTGCGGAACTTGCCAAAAAATTAGTTGACGAAAATCAGGCAAAAAAAGCTCATGATGATTTTGCTTTTGAAGAAAATTACGATACAGGTTACACAAGAGAAAATCCTGTAGAGCATGCTATAATGGTTAAAGCATCGGAAGCCGATGATAATCGTCTGGTAGGCTAAGTTTTTTAATGTTTAGAATGCAGAAAGCGGAATATTCAGCCAAAAGTTGTTGTTCCGCTTTTTTAATGATTAGGAGTTGTTTATATGGAAGATACTGTTAATTTTATTAACGAACGTACGGAATGTTTTAAGCCGCAGGTCGGAATTATTCTGGGCTCGGGACTCGGAGAACTTGCTGATGAATACTGTAAATTTGCTATTCCCTACGGCGAAATTCCTAATTTTATAAAATCAACCGTTCAGGGGCATAAAGGAAGGCTCGTGTTTGCGGAAATTTCCGGCAAAAATGTTGTGATGATGCAGGGAAGAAACCACTTCTATGAAGGGCATTCAATGCAGGAGATTACTTATCCCGTAAAAGTTATGAAGAAGCTCGGTGTGGAAACGCTTATCCTCACAAATGCAGCCGGGGCTGTTAATGAAAGTTTTACTCCATCTGATTTGATGATTATTAAAGACCATATTAATTTTATGGGCTCAAATCCTCTTATAGGCCCGAATAATCCGGACTTAGGCGAAAGATTTCCCGATATGACAGAAGTTTACAGAAAAGATTTGAGAAATGTAGCAAAAAAATGCGCGTCAGAACTTGGAATTGATATAAAAGAGGGGGTTTATCTTGCAAACTCAGGCCCGTCTTATGAAACACCGGCCGAAATCAGGATGGCAAGGCTTCTCGGGGCAGATGCCGTCGGGATGTCAACCGTTCCGGAGGCAATTGTTGCAAACTATTGCGGCATGCTGGTTCTCGGTATAAGCTGTATTTCAAATACAGCAAGCGCACATGACGGCGAAAAACTTTCGCACGCAGAAGTTATTGATACAACAAATAAAACAAAAGAAAAGTTTAAAGCCTTAATAGTAAAAATTCTTGCAAATCTATAAATATTAAGTTTTGTAAATTGGTCTGAAACCCTGTTAAATAAGCCATTAAAACGGGCATAATACATGTATGCAGGCAATTTTATATACTAAATAGTTTTTATATATATATAAAGTATATAAAAGGAAAAAGGATATATGACACCAGGCGTAAACGGATTCAGTTATATGCGTCCCGCCGGCTCGATGGCTTCTAAAGGCATGCAATACGGCGGTGCTGCAGGAAATATTGCGAATAAATACAGTACAGTCGGAAATACAGGCATGAGCAAGGCCGAATTACAAAATTCCGGCAGGGCTGCTTCTGCACAATATCAGTATGAATCCGGTATGCAGAAAACTGCCGAGTACGCACAGCAATTAAACCAGACCGCACAGATGTGGGGAATAAATAACTTTAATGCTATGATGGCCGATACTGACGGTAACGGCATGATTAGCAAAAAAGAATATAATAATATGGAAAAACAGCTGCAAATGTATGCCATGCAGAATATGCGCACAGGCGGAGGCGGAGAAACCTCCTCTACAGGGAATGTGTTTGGAATGTTAAACAGCATAACAGATACTGCCGGAAATATTATGGGCGCAATCGGAGGCGGAAGCGACGGAGGCTCCGGCGGCGGTGGTTTTCTTGAAAAAGCCGGTAATTTCCTCGGCGGACTATTCGGTTAAGATAGAGTTTTTTGATATAAATATGCCGAAATAAAAGCGGGATACTATTTTTAGCTTATTGTTAAATAACGTAAATTTTTTGCCTTCATGGACTTGTCAAAATTTTCTTTTCGATTAAGAATAGCAAAAGGGAAGGACAAGAATATGCTAGTAGGAAAAACGCAGTACATAATACGGCCAAAGCAAAAGGATTACGGGATGCTATCCCAAAATCAGGTTCCTGTTCCTTCCATTCAACAATTTAATAGAGATATTAAGAGACCTTTAAATAATAATTCAGTCGATTTATCATTTAAAGGTCTTTCTATATCTAAAGCTGTTAACAAACTTATGTTTGCCGAAGGGAAAGAGGTTACCTACAGCGCAAGTGTTCTTTTTGAAAAAACAAAAGGACACCTTGGCGACATGGTAAAGAATCATTACGAGCACATAAAATCTTCAAAACTTGCTCAGAAACTTGTTAAAATAGAAGGTGATAAAATTACTTTCCGTAAAAAGACCATCCCTCATCTTATATGGGATGGTTTAATTTATCCGTTTAAAATTCTTCCTTTTGATATTTTGAACGGAGTGGTGGAACTTCTCGGCAAAATTAAACCGTTCAAAAAATGGGCGCAGAAAGTTCTTGAAAAACCGTTTTTCAAAAATATCAGACAGCGTTCAAAAATAGAATCGGAAGTAAGTTCATTAAGAGGGCTTTGCGAAACCGCTGAAAAATTAAAAGATAAACCGGATGCTGAAATTTCTTCAAAACTTTTCCAGCAGTCTGTAAAAATGTTTGATCCGCGTACAGGCAACTATGATACAAAACATGAACGCGCTTTATGTCGTATGGTGTCGGGGCTTCCGCCGGCAATCCTGCTTGCCACAGACGCTTACAATCTTTCGCGTATGATGGACGACGATCCGGCCGCTGCTAAGAAAGAAAAGAAAGCACGATTTCGTCAGGAAATGAGCCGTCTTGTAATGAATGCTTATCTGATGCTCGTAACTTTCGGTGCGTTGAACAAATTTATTAACCAGTCTGCTGCAGGCAGTATGCTTATGACCGGCGCAACAACCCTTTTGACTGAAACGTATTCCCGTCTCAGAAACGGAAAACATATTACACGCCTCACTCCGGAAGAAGCCCGTGCTGAAAATGAAAAGAACAATGCTCCGGAAAAAGATATTAAGCCGGTATCTTTCCAGTCTGATATGAAGCCTGTGAAAACTAAAGAACAGCAAAAACCGCTCCTTTCATTTAATACCGTGATGAAAGCCTCAGCAGGCGTTATTGCAGCAGGATTTGCAGTTAAGGGAGCAAAGAAATACATTCCGGGTGTTGAAGATACTATAAAAATTATCACTGAACCATTTAAGAAAAAATACAAATCACTTACACAGATTCAGGATTTCAGAATTTCGGGCGAGAAGTTTGACGAAATTGTGAAAGTATTAAGAGAAAATAATTTTACCGAACTTGCAGATAAGTATGAACAGGTTGCCGCAACCGCAAGAAACGCTGACGGCTCAATCAGCCTCGGCGTTAAAGATAAAAAGACAAAACCGCTTGTTGATTTTGTGATTGCTCCGTTCAAGTTTGTCTGGAATACGGTAACACTTCCGTACAAGCTTGTTGACAAGGGTATTCGTGCCATTACAAACAAGAAAACCCCGAAACCTCCGGTTAGAGACATTGAATCCCTTGCAAAAAGTATTGAAAAAATAGGCGCGGAAGCCACTAAAAAAGGCTACAGCAAAGAGAAATTCCAGGCATTTGTAAAAGATAATATTATGAAAGCCTTCAATACGGATACAATGTCATCGGTTCCGAACCATGAACTTGCAAACCTTGCGAAAACTGCCGCAACAGCTGCTACTATGTGGTTCCTGATGACAGACAACTACAATATGGTTATGCTAAAATCCAACGGAAATGACAAAGAAGGTGCTGAAACAAAAGCTAAAGAAAGATTTGTTCAGGAATGTTCAAGATTGTTCTATTCAACATTGTTGATTGACCTGTTTAATAATACATTCCAGAAACAATATAACGCATCACTTCTCGGTATGAGCTGGATTACCCTCACTGATACAACAATAAGCGAAATCCTGACAAGAAAATCTGTTGGTATGACAATTAAACCGCACACAAGGGATGAACTTCTTGCGATTGAAGAAAAACAAAATAATGCAACCGGGGCGCTGAAAGGATATTACAACTTTATGCAGAGATTAACCGGCAAGCGTTCTATAAAATCTTATGAAGTTAAACCTAAAAATCAGACACCTGAACCGCAGGCTGCTGAAAAATCCACAGATCCTTCTATGCTCGGCAACAGCATTCTGAATAAAATGATTAAGGGTTAGTTCTGTGTGTCCTCTTAAATTAATTTTGCCGGTCTTTTCGCAGGAGTTTAAATTCTTAAGCTAATCTTACTAATGATATTGTATTCTGAGCAGACGGATTTGACGGCGTTTCGTTACGGCTGTTAAACCAGAAGAACGCACCGGCTGCAATTAACGCTACTATAATTATTACAAAAAGCATTTTTGTAAGTATTGCAAAAACTTTCCCTATGATAAAAAGCGCCGCAATGACGGCAAGTGCTATAAGTACAATTGTGTAATCCATAAACATTACCTCACTTTATTTTCTTCACCCTTAAGAAGCCTCTGGATATTGCTTCTGTGAAGCCAGATAATATAAACGGCTCCGAGTGCGCAGTATGCAATGTATGCGGGAGGCGCTTTGAACCACCACATCAAAAAAGGTGAAATCGCAAGCGCTATTATAGAACCAAGTGAAACGTATTTGGAAGTATATGTAATAACCGCCCATACAGCTGCAATTAAAAGTCCGACAATCCAGTTAAGCGCAAGAATAGTTCCGACGCCTGATGCAACAGACTTTCCGCCGGTGAACTTCAAAAAGATTGACTTGCTGTGACCGAGAATTACGGCAATCGCCGCCACAACAGGCAGCAGCCCTATTCCTGTAAAGGTTGTTGTAAAAAATTTTGCTAAGATAACAGGCAGTGCACCCTTGAACGCATCAAGCAGCAGAGTTATGAAGAACCATTTTTTGCCCATAACCCTTTTTACATTTGTAGCACCCGTAGAGCCGGAGCCTATTGTCCTTATATCTTGTCCGGTAAAAGTTTTTACAATTATATATCCTGTCGGAATTGACCCTATCAGGTAAGCTGTTACAAATACAACGGCAAATTCGAAAATTTTTTCCATACTCTCTCCTTGTTTGCTTTCAGATTATAACACAACTAAAAACCTTATGGCAATATTGCTTTAAGTCAAAAAGTATGATATAAATATTTTAAAAGAGAATTGGTATTTATGAATAGAAGATTAATAATTACGGGTATTTTAATTCTGGCGCTTTCAATTGCCGGAAAACTTATATGGACAGGGTTGAAAAATGTTAAGGTGGATGATTTCAAACCGGCTGCGGTAATTTTTGTGGTGGATTCATCAGCTTCTAACCAGAAAAAGCTGCCGGAGCAGAAAAAACTTCTAAGACAAATCTGTAACATTCTTGATCCCGAGGATTTGATTAAGATTTTGAAAGTTTCCGAGGATTCATATCTTATATACGAAGGCGCACCGTTTAACGGTTCCGGAATTGAAAAAGCTATGAATGCATTCACAGCTTACGATGAAAAAGATTACGGAACAGCGTACGGTGTCGGCTTAAAAAAGGCTTTTTCACACGCTCTTGAAATGAAAAAGAACGGCTATCTCCCTGCTGTTGTAGTAATAGGCGATCTTGAAAACGAGGGTGCTGTTGAAAAACAGATTAACTGGGAAACCCTGCCGCAGAACGTTAAAAATGTTCAAAAATATGCGCCGGATCTTGCTATGATGTTTTTATACGCCCATCCCGAAAAACTCGACAGGGTGAAAGAAACTCTAACCCCTGTGCTCGGCGAGAAAAAACTCATTGTATCTCCCGAACAAAATTCGGATAAGGCTGTAAAATCCTTTATTCATGCTCTTGATAGATAATTCTACGAGGTAATTTATGACTATTGTAATTTCATCTTCAAAACAGGAAAAAACTTTTGAGGACAAAGATATAATAAATATCGGCAACAACGAGAAATGCGACTTTAAAATCGATACAGGCTATGATGTTTTGCTCACCGTGCAGGTGGATAGTATTACCGGAAAATGCTTTGTAACAAATAACTTCCGGAATGAAAAAATCCTTTTTAAAGGCAGACCGCTGCAGAAGATTGAAGTTAACAATATTTGTAAAATTGTATTTGCAGATACAACAGAATTTATTAGTGTAAAGGTTACGGCTGCAGGAAACCCTGCTGTTTCAGGTTTTTCTTCCGTAAATCAGGATTTGAGCGAAAGCGACCTTAAGCAGATTTACGGAAACGATGCGGCTGCAATAACCAGAGCAAAAATCGAAAAACAGCGCGAGCCAATTGAACATGCGCGTGTCGGGATTATAAAACAAGTTGCTTATTCTATTAATGAGTTGAAAAATAAAATTTCCGCAAATACCAGAAACAGTATCTTTTTGCATATAGCACTTGCCGTGAGTGCAATTTTCAGCTCTTTTGCAGTGGCAAATTACTTAATGGGTCTTACTATTCAGGAGGCTGAAAAATACCTTTATCTTCCGACAAATATTAAAGTCTGGGCGGCCTATGCGGTTATAGTTTTCGGTATCTGCCTTATGCTGAAGCAGGGCGTTTATCTTTACCTGCAGAATAATGTGGTGAAAGAGCTTGCGAAAACTACAAGATTTGCACAGAATTTTATGCTTATCATTTCAACAATTTTTATTCTTGGAATTTATGCGGTGAACCTTGTTTATTTTATGAATTTGAATAATTTTATCTCATTTGCACTGTTTATATCTTTATTCTTTGTAGGAATTATGGCAACACTTGCCATAAGCTGCGGGTATTTTAAATGCAACAATTCCGAATGGAGCGCTACATTAAACAAATTTGAATACAGAGAGGATTTTGAAGCGGTTTTGAAAGCTTACAGACAGTGGATTGACAGGTACATAAACAGCCTCGGCAAAACTAAAATTCAAAACATCAGGGACAGACTGTTTAATCTCCAGCTTAAGTCCGGAGGGGAAATCCTTGTTGGTATCTTAACAGCTCCGTTTCTGGCTTACGGGGTATCAAACACGCTTGCTATGTGTTTTCCTGAGGCTGCAGGCTGGGTAAGAATTTCAGGATTGCGTTTCAGCCCGATATTCCTTGTTCTTGCAACATTTTTAATTATTTTCGCATTTTTCGGATTTGTAAGTGCGTTTACGGCGTCCAAGAAAATTCAGGCCTCACAGGTAATAAAGCAGGACGGGTTTAGCGATTACAGGCAGCATTCAGTGAATATCTTCGGGCTTGAGGGTGTCAGAAAGCTTAACGCTGATAAAAACCGTTACCTTGCAATTGCTTGTTCTATAATATTTATTGAATTTTCAATGAACGTGTCATATTTTATGACAGAAATAGGCGGGGATTTGCAGGGAATAGGCCTCAGTGTCATTGCCGCACTTGTTCCGACTGCGCTTTTGATTGCGGAAACTTTAATGCTCAGCCAGACGCAGTTTGATATTTATGCCTGCGATGAACTGCTTGCAAAAATAGATAAAGATTAATCCTATGACGTGGCTTAAGGTTTTTGTAGTAATTGCATTTGTATTTATTAACTTGTGTGTTCTGGCATTTGAGCCGTCTGTGCACGCGCCGTTTGTAATGGAGAAGAAAGACTTTAAGCTAGCAAAATCCTATCAGGAGCCGAAGTCAACCGACAATATCAACCTTTTAAGAATTGGAATTTCCGGCAAACCCGTGCAGGAAGCATCGTCCGGAACAGAACTTGCAGCGGCTGATTCCGTGCAGACCGTTACAAGAGAAGTTCATATTGAGCCTTCAGAGTTTTACAGGCAGGCGAGCGGGTACGGAATACGGAATGTTTCAAACACACGGCAGAAGATTTCTGAAAGGGTTAAAACTCCTCCTGAAAATTCCGTCATTCAGAAGCGGATAGGAAATGTTACAAATCCTGTTGAAAAAAAGCCTAAAAAGCTTACACGCAGGGAAGAAACAATTGCCTGGAATAACTGGCGCAGCAGTCTGCAGAACAGAATTATGGACGAAAGTCAGATTGCGGCACCTATGGGAACTCTTGTAACATTCTCATTCCGTGTAAGCAGCCGGAAGACGATTTCAAAAATAAAAATAAACAGTACAAACTGGAATTATACGGAAAAAATCAGAGAATCTATGATACCGCTCATACAAAGCTATGCAGGTAAAGATTTTCTGGCATTTCCGGAGGGTTCAGAGAGAAAATTCACAGACTTTAAAGGGGCGTTTTTAATCTGGTACGAAACCAGTTATTCATCGCCTGATGATTATAATGATTTTGAAAGGGTGCACCGTTATGAGTAAAAAAAATCTTGTCATACTGTTAATCTGTGCGGCAGCGGGGCTTGCCGTGATTACGGCATCTGTGGCTGTTTTGAAGCCTGATATTAACAAATCGGTTGTCTTGCAGATTATAAAATATAAAAAATAACAGCGTGTGAAAATAATAAAATTTGCTTAAAAGACGATAATTTCAACAGTTAAGAGGATTGCGCTAAATAAGTGCTGTAATAAAATTATAAGTATGTTTAAATGTACTGTATGCCAAAGATTATATGCTGCCCGCGTTGACTACTGTGACTGCGGGAATGATACCTTTGAGGAAATACAGGTCGCGACAGCGCCTCAGATTTCCTCGAAAACTTTTACGCTGCAGGATATACTGTCATGGGGAATTTTTGCTGTCTGTATTTTACTTTCTGTATATGTACTGTTTTTTACCGGCACAAAAAATGTGCACAGAAAATCAGAGCCGGTTATTGAAAAAACTATTCCGTCAGTAAATGTTCCGGATATTGACAGTGTATGGGATAATACTCCTGCTCAATCCACAGTTTCGGATGGTGGAAGTGAAATGGATATTTACAAAAAAGGTCTGCAAAACCTTTTTTATTCAAACCTCGCCTCAAGAATAATTCAATCTCCCGGAGAGTGTGAAATAGAATTCAGGATTGCCTCTGACGGCTCGTTGACGAACCGGAAAATGTATAAAAGACAGGGCGATAAAATTTTTAACAAAACTGTTCTTGATATGCTGAAAAAAACTTCTTCTTATAAAACTCCTCCTGCTGATTATACAGGCGACAAAATAAAAGCCTATGTTTATACAAACAACGATGAGATAAAAATATTTATAAAATAAAAAAGACGATAAGACGTTAAGTGCAACAAAAGGCGATGGGGCGATATGAAATAAACCTTTCAACCCATCACCTGTTTAATTTTTTTGCACTTAAGCGCCTATTATTCTTAACGCATAATTTAAAGCGAGGTTACGTTGAAATCCCTTTCCGATTTTGAAGAAGAATTTTCAAATACAACTTTGAGACACTTTTCAATAAAGGCTTCAATGCCTGAAATTTCTGCTTTTAAAGCTTCGTAATTTTCCTGTTTTCTGCCTTCAATGGTTTCTTTAAGATTTTCGTAATCGTACATAATTAATACTCCTTTTAACTTCACAGGAAATTAAGACGGAGGATTTTTTGAAAATCTTTAATACTTACAGTTAAATTTTTACAAAACTTTAATTAAACACAGGCAAATATGCCGGATCAATCTGGAAGCCCTTGCTGTAGTATTCTGACCGTTTGTATGTGCAGTTTTTCGGGTTTTGCATAGCTTTTTGCCAGATTTCTTCTGTTTTGTTAATTCCTGCTCTGTAATCAGGTTTTAGCAGCAGTGCATTATATAAATCCCGTGAAAGCGTTTCGTTAAAGGAACAGCTTACCGTAAGGATGCCGTTTGCGGTGCCTGTAACCTGCAAATATTCACAGTTTTTCCCGTTTCTGCCGAGTATTTGCTTGCTGTCGTGGAATACTGTTCCTGCCATATTAAATGTGGCATTCTCTATATAAACATCACAGTTTTTGAATTTTTGCGTGAATTTCTTGCTGAACCCGTTATCCGTGCGTTCGTTCGCAATTACACCTGCACAGCCCGCTGCTGCAATAAGGATTAATAAAAAAATCTTCTTCATATTTTTATTATAAGGCAATTTTTGTAAATGAAAAGTTTTAATATAAATATAAACAGTTCCGGCTGTCGAAAAATCGTGGTACAAACGGCGCCGGATTAATCGGGGAAAAATAAAGGGGATAAAATTATGGTTGACAAAGTTAAGGAACAGGCGTACATCGATTACATGATGAGAAAGCTTCCTGATGTGAAGCAGGGTAAGGTGCATAAACTGCAAAAAGGCGACAGCCTCTGGGGACTTGCTAAAAAAGAACTCAATAACCCGAAAGCTTCTAATCAGGAAATCAGTGAATACATGCTTTTAATTGCAAAACTTAATAATCTCGATACAATAGACGATATGAATAGTCTGAAAATTAACGACAAAATTTATCTGCCGGAACAGGCTGCCGCAAAATCTGTACTTTCACCTAAAACACAGCCGGTGAAAAAGTCTGCCGCAAAAAGGCAGCCTACAGACGCGGAAGCAAGTTTTGCAGGGGTAAAAGATGCTCTGTTTAATGATAAAACCATTCATGTTGCAAAAGCATATCCGCAAGAATTAAATTTATTCCATGTATATCAGTATTATCATGATAAGGAGAGCGGTTACATATCAAATCATCATCCTGTAGTATCTTTTACTCTCGATAAGAACGGAAAGTTCAAATCTGCGTCTTTTGAAGGCGAAAAGAATGTAAATACTTTAGGTTATGATTATAATATCGACAAAAACGGCACGATTACCCAGCGAAACAAATTTATGGATAATGCACGCGGCAAGGTTGATGCAGCGGATATGAATGAGGTTAAAGTCCGTCTGGAAGAATTGTCAAAGCAGGCCGTGCTTTCTTATTAAAGAATAGCAAAAAAATATATTTACGGGTTTGTTATCCGGTATGCAGATTACTCCGTATAATAACAATCCCGTATTTAAAGGCTATGATGCAAGACGCCTCAGGGCGCTTGCTATGACCAGCAACAGAGGAAATATCGCAAAAGAACTCAAAGAAATAGGCGACAGAAAAGGTTTTAAAGTCTGGCTTGCCGGACATGATGATCTGGTTGAGGATGGCTTTGAGAATGTCCTTGACCGGTATCCTTATACAACCTGCTGGGCTCAGGATATTGCAGGGGTTACACCTGACGGAAAGGTTTATTATCCGTGGCGGGCAGACGGTCTGGGGTGGCTTCTTTCAAATTTTAAAAAGTTTCAGGGAATTCTTGCTCAGAACCATGTTTCCGGAGGTAACTATTTTATAGTCAAAAACGGGGCGAAAAACGATTTAATTGCCGGCAAAAATGCTGAATTACTGCTCGGGGTTGATAAATTGAAGTCACGTTTTTGCGCGGAAAATATCTGTATTATTCCGCAGATGGATTATCATATTGATTTAGGTATCAGGCCTTTGACTAACAAAAATGTTCTTGTCTGCGACGATGATTTAACGGTGGCAGAACTTGAAAAAGGCATAAAACGTACAGAAAATTTCAGAATTGTAAACGAAAACCTGCGAGTAATTCTGGCAAGATTTAAGGAGGCTGTCAGCAAAAATTTCCATGAAAAACCTTCTAAAACTGCAAAAGTCCTTTCTGACCACGGGTACAATCCGATTAGTGTGCCTGCAAGAATTTATGATGTAAAATTTAAACCCTCTACAAAAAGTACAGGGCTTGTTTATAATTTGAATTATGTAAATGCCGTAGCTCTTGAAAACAACAAAAATGAGATTATTTATATGACAAATAAATCCCTGCTTGACAGGCAGTGCGGAATTACACCTGATACTGAACGCAGGACAGGATTCAGTTTTGAAAAAATGTTTAAAGACAGTTTAAAACCCTATGTAGATGAAAACAATATATATTTTGTATCCGGTGAAAATTATGAAATTGCGGATTATCTGACAAATTTTGACGGAGGCATACACTGTCTTTGCACGGAAATACCTCAGCTGTGATAAATCTGTTTCATTAAAGGCGGAATTTCAAGTTTGTCAGTAAATATTTCTATATAACAGAGCTTATCCTGCACGGCAAGTTCAGCATTACGGAGGGCTTCATCAAGCTCTTTATTATTTTTTGCCTTTGCTGTCCAAATATTACCGCCGAAATCCTCCGCGATTTTTGTGTAATTCCAGTCAGGTATGCTGTTAAATTCCGCCTCCGGAGTTTTGGAAAGTACCCGTTCTATCGTGTAGCCGGAATTGTTCAGAACAATTATAACAGGTTTAATTTCATACCTGAGCATAGAGCTTAATGTCTGAAATGTAAGCTGATGTGCGCCTTCTCCGGTCAGTAAAATCATTCTTTTCTGCGGTTCTGCTAATTGTGCCCCGAATACGGCAGGTGCTGCCCATCCGATGGATGCCCATAAAAGCTGTGAGTACCATACAGCATTTTCAGGCAGGTTTATACACGGCATCATGTATGAAAATACGCCGGTATCCGTAAATATGCAGTCATCGGGGTTGAAAAATTCCTCCAGCCGAGATGTTATGTATTCAAAGTCAAGCGGCTTTTCTTCATTAATAATTGAATGCGCAGGGCAGGATTTATCTTTTATAAAATCAAGGTTTTTGGTTTTTATGTTTTGCGAAAGCTCATTCAGAAGCTCTTTCATCAGAACATTGTCATAGAGTTTTCCCTGAATAACTGTATAGGTGCCCTGTATATTGATAGCGTTATCGGGGTTGATTTGTATATCAAAATTAAGAGTATTAAAGTCGCTGAAGATTGTTCCTATACATATCGGGCAGTCTGAATTGTTAACCTGATAATTTACATTCGGGTTTGCGTAATTTGCAAGATAGGTGCCGATGAAATTCTGACAGTTTTCATTAAGAAGCCCTTTCCCCATAAGAAGTGTTGTTGCAGGAAGCCCGCTTTTTGCCAGAAAGTCGTAAAATTCATTTTTGCTGTCATAGCGGACAATTAGAGAATCTCCTATAACTATCGGGGATTGTGATTTTTCAATTAATTTAATTGCATGTTCAACTGCTTTTTTTAATTTCTGTCTGTCACTCCGTACACTTTTAATTTCCGGAACTGCCTCTATTTGAATATCACAGACATCTTCCGGAATTGAAATATAGACAGGCTTTTTGTGTTTTCTGAACATATAAAGAAGCCGTTCTATTTCCTGTTTTGCATTTTGTTCATTAAGTATTGCCGCACCCTGTGTGAAGCAGGAATATGCGTTAAAGCTTGCAAAATAATCAGGCGTACTGAAATTATGATGCAGAAGTGTATTATTTTTTATATGTTTTGAGGATGGCATTCCTACTATATGAATTACCGGAACGCTTTCTGCCATAGAGCCACCGATTGCGTTTATTGCAGAGAGTTCTCCCACGTTGTATGTAGTAATTAGCGCTCCATAACCATTTAGTCTTGCATAGCCGTCTGCTGCATATCCGGCATTAAGTTCGTTTGTACAGCCTATCCATCCGGTTTCAGGATTTTTTGTAACTGCATCTATTATCTTAAAACAGTAATCTCCGGGAAGTCCGAAAAAACGGCTTATGCCCAGGTTTGCAAGCTCCTGTATTAAAAAATCAATCACTTTAATCTTTGCCATGTAATACTCCTTTTTGTTCAGTATTACATATTCTAATATCTTGAAAAATTTTTTGATATTAGAAAAGAGGTTAAATTTTTATAAAAAAGGGGGCGCAGCCTGATTTCAGGCTGCGCCCCCTTTTTTTGTTGAGATGTGAGATTTTAGAATTACCTTACAGTTAATTTTTTAATGCCTTCGGTTTCTGCTTTTACTTTTGGCGCAATGATGGAGAGAATACCGTGTTCAAGTTTAGCTTCGGTTTTTTCAACATCAATATCCATAGGGAAGTATACTGTTCTTGAGAAATCTCCGTATTTAAATTCGGATTTTCTGTAACCTTTAGTATCTTCTTCGTGTTCTTCTTCTTTTTTAGCGTTTATTGTAAGGTGGTTTTTGTCAATATCAATATCAAGATTTTCTTTTTTAACTCCGGGGAGTTCAGCTTTTACATAATATTCTTTTTCTCGTTCTTTAATTTCTACAGGCATTGCAAATTTATCCATTTCTTCGGAGAAAATGTATTCAGGGAAGAAACTGTCAAAGTTACGGCTTAGAATAGAGCTGATTTCATCATTGACTGACTTAATAAAACCATCCGGTGTTTTTTTAATTAGAAATTTCATAACCTACTCCTTTCGTTTCCATTTTCATTTCTTCTTACATTATTATTATTACTCTGTTTTTGCTCAAACCTTTTATAATTAACCAATTTTTAACAATTCATAAAGTTTTGTAAAAAGTTTAATCCTCCCCCTTTTATAGCTTGCGGTGTAATGACATTTGTATACGGGTAAGCTCATTATAAGACGTAATTCGTATTCACTTATCAGAAGATTAAAGAGGACAAATGTTTAAAAGAAAAAAATATTATGCGGCCTTTGCCTGTCTGATTTTGATGCTGGCTGCAGTGCCGGTATTGGCGGAGAATTCTGACGCAGTACAGAGCAAATATCCTGATTATGCTTATCAGTATCTTGGGCGTGACAGGTTTGAAAACTTCAACAGAAAGATGTTTACATTTAATTCAAAGTTGAATAAATTTGTGATAAAGCCTGTTCATATTTTGTACGCATCTGTAATGCCGCAGTTCGGGATGGACAGGATTAAGTGCGCGTGTTCTAATATTGAATACCCGATAAGGCTTACAAGCTGTTTAATTCAGAGAGATTTCCCTGCCTCGGGGCGTGAAACTCTCAGATTTCTAACAAATTCCACAATAGGGTTAGGCGGTTTGTTTGACCCTGCAAAGAGATTCTTTCATCTGGAGCCGGTTGCGGAGGATATGGAGCAGGCGCTTGCAAAATGTAAAATTAAAAGCGGGCCTTATCTTGTTGTACCGGTTTTATCATCAACCACACCGCGCGGGCTTGCAGGAAAGGCTCTCGATGCGGCGCTTAATCCTTCCTGTTATATTGCAACCCCGATTATAGCAATTATAAAAGCGGGGCTTACTCTGAACAAATCAACTGCAATTCAGCCGCTTGCCAAGACGCTTGAAACAACCTATGCTGATCCTTACGAGGTTGCACGGAAACTTTACGGACTTGATAATTTTATAAAAAATTCCAACCTTGACAGAAAAGAGGTGCTTGACACGCAAATTAACCTTTTTGACGGTAAAGAACTTGTTGAAAGTAATGAGGACAATGAGGTTAACGTAACCGCGCTGGCTCCGGAAGAAGAAGCGCAACCTGTTGATAAAATTGCGCTTAACGATATTTTAAAGGGCGGCACTAATATGGATGATATTATCCTGAAAAGTTACGATAACAAAAATTCAAAACTCCTTGCTGATATGATACTTTTTGATTACAATCCGCAGGGCCCTGTGATTGACGCTATGAGGACGGCGCTTTTTGACCTTCCTGAAATAAACGATTCTATCTGGAATGAACTTTCTGTGTGGAACAGGTGTTTCAGCAAGAAAATTAAAACAGCCTCGGTTTCTGTTGTGCCTGAGCGTGAGAACTACCGTTTCCGGTATATCATGCAGAAAGACAAAAATGCACCGGTTGCGATTATTTATCCGTCAATCGGTGAGGGGATTATGTCTTATCATTCGGTTGTGCTGGCAAAACTTTTTTATGATGAAGGGTATTCTGTTATAATTCAGGGAAGCCACTTCCACTGGGAATTTGTGAACAGTATGCCGGAAAATTACGCGCCCGGGATACCTTCCGACGATGCGGATTACCTGAAAACCGTGACTGCAAAAATTATTGATAAGCTTCAGGCAAAATACGAGTGCACATTCAGGGGAAAAGTGCTTATCGGAACATCTTTCGGCGCAATGGAAACACTCTTTCTTGCCGCTAAAGAAGCCAAGAATAACACCCTCGGTATCGACAAATTTATCTCCATAAACCCTCCGGTGGAACTTATTTATGCGATGAAACAAATAGATAAAAACAGCGAAGAATGGAATAAAAGTCCGGAAAATTTTAAGAATAAGACAGCGGTTACTGCTGCCAAAGTTATGAGAATTTATAAAATAAAGGCAGAAGATCCGGATAGGGAAATTAATGAACTGCCGTTTTCCGAGGGTGAAGCAAAACTTATTACAGGGTTTATTATGCACCAGAAACTTTCGGATGTGATTTTTGCGATTGAACAAAAATCAAAAAGCAACAAGTGTTCGGATTTTTATCAAACAGTTAACAATACAAATTATCAGGACTATGCGGAAAAATATCTTCTCTCAGGTGATTACAGAACAGTTGACGACCTTGAGTATGATGCAAGTCTGCATTCAATTGCAGATTATCTACAGAATAATGACAACTACAAAATATACCATGCGCTAGATGATTATCTTGTAGACCACAGTCAGCTTAAAAAGCTTAAGCAGTACACAAAGGATAATTCGTTGTATATGAGTAACGGTTCACACCTCGGGTTTTTGTACAGGAAAGAATTTATTGATGATTTGAGAAAAGAAATTTCCTTAAGCCGTTCTGCCATTGCCTCAAAATGATATTGAAAATGAAGGCTTTTTCGACAGGAGCAGTAATCCCATCTGATAACGTCAACGAAATGAGCAGACAATGTTCTGCGAAATAGCGGTAAAAGCAAGTGTTGTCTGAGCGTAAGCGAGTTCACTTGCTTCATGTTGAGCAGATTACAATTGTCTAGCGAATGAAGTTTTAGTTATAAGATGGGATTACTGCCCGTCGGATTATTAATCTTTTTTATCAACTACTTTATATGATGGATGTGAGATAACCCTGATTTTTGTACCATATATAAAGGAAAAGTGTGCCATTGAGCAGCAGTGTGCACATGCGGCAGTGCAGAACTAACGATAATTAATATGGAGAAAAGTATGAAACTAAGTTTGACAAGAAAACAGTGGGGAATATTAATTTTACTGATTATAATTGTTCCGATTATATATAATAAAGCCTCGGGTTTTGTTGCTGCAATTATACAGCGTCAGGCTATGATGATGCCAAAAGAAGTTGAGGTCGACAATCCTCATATCGAAGCTGTTAATGTTTCTGCAGAAGCCACAGGCAGGGTTGAGGCAAAATATTCGGTTGATTTAGTTGCAAGGGTTCCGGGATTTTTGCTGAAAAAATATTTTAAAGAAGGTGATTTTGTCAAAAAAGGACAGACACTTTTTCAGATAGATCCGCGTGAATACCAGATTGAGGTTAACAATTCAGCTGCAAACGTAAACCAGTACAGCGCGCTTCTCAAAAATGCACAGCAGGAATTGAACAGAGCAAATGCGCTGATTAAGGAAGATTTAATCAGCCGTTCCGATGTTGATTCAAGCCTTGCTGCCAGAAACCAGAACAAAGCGCTTCTTGATGCGGCACGCCAGCAGCTTGAACTTGCAAAGGTAAATCTCAGCTACACAACTATTAAATCGCCGATTGACGGAAGAATTGGTAAGGTTAACATTACCGAAGGAAACTACGTTACTGCAACCTCGGGTTCGCTTGTTAATATTTCAAGCGTTAACCCTGTTTATGTTACTTTCAGTGTGAAAAATGATGATTTTGTTAATCTTTTGAAAGCAAGCAACCACCTGAAAGATGTTAAAGTTGAAGTCCAGTTTGACGGCGGAAACTGGTACGACAAAACTGGTACAATTAACTTTGTTGATAATAAAATCGATAAGGATTCCGGCTCTGTATATATGAGAGCTACTTTTGACAACTCGAAGATGTGGCTCGTTCCGGGCGCTTATATGAAAGTTAAACTTACAGCCCCGAAACTTGTTAAGTTTATTACTGTTCCGCAGGCATGTACGAAAGGGGATGCTATGAGCGGTTATTACGTCTGGGCTGTCGAAGATAACAAGGCTGTAAGAAAAAATATTAAAGTAAGCGAAAATATTAATAATAACTGGGTTGTAAACTCCGGACTTAATCTTTCTGATGTGGTTGTAGTGTCCGGTATCCAGAATATTGCCTCGGAAGGTCAGAAATTAAAAATTGTTGAAAAAAAGGATAAAGCAGATAAGTAATAGCAGGGTTAAAATTCATGAAAAAAATATTTGATAAAGACAAGTTATTTTTCTTTATAAGAAAACCAAGATTTGCACTGGTAATATCACTTTGTATCGTAATACTGGGTTTAATTTCTATTTTAAGCCTCAAACAGGAGAGTTATCCTGATGTAACCCCTCCTCAGGTAAGGGTTTCCGCAAATTATCAGGGCGCGAGCGCAGAGGTTATTGAATCTACCGTTGCAACGATTCTCGAAAATAAGCTTAACGGTGTTGAAAATATGACCTATATGACCTCAACTTCAACTGACGGCAGCTATACTTTAACCCTTTATTTTAAAGTAGGTACAGATAAAAACATTAACCTTATGAACGTCCAGAACCTTATCCAGCGTGTTCAATCACAGCTTCCCGAGGATGTTCAAAGAACAGGTGTTACAGCAATCAGCCGTTCTTCAGGCTCAGGTGCAATTATCCTGACACTTTATCCGGAATCCGGCAACTGGACACAGTTAGACCTGACAAACTACGGTTCTATATATATTAAAGACGAACTTAAACGTGTCGAAGGTGTTGCGGATGTAATGGTATTCGGCGGCGGGAACTACTCTATGAGAATCTGGCTTGACCCGCAAAAAATGGCAGGGCTGAATATCTCGACAAGCGAAGTTGCAGCAGCCATCAAAAACCAGAATACTCAGGTTGCAACAGGTGCACTAGGACAGCTCCCGACAGATGAAAAACAGGCGCTCCAGATTACCCTGAAAACCCCGGGGCGTTTATCTGATGTAAAAGAGTTTGAAAATATAATTATCCGCTCAAATATGGACGGCACCAATGTCAAAATTAAAGATATTGCCCGTGTTGAACTCGGTGCTGAATCATATTCAAATTTAGGTCTTGTTAACGGGAAACCGTCTGCGGTTGTTGTAATTTCACAGCTTCCGGATGCCAATATTATTAACCTTTCAAAAGCTGTTAAAGCCAAGGTTAATGAACTGAATTCCAGACTGACCAACGGTATTAAAATTCTTTATGTAAAAGATGATGCGGACTTTATCCACGAATCTATGAAAGAAGTTGAATTTACAATCCTTCTTACCGCATTAATCGTTGTTATAATTATTTACCTGTTCCTCGGGGACGGTATGGCGACCCTTGTTCCGTGCGTTACAATTCCGGTATCATTAATCGGCACGTTTTTCGCGCTGAAAGCCATGGGGATGACGATTAACCTTCTGTCGCTGTTCGCGCTTGTACTTGCCGTTGGTGTTGTTGTTGACGACGCAATTGTTGTTATCGAAAACGTAAACCGTCACATTGAAGAAGGTAAATCTCCGGTGATTGCAACCCAGCTTACTATGGAAGAGGTAGGCTTTGCCCTTGTTGCAATGGCTCTGGTATTGATGGCAGTATTTGTGCCTATTATCTTTATGACAGGCATGACCGGCGTTATGTATAAGCAGTTTGCCGTATGTATTGCTGTTTCTATTGCAATTTCGGCAATCTGCGCGCTTACTCTTTCTCCTGCAATGTGTTCGCACTTTTTCGGGCATAAAAATCAGGAGCCCCACGATTATTCTAAGTATCCGTGGATGAAAACAGTTGACCACATAAAAGAGAGAATCAGCAGACGTACATCGGTTCTTGTTGTTAAATTCAATGAAATGTTTGCAAAACTCGAAGATTTTTATCTCGAGTATGTAACAAAGTTTGTTTATAACAAAAAGCTTGTTGCAATATTTTATGCAGTAATACTTGCGTTGACATTGATTTCATTTAAGACAATATCAACCGGCTTTATTCCGGATGAAGATCAGGGTGTATTGCTTGCCTCAATTACTCTGCCTGACGGGGCGTCGCTTTCAAGAACGGAAGAAGTTTCAAGACGTTTTACCGAGCAGATAAAAGATATTCCTGGCGTTAACCCTGAAAAGTTGACGGTATTCGGCGGCGATGGTGCGACAAACCAGTCAACCGTAATTATTCAGCTTAAGGATTACGCAGAAAGAAAGATGAATCCTGTAAAATGGGTTGCATATAAATTACAGGGCAAACCGACCGACCTTTCTCATGTTGCAATTTTGAATAAGGTTAGAGCGGTTGCCGCAAATACCAAAGAAGCATCGATTATGGCGTTTTCACCACCGGCAATTAACGGTATGAGTATGATGGGCGGTTTTGAGTTCCAGATGCTCTCTCAAGGTGAATACACTGCACAGGAACTTGAAACCTGGGCAAACAAACTCGTTGCCGCTGCAAACCAGAACCCGTCTTTATCAAGCGTATATACTTCATTTCAGGCAAACGTTCCTCAATACATAGTTGATATTGACTATGAAAAGGCGCTTGCGCAGAACATTGATTTGCAGGAGCTTTATACAACTCTTTCTTCAATGCTCGGTACAAATTACGTAAACGATTTTAATAAATATGACCGTGTATTTAAGGTTCAGATGCAGGCAGAAAGCGACTTTAGAAATAAGGCCTCCGACCTTTCCGGCATATATGTTAAAAACAAAAACGGTGTAATGGTTCCGATACTTTCTGTAGTAAAACTTAAACAGACAGTAGGTACAGCCTCAATATCAAGGTACAACCAGTACAAATCAGTGCAAATTCAGGGTCAGCAGGCAGCCGGTAAGAGTTCCGGAGATGCTATGACAGCTATGGAAGAAGTTGCAAAAAGTGTTCTTCCGTCTGATATAACATACGACTGGTCAGGTACGTCAGCACAGGAAAGAGAAGCTTCCGGGCAGACTGCTATGATAGTAGGTATGGCGCTTATATTTGTATATTTGTTCCTTGTAGCATTGTACGAAAGCTATACAATTCCTATTGCGGTACTGTTGATTTCGCCTATTGCGGCACTTGGTGCGTTAGTGTTCCAGATGATGATTAACCAGTCTTTCGATATTTATTCTCAAGTAGGTATGATTACGTTAATCGGGCTTGCCGCAAAACAGTCAATCTTGATTGTCGAGTTTGCCAAAGAAGAACATGAAAAACACGGACTTCCGGTAAAAGATGCTGCTATAAAAGCTGCAAAACTCAGGTTCAGAGCGATTATGATGACAGAAATGGCGTTTATCTTAGGTGTAATGCCAATGTTATTCGCAGCCGGCGCAGGAGCAAACTCAAGAATTTCGGTAGGTTCTACCGTATTTGGCGGTATGATTGCGGCTGCAACTCTGGGTGCTGTACTTACTCCGGCATTCTACGTTATAGTTCAGGAATTTGTTGATTTATTCCCTAAGAAAGAAATTACTGAAAAAGATTTGGAGATTTCAATAAAATGAAGAAGATTTTGAATATACTTTTAATATGTTCGGTGCTTGCAATTTCCTCAGGAAGTGTTCTTGCAAAGGATGCAAAAACACAGGAGCCGGTGAATATTGCCAAAAAGCCCGAGGAAATTCATATTGTAAAACCTGAAAAGAAAAAGAAGGTTAGCAAGCGGCAGGAACGCAAAAAAAATGCAGAAAATGCAAAATCAAAGCAGGAATCTTCTAAAGAAGCGGAAGGCATGTATGAAACAAAATTCCCTGTCATAAACAGCCAGATAGAATATGCTGATATGAACGGCGAGGTTACGCTTGTTGACTGTATTAAGCTTGCTATAACCCACCACCCTACAATTATGTCCGCGATAAGCAACGCTGAAATCTACAAATCCAGAATAGGTCAGGCATGGGCAAATTACTTCCCGACAATCGGCGCAGGTGTAAGTTATTCCAGAAACGATACACTTATGACTATGAACAGTTCTTACGCACGTATGATGTCGCAGAAATATAATATGTTCTATGCTCCTACCCTTTCTGCAAACATGCTTCTGTTTGATTTCGGTAAAACAAAAGCTTCTGCAGATATGGCAAAAAGAAATTACGAAGCTTCCAGATACGATGCTGAAACAAGTATTGAGCTTGTAATTTATAACGTGAAGGTAGCATACTACAATCTGATTTTTGCGGAAATTCAAAAAACTGTATACGAAGATACAGTAAAAGATTTTGAACTACAGCTTAAGCAGGCGCGTGCTCAGTATGAAATCGGCAGAAAAGCAAAAATTGATGTTACAACTGCCGAATACAACCTGGGCAATGCAAAGGTTAACCTTATTAAAGCAAAAAATACCCTTGAACTTGCTGCGGCAGAACTTGCAAACGCTGTAGGTATTCCGGAACTTGAAGGGGTGGTCTTGAAAGATAAGCTGAACACAAAAGCTTATGACGTAAATTTAAAAGACCTGCTTGCAACAGCACAGGCTTCCCGTCCGGCACTTCTTGCTTCCAAAAAACTTATGGATGCTGCAGAAATGAATGTAAGGGCAGCCAAAAGAGCATTTGCTCCGGACTTGAGCGCATTCGGATCTTACAACAACGGCGGGCGTCAGATTGACTCCGATTACGGTTATCAGTTTGGTGTACAGCTTAACTATTCGGCGTTAAATATTCTTCTGTTGAAAAAGCAGGTTGATGAAGCCAGTGCAACTTATAAAAAATATGTAGCCGATTACGAACAGCAGAAGCAGAATGTTTATCTGGAAGTTAAAAGCGCTTATATAAATCTTTTGAATTCTCATGACAGCCTTGATGTTTCAAAACTTGCGCTGCAGCAGGCAAAGGAACGTCAGTATCAAGCATTCCGCCGTTATCAGGTAGGGCTGGGCGATGCTATTGAGTTTAAAGATGCGGAAAACTCCTATCTGAATGCACAGCTTGATTACTATTCAAATGTTTTGAACTACAATATTAATGCCGCCGAAGTTGAAAGGGTTATCGGCGCTCCTATAAAAGAATCCGATAAGGATTTATAATAAAAAACTGTTTTTTAGTGAAGTATGAAATTGATTAAAAAAGGTTGAACGTTTCTGTTTGGCGTTCAACCTTTTGTTGTATAAAGAGTTTTAAAGATAAGCGCGGCATTTTTGCCGGATTATAACCTTTCAGGCGCACTTATTATGTTGTAGTTTTATTTTTTTAGTATTTCCTTTAAATCTTCCTCCGGTGTTGTAATTGGTTTTATTTTGAATTTTTCAACGAGAATATTTAGAACCTCCGGAGATACAAAAGCCGGAAGTGTCGGGCCAAGACGGATGTTTTCAATCCCCAGATAAAGGAGAGTTAAAAGGATACAAACCGCTTTCTGCTCATACCATGAAAGCACCAGCGACAGCGGAAGTTCGTTTACACTGCAATTAAAAGCTTTAGCAAGCTCTGATGCGACTTTGACGGCAGAGTAGGCATCGTTGCATTGTCCCATATCAAGAAGCCGCGGAAGCCCGTTTATTTCCCCTAAATCAATATCGTTAAACCGGTATTTCCCGCATGCAAGTGTAAGAACAAGTGTGTTTGAAGGAGTTTGCTTTACAAATTCTGTGTAGTAATTCCTTCCGGGCTTTGCGCCGTCACAGCCGCCGACAAGAAATATATGCTTAATTGCTCCGTTTTTTATAGCTTCAATAATTTTATCCGCTGCCGCGAGCACCGTGTTGTGTCCGAAACCGGTTGTCAAAACTTCACCGCCGTTTATACCTGTCATCTTTTGTAATTCTTTATACCCGCCGAGTTCCAGAGCTTTTTCTATGACAGGTGTGAAATCCTTATCTTCTCCTATGTGTTTCATTTCCGGATATTCTACTACCGAGGTTGTGAAAATTCTGTCTGCGTAGCTTTCTTTGACAGGCATAATACAGTTTGTTGTGAAAAGCACCGGAGCCGGAATGTTTTCAAACTCTTTCTGCTGGTTTTGCCATGCTGTCCCGAAATTCCCTTTCAGGTGCGGATATTTTTTTAATTCAGGGTAAGCATGGCACGGAAGCATTTCTCCATGTGTGTAGATGTTTATTCCTTTATCCTTTGTCTGCTCGAGCAGAATCGCAAGGTCATGAAGATCGTGCCCCGTTACGACAATAAACGGGCCTGCCTCAATGTTTGTACTAACTTTAACCGGAACAGGGCTGCCATAAGTTTCAGTGTTTGCCCTGTCCAGAAGCTCCATACATTTAAGGTTTATTTCGCCTGTTTTCAGAACAAGGGCTGTTAACTCATCCGCGCTTAAGTCTTTTGAAATACTCTGCAGACCTGTGTAGAAAAAATCATCCACTTCCGGGTCTTTATATCCGAGAATCCTTGCATGGTGGGCGTAAGCTGCTATTCCTTTAAGCCCGAAAAGTATAAGTGATTTTAAACTCCTGATATTTTCATCCGCTTCCCAGACGGATTTTATATCGAATTTGCTGCCGCAGGTTATATTTTTTTTTACCTTCTCCGTAAATTTTGAAATTGAATCGTTATCGAAGTTTACGTTAGTGATAGTTGTGAATAGTCCGTCTGTTAAAAGTTCTGTATTTGTATCATTTTTTTCGCCGCAGTTTGCAAGTTCTATTATCGCATTAGTTAATTCATCCTGAAGATTTGCTGTATCAGGTTTTTTGCCGCAGACACCTGAAATGGTACAGCCTTTCCCCTGTGCTGTCTGCTCGCATTGAAAACAAAACATATTCATAAATTATTCGCTCCATTTTTTATGTGTGTCGATTTTATTCTTACAGAGATAAAAATTTTTGTCCACAACCTGTTTACTAATATTCTGAATAAAAAAACGATGGCTTTCCGTCAACGCGCCTTCTTTGTAAATCAATAATCAGCGTGTATAATTTATTTGTAATACTTGTGAAGGAATTTTTATGTTAGAAAATTATCCGGCTTATTTGATGTTCATAAATGACAGGATTGCAAAGTTTTTCGAAATGCAAAAGCCTTATATATCCTGTTCAAAAGGGTGCGCAAAATGCTGTAAAAATGCACAGTTTCCGTATTCTGAAATTGAGATAAAATATCTTTTGTCAGGTTTTTTGCAGCTTGATGAGAGTACAAAGGCTGTTATTGAAAACAATATAAATAAGGTTCTGGAGCAGAAAAAGAATTTTAATGGGGAAGAATTTTTCTACGATTGTCCTTTTTTAATAAATGATGTTTGCTCTGTATATCATTACAGAGGGCTTGTTTGCAGAACTTTCGGGCTGCTCGCAAGAGGGGCTGACGGCAGAATGAAAATTCCTTTTTGCGCCTATGACGGTTTAAACTATTCAAACGTTCTGGATTTAGAGAAAAGAGAAATTTCTAAAGAAAAAGTTGAAGCCTTAAATTTCCCGGAGAAACCTGCAGGTTTTAATATAAGCTATACATTTTTAACGGATCCTGATTTTGAGAAAACGTTCAATTTTAAATTCGGGGAAAAGAAGTCGCTTATAGACTGGTTTGATGCGGAAAATAATTAGACAGGCCGCTAGTTTCCCGCTGCGGAAAATTTTTTAATTTGTAAGTTCAATAAAAGGAATATTTTTATTAGGTTTGGCAGTCAGTATCCCAAGTCAAAATTTATTACCGTAGGTTACTGAAGTATGTCCGGTCTGCATACTCTGGTAAAGTCTGACAATGTAACGAAATGTAAATTTAAATTTAAAAACATCTGAAACCCTGATATAATCTGCTATATGATATGATATGATATGATGCGATGCGGGCGGAGCAATATTTTTGACCCGTTTGTTTTTATTGAAGTATAGAGAAATGTAAAAATTGCAATTATACAATTTCAAAGAACTTTATATAATCAAGGGAAAAAGGAGTTTGTTATGCAATACATAAAAATTTTATCTGTTGCTCGGGAAATACTGCCAAAAGCCTTTAAAGGTTCGCAGGCTGCAAAAAATACAGAATTATTGAATAAGATAGGTTTCATCCGTTCCGGAGAAAAATTAGTAGGATTGAAAAACGGAATTGCCGTTATTGAAGATGCTGTTCCAGAGAATCATGGAACAACAACAGTCAGAAAGTTTTTGGGATTAGATGATAAAGGTGAACTGGTTTCGTTAAGAAATAAAGCAATTTATAAATGTAACCCGTCAGAATTGGATAGAAGGTCTATATCAGCTTCATGGAAGTATGATTACAAAACTAATATGACGACCAAAAGAAGCTCAGTTAGTGTTGACGGGAAACTTAAAGAAGTAACTGTTTATAAAGAAAACAGTAACAATTCTGATGTTGCGGGACTATTCTATCATCTGGCTTCACTAAATAAAAACTTTAAATCATTTACCAAATTAGATTATTCCAATGGAACATACTCCAAAATGTTGCAGGATATTTCAGGAAATAGAGGACTTGGTGTTGAATACGGTCGTCTTTCCGGCAACGGAGTAAAAGAAAAAATCTCATCAATGGTTTATAATCCAAATCTAGGACAATTGATGGGTAAAGATTGGATACCGTCAGGATATTCTTTTTATCCACTTCAACTCAAGTCAAAACCAATGGCAGAATTTTTAAAGGAGTATCTAACTAAGAAATAAAAAATACCGGACATTTGTCCGGTATTTTTTACTGAAAAACTTTGAGCCGGATTAAGTAAATCCGACCTACTTTTTATTGTATATATAACAAACCGGACATAAAAATACAATAATCTATCTATCCGTACAAATCAAACTGGACAAAAAATTACACTAAAAATCCCCTTTCGCTGACTGCCTGAGGGGTTTTTGTATTAATCTGGGACGGAAGGATTCGAACCTCCGAATGGCTGGACCAAAACCAGCTGCCTTACCACTTGGCGACGTCCCATTAATTGTCACATCTATTATTGTACCTGATAAACCGGTATTGTCAATATTCTATTTCTTTGAAAAAGTCATTTATGTCAACCTGAAGAATTTTTTACAGTTTGAAAATGAACGAGTAGCACGGTATGTTTGTTATTTGCACTGCAGCGACTTAAGCCGGGAGAGTAAAAAGACGTGTAAGTAATAATATCAATAGTTAAACGGGCTTTTTTCCGCTGCGCGAACAGTTTCAATGTCCGGAAGAAGCTTTTCAAAGACTTCAAGAACCGGAATTTCACTTTCAAAATGTCCGGTATCAAAGAGGACAATCGGGCTTTCAAGCGCCATGTGAAACTTTATATCGCCTGTAATGAGTGCGTCTGCACCTTTTTCAAAGGCTTCTTCTATAAATTCCGAGCCGCTTCCCGCACAGAAGGCAAGTTTATTTAATTCTTTAATCCCGTGGTTATTTACGTAGCGGAGATTTGGCGAAAGGTTCAGAAGTCTGTCACGCAGTTCATCTATAGAAATTTTTACATCTGTAAATCTTAAAAAATCAGAGGTTTCACTCACCTCAAATCCGAGTTTTGCAACAAGTGTGTCTGTTGTTCCGCCCTGTGTGCGGTCGAGGTTTGTGTGGGCTGTGTAGATGTCAATATACGGCTGCAGAGATTCTGAAACAAGTTCAGAATGACAATTTATTGAAAACATCGGGTGGTGGGAAATTATCATATCGCAATTTTGTTGAATCGCCTGTCTTATTATATCTTCTGTTACTGTGAGACAGAGCATAATTTTGTTAATTTCTGATCTGTTTGTTTCAACTGCCCATCCCGAACAGTCCCAGCTTTCCGCAAGTTCTGGCGGCGCAAAGCTTTCAATCCTTTTTACAATTTCGTATTTATTCATTTATAACCTTTAAAATTCCGCGTGCGATTTCAGATTTTGATGCGCGTTCAAGTTTTATCATACCGCCGTTTTTATCTAGGATTGTGACTTCATTATAATCGCTTGAAAATCCGATGTCTTTTCTTGAAATGTCGTTTGCGATTAAGTAGTCGCAGCCTTTTTTTTGAATTTTTTCTTTTGCGTTTGCGAGGAGATTTTCACTCTCTGCGCAGAAGCCGACTATTATTTTGTCATGCTGAACTGGTTTCAGTATCTCTTCGTTTTTTCTTTCACATAAACTTTTTAAGATGTCGGGATTTTTGACAAGTTCAAGCGTTAGGGTGTCATCATCTGTCTTTTTAATCTTTTGTCCGGATATATTTTTCACCCTGTAATCCGCGACGGCTGCAGCCATTATTATAAAATCAGCAATTTCAAATTCTGCGTTAACAGCCTCCTGCATTTCGATTGCTGATTTTACTTTTATAATTTTGTAGGGTCTTGCGACAGCGACAGTTGTGATTAACGTGACATCATTGCCGCAGCGGTAAGCCTCATCCGCAAGTGCAATCCCCATTTTGCCGGAGGAGTAATTTGAAATATACCTTACGGGGTCAATATCTTCAATTGTACCACCTGCAGTGATTACGTATTTTTTGCCTCCGGTTTTTGAGGTAAGAATTGCGGCTGCTTCATCGTAAATTTTTTCTAAACTGCAAAGCCTGCCCTTGCCTTCATAGCCGCAGGCGAGGATGCCGCTTTCAGGGTCAAGAATTTTGTAGCCGCGTGAGGAAAGTTTTTTTAAATTCTCCTGAATTGCAGGGTTTTCCCACATATTACAGTTCATTGCCGGAGCGATTATGACAGGCTTTTTAAATGCGCAGACGATTGATGTCAGAAGGTTATCACAGATACCTGAGGCAATTTTAGAGATTGTATTTGCTGTTGCGGGCGCGATTATCATAATATCCGTTTCATCAGCGTAAGATATGTGTTCCGGTTTGAAATCCGGAATGTCAAATTCATCGACACCGACTTCGTTCTGGCTGAGGTTCCGTAGTGTTAATTTAGTGACAAAGTTTAAGGCATTCGTAGTGCATACAACACGGACGTTTGCCCCTTTTCGTTTGAACATTCTTATAAGTTCACAGATTTTATAAGCTGCAATTCCGCCGCAGATGCCGATTAGAATATTTTTCCCGCTCAGCATTTTGGTTCTCCGTAGATAATTTTTTCTAAATCACCGATTGCTTTATCAAGGTCATCGTTTACAACTTTGTAATCAAAATTTTCGGCGCGCTCAAGTTCAGTTTTTACTTCCTGAAGCCGTTTTTGAATAGTAGCTTCATCTTCGGTATGGCGGCCTCTGAGCCGATTTTCCAGCGCTTCAATTGATGGCGGGCAGATAAAAATCAAGACGGCTTCCGGCATTTTCTTTTTAACCTGAAGGGCGCCTTGAGTATCTATTTCAAGGATAATGTCTTTGCCTTCCGCAAGGCACTGCTGAATATATTTTTTCTTTGTGCCGTAACGGTTTCCGGCAAATTCTGCCCACTCTAAGAATTTGTCATTATCAATGCAGTTTTGGAATTCCTCTTTCGCAATAAAAAAGTAATTTACGCCGTTTATTTCGCCTTCACGCGGAGAACGAGTGGTGCAGGAAATTGACAGCATAAAGTTAGGATGTCTGGATAGAAACCCTTTCAGGACAGTGCCTTTCCCGACACCTGAGGAGCCGGAAATTACAAATAATTTTTTTGTTCCGGAATTTTTGTTCATATTATAATTATACAATGAATATTTCTCATGAAAAATTTTTGGGTAAATTTTTGAAAAAACTTAATACTATCTGCACCGTAAAGGAGTTGTGCGCTGAAACAGTTCAGGCGGTAATGAAATACACAAAAGCGCAGGCGGGATGGGTTTATCTTTCCAATCATGAATTTAATACTGTTGCGGTGAGGAAGGTTTATTATGCGTCTGACATAAATAAAAAGCCGGATATAAAGAAGAGTGCGGAAAATATTTTTACACTCGGAGAAGATTTGTTTTCCAACGGTTATGAGATGGAAGATACGATTGACTATTTCAAAAAGTTGTCTAAAGAAAATACAATAATAGTGCCGGTATCAGCGCACGGGTTTTTAATCGGATATTTTGCTCTAATCGGCAGGAGGATGGAGTTTAATTACAATTTTGAAGAACTTGTTGAAGTTATCACGGATTTTTTGAGCGCGCGAATAGAGATAATGCTTTTGAGAGAAGACCTGGATAATCACGACAGAGAAAAAATCCAGTTTCTCGCAAGCATTTCTCATGAATACAAAACCCCGCTGAATTCTATAATAGGCTTTTCAGATATATTAAAAGGCAGATTGAATGATAAAAACGATTATAAATATATAGATAATATTTCTAAAAGTGCTAAATTTTTATTGAGTTTGATACAGGATATACTTGATTTGTCAAGAGCCGAGATAGATAAGCTTGAGCTGAACAAGGAGGTTTTTAGAACAAAAGAAATTATAGAGGATATATCTTACAGCTTTGATGAGATTGTGAAATCAAAAAACCTTCACTTTTCCTATACAGTGATGGATGTTGAGATTTACGCGGATTTGAGGCGGTTTAAGCAGTTGATTTATAACCTGATTTCAAACGCTGTAAAATTTAACAAACTTAACGGCAAGATAACAATTGTTTCTTATATGAATGATGAAAACGAATTTGTTTTTGAGATAAAGGACACCGGCGACGGAATTAGAAAAAAGGATTATGACACAATATTTTCTTTTTTCTCGCAGGTAAACAGGAGCGTTCTGAAACGCCAGCAGGGTTCGGGAATAGGGCTTGCGCTGTGTAAAAAAATAGTTGAAGCACACGGCGGTGTGATTGGCTTTAAGTCGAGGTTGAATTGCGGAAGCACCTTCTGGTTTACCATCCCCCAGCCGGAACCGCTGAATATTTCTGAAGAATAAAAAGCCTCTCAATTAAGAGAGGCTTTTGTTTAAACCTGTTTCTTTTTCTCTTCAATCATAAGCACTGTACAGATAGCAATACAGATTAGCGCTGATACAACCCAGAAAGCAATTGCTCCGTTCCAGCCGAATTTATCAACCATAAATCCTGTTCCTGTAGCTGATAAGACTGCCCCGATGTATCCGAAGGTTCCTGTAAAGCCTGTTGCTGCGGAAGCAACTTTTTTGGAACTGCTTTCTACTGCGCATAAACCGCCTATCATCATCTGCGGGCCGTATGTGAACGCTCCGAGAAGCCCTATTAATACAAAATCTAAAGCGCTTATTGTGTTGAATTTCAGCAATATAAGACAAATTACAACCCCTGCAAGATATATAAGGTTAACAGGCGCTCTTTTGCCTCTGAATATCTTATCAGAAATCAAACCGGCACAAATTGTTCCTGCTATACCAATCAGCGGAAGTGAATCCAGTTTTATTACAGCAAGCTTTAAAGAGTTCCCCTTTGCTTCATGCAGGTATTTTATCAGCCAATCCTCTGCGCCAAATCTTATTATATATACAAAAATGTAAGCAATAGCCAGAAGCCAGATTGTTTTGTTATATAAAATATTTTGTTTGAAAATTTCTACATAAGAACGGTTATCCTCCTCTGAAGCACCTGTATTTTTTTCTTCAGGTTCGTTATTATAGGTTTCAATATCAGGAAGTCCCAGTGACTGCGGTCTGTCGCGGAGGTTCATAAACAGCCATATTGCAACAAGGATGGCAAGAATACCCGGTACAAAAAAAGCCATCTTCCAGCCCCATTGTTCAACTACAAATCCTGATATCGTAACGCTTAAAAAGGTTCCAACCTGATGCGAACATGACCAGAGCGACCATTTTGTTCCGCGCTCGGAATTTGAATACCAGTAAGTCAGGCTTTTTGCAACCGCCGGAAATCCTGCTGACTGAAACCATCCGCTTGCCCCCCAGAAAAATACAAACAGCCATAAAAGAATTGTGTTTGCCGGCAGTCCGAAAAACGAAAGGTGTCCCGGAGTTATAAATACTGCAGACAATGCAAAACAGATATTTGCTATCGCCGTCATGATAAGCGCTGTGGGAAGAAATTTCCTGACATCAGAACCGTCTGCCAGAACTCCGTTTACAAACTTCCCGATACTGTAAGTAAGATACAATGAACTTCCGAGAATTCCGAGTTCTGTATTTGAGTAACCGTACTCTTCGCTCAGTCCAGGAAGCGCTACCGCAATATTCTTTTTGCACAAATAAAAAACAGTATAGCCTATAAAACAGGCGTAAAATATTCTCAACCGCCAGTGAGAATACATGCTTTTTACTTTTTCACTGTCCTGAATTGTTTCTTTTACGGGCGGTTCTTTAAAAAATTCAGCTATTCTTTTTAACATAATTACTTCCCTGCTTTTATAATTTGAATATTTCTTGTTTCGGTGATTTCCTGACGGGCGTCTTTAATAATCTCTTTTTTGTCCTCATCAAGCCTGTAAACAAGTCTGTCAACAAAACCAGTGTTTAATTTTACGGCTTTGTCAAAAGCCCCGACTTCTTCAAGAACATCTTTTATCTGATGAAGGTCGTACCCGAAAGTCTGTTTGGAATTATAAACAAGGGTTTCCCCTGACTGGGCGACAATCGGTGTTCCGCCCTGTTCAAAATAAAGCTTAAACACAGATTTTAAATCCTGAAGTTCAGACTGGAGCGTATTTATTGTCTGCTGAATCCTTAAATATCTCTCAAAAAGATATTCGACATTGTCAAGCTGTTTTTGCTCCCAGTCGTATTTCTGGAGGTAAAGTTTTTTTAGTTTCGGATACGCAAGCGCAAGCCCCATTGTGTCGGCCATTGCTCTGTGATGGTTTGTAAGCGGAACTTTGAACTTTTCGGTGAGCGCCTCAAGCCCGTGGGATTCCAGATCGGGATAAACCTCTTTAAACATCTGCTGGGTGTCTATTCTGGCGTTTGTAATCTCTTTCCCGAAAACTCTTTTGCTTGCTTCATTAATGAATGTAAAGTCAAAAATCGCATTGTGCGCAACAATCGGATAATCCCCAATAAATTCTAGAATCTCCGGCATTGCTTCCGCTTCGGTAGGGGCGTCCTCAACCATTTCCGGTGTGATACCATGGATTGCCATACTGGATTTTCTAATGTGCTGCTGCGGATTAATCAGTGTCTGAAATTCATCTTTAATTTTGCCGTTTTCAAGCCTTACCGCGGCAAATTCTACCATCTTTTCTTTTGTAAAATCAAGTCCTGTTGTTTCTGTATCAAGGACTATTTCTATAATTTTTTTTCTAACCATTTCTTATCCTGTTGAATTCTATTAAGATAATAGCATAAAAAAAATTTCTGTGATAAAATACCGTTTGTTGAATAAGTAAAGGAGAAATTATGTCAAACGCGATAGATATTAATGATGCAACTTTTGAGCAGGAAGTTTTGCAGTCGGAAGTTCCTGTTGTAGTTGATTTTTGGGCTCCGTGGTGCGGGCCGTGCAGAAAACTCGGGCCTGTGCTTGATGAAGTCGCAAATGAATTTGAAGGCAGGGTGAAATTTGTTAAAGTGAATACGGATGAAAATCTTAACACTGCTAAAAATTATTCAATTAGCGGTCTGCCTAGCCTTCTTGTTTTTAAAGACGGAAAAGCTGTCGAAAGACTTGTCGGGCTTATGCCGAGAACGTCTATTGTTTCTAATATTGAAAAACATCTGTAAACCTGAACCGCCTTTGAAACGACGGTTTATAAATAAAAGTAAACTTGAAAACCCGTCATATACTGCTGAAGCAGCCGGCGGGTTTTTAAATTTAGTTTTGTAACAAAAATCTGATTTTATCTAAAGTTTTTTCCGGAGTATGCCGTTATCCATAGCAGATAGTAGTATCTTTAAAAGGAAAGGCCTGTTAATGCTGGAAAGCATCTCCGAAATAAAGAAAAAAACAGCAGCGTATAAATATCTTTCAAAAGGGGAAGATATTGATGTTGATGCTCTTGTTCTGCAATTGAAAGCGGATTCCAGATTCTCAAAGTTTTCCGAGGGAGAACTGTATGGATACGCTCTCGGTATGATTGCTAACGGTCAGAGTTCAGTTTACAAAAACGGAATGCAGTCTATACTTGATAAAGTCAATAAAGGTAAACCGAATGATCCTATATGGAACCAGTATTCGTACGAAGAAATTATTGCAATGGAAGAAAACGGTGTCCTCGTGCCTGAAGATTTTCTTGAATGGGCTCATTCTATGCAGGATGCAGATACTACATCTTATCAGATTGAAAATGAATCGGATGACTCTAATGCGTTTGACAATCTTGAAACTGATACTGAAACAATGACAAAGTCTGACATTCAGAAAAAAGCTCAGGCTTTTGCATCCAAGGCAGAAGCTCAGGAAGATTTGACCAAATCCGAGATTGAAAAAACTCAGCCTATGACTGCTCAGGTTGAAACAAAACAGAATGAAATCGCAAGAACACAACAGCTTTCTATTGACCGGATGGAAGATATGAAAAGAGAGTGGACAGCTCTTGATAAAAAATTCCAGAACGGTGAAGTTTTAACAGATACCGAGCAGAAAAGATACACAGAACTCGGTACTCTTTTAAATAATCAGCAAAATGATATTGTAGCGCAGGCAGACAGTCTTACTGCCGATATTGATGAATTAATGTCGCAGATTGATAAAATATCTGATCTTGTAAATACAAACGGTCGTATTGAAGAAGAATTGAAAGATGTAGGAACAAGATTATCAAAATTTGAAGGCGGTGACAGAAAAACATTTTTGCCGAATATGCCAAACACCGGTTTGACCGGCATGCAAGCAAGTTTTTACTTTGCGGCAATGGGCAACAACCTCTCTACTGAAACTGAATCTATCAATACAAGGTTGTATTTTGATACAATGGATGTTCAGCATAAGCTTAATGCAAATGTCGCACTTTCAGAACTCGCTTCAAGCCAATCTGTTGAAGTTAAGGATGTTTCTAAAGTCGCAGACACTGTTCCGCAGCAGCAGGGTTCTGTTCAGGCTCAAAATGCAAGCAATGAAGATGAGGAGCTTCCGCTTCCGGAAAACCGGCAGTCACAGCCTCAATCAGCAAATGCTTCCGCAGCTCCGCAGCGTCCGGAATCTGAGGTGACAAGCGCGCAAACAACATCAACCGATGCAGCCCAGACAACACCGGGCGCTAATACAGCCGCTGAAACCGCCCCTTCAACCGATACAGGCGAAACTACCCCGACCGCAGGAGCTGAAGACCCGCTTGAAGCCGAAACAAAATCTTATGTTGAAGCCTGCGCTGTTAAAAATCAGGAGATGCTGCAGGCAGAAGAAGCCCTTGAACCTCTTAAAAAGCAGGTTTTGCAGATTAAAAAGAATCAGAAGCAGGAAGATGCAAAACTTGAAAAAGACCTTAAAGATGCACTGAAAGAATACAATTCACTCCTTAAAAAAGTTCAGTCCGGAAACGATCTCGGCAAAAAAGATATGATGAGATTTGATTTTCTCGGCAAACTTCTCAGCGCTGATAACGGTAAATTTATAGTTCAGATGCAGAACAAAGTTGACGTGCTCACCGGTTTCAGTTCGGAACTTGAAAAAGACATTAGCCTCAGCGTTTCAAATGCTCAATACGGTGCGCAGGCTGTTGAAAAAGGTAAAGAATATGCCAAATCAGTTCTCGGTGACAGAGAAGGGCTCGCGGAGACCTTCTGGTTTAAATCAATGCCAAAAGAACAGAAATACGATATTCTTTACGGTAAAGCAGGAGAATCCGCCGGTCGTGATGCTATTGACAGCGGGGAAATTCTCGTTGCAAATTCCAATGCCTCCAATACAAGATTGTCGGCTTCTCTCCCATTAGGCGCGTTTGCTACTGAATATTCAGGTGTTCTAAATGAAAAAATTGCAAATACCAATAAAGAAGTCAACACTATGAATCAGGACTTTGATGAAGCTTTCGCGAAGAACGCCGAAAAGAAACAATCAGAAGGCGGTTCTCAGTCCGGTGAACTTCCGCAAAATGTATCAACCAACAATGCTAACAGCAATCAGTCCGATTCATCTGCTAACTCCGAAAAAAAAGAGGTTACCGAAGAGGACGGCAAAAACGTTGAAAAACAGGGCAAAGACGTTAAAAAAGACGGTGATGAAGCAAAAAGTCAAGATAAAGAATATAAAAAAGAGAAAAAATCAACAGATAAACAAATAAAAACAGAAACCGCAAACCTTAAAGCAAACGAAAAGCGGATAAAAACCTTTACAAAAGATACAGAAAAAGCTAACAGGCAGATGGAGCAGATGGCAATTGAAGTTCAGTCGATTGTACAGTCGCTTGAACAGCAGCCTGCACAACAGTCAGAGCCGCAGCAGACACCTGCTGCAGCACAGCCTGCAACTGCAGTTATGCCGGTTACGCCTGTTGCAGCAGCAGGCAATAATGTAGTTGCCGCAAGAACTATGTCAGCCGCCGCAGTTAATTCAAATTCTGCAAGATCTGCTGCTCCGCGTCAAACTTCAACACCTGCGGTGTCAGCTTCAAATTCTACAGGTGCAGCTGTATCTCAGGCTTCATCAGAGGCGGCTGTAAGACTTCAAACTATTGCCGCTCAATCCCCGCAGCTTCAACAGCGCGTTGCAAAAAATGCTTCCAATATTACAAAACTTCAAAAATCAAGCACTAAAAAAGCCAAGAAAATAGACAAACTCTACAGGGTAAAATTAAGCGAAGCAAAATATCTTGCAAAGCAGCAAGAAGAATCTGTTAAAAATAATGAAAAACTCAAAGGCACCGTTACTAAAATCGGTTATGTATTTACCGGTACCAAAATAGCCGGTCAGGCTTTAATGCTGATGCCATGGTCAGCTGCTGCCGGTGCTATTATGTTCAGCGTCGGCAAATATGGTGAAGTTGCCTGCTATGTTACAAATGCTGCAATAGATGTTGCAAACGGCAACTTTTTAGGTGCTCTTGTAAGTGTCGGTGCGGCTGCAATGAGTTTTGCAAGCGGCCCTGTAAAAATTAACGGTGCATCTGAAGCTGTTAAGGGTGCCGCAAAAGAAGGTACAAAAGCCGTGGCTGAAGAAGGCGGTAAGCAGGCACTTGAACAGGGTGTTCAGCAGGCAACAACACAGGTCGCAGAGCAGACTACACAGCAGGTAACCCAGCAGGTATCCCAGCAGGCACTGACCGCTACAACTCAGGAAATTGCAAAAGCACCTCTACAGCAGGCTATGCAGGGAAGCTTGCAGGCCGCAACAGCAGGCGCCGGAGAAATGATGAAACAAACTGCCGCTACTGTTTCCAAACAAATGGCTGCTGAAGCCGCTAAGTCCGCTACTAAACAGGCGCTTATTAACGGTGGTTTGCAGGCTGCCGGTTCCGCTACCCAGATGTTAGGTCAAAAATTCGGTCAGGAAAATACGCCGGAAGAAGATAAAAAACAGCGCATGTTTGTTTCATACGAAGAAAAGAAACGCCGTAGAGCCAACCTCAATAAAATTCAGAACTCAAGAAGAGTCGGATACAACAACAGAAATTCTTATGCTTAATCTTTAATAATCGCTGCTGCTGTAGTCATCTTCATCTTTCAGGGATGAAAGGTCGTCTTTGTATCTGGTATCAAAATCATCAGGCAGGTACTCTGCATCCGGCCAGGTTGTGTCTTCATCAAACCTGCAGGCATCAAGGTTATAAGAGCCGCTGAAATCCGAGTTGCTCAGGTCACTTTCCGAGAAAATGCACCCTGCAAGGTCTGCATCCGTAAAGTTACAGTAGGTCATCTCTGCGTAACTGCAGTCCGCACCGGTCACTATACTTTCGGAGAAGTCGCATTCAATTACCTTTGCCCTTGTAAAGTCGACAGAGGTTAAATCTGCATTGTTAAATTTTACAAAAGATAATGTGCAATCCGCAAAAGAACTTGAATTCAAGTCCACATCTGAAAAATCAATTTCAGAAAAGTTCATTCCGGAAAAGTCAACTTCTGACAGGTCAACTTCTTCCTGATCAAGTTTCCATTCGTTAAATTTTTCCGGATGTTTCCGCAGCAATTCTACTAATTCTTCTTTTGTATAATCTATCATTCGTTTCTCCTTATTAATCTTTTATTCTGTTAAGTTTGAATTCATTGCCACAAGAACTGCCTGAGTTCTGTTTGTGACGTTTAATTTTTTGAAAATACTGTTCATGTGGCTTTTTACAGTAACTTCCATAAGATAGAGCTGCTGGGCAATTTCTTTATTATTTGCCCCTTTTGCCGCGAGTGCAAGAACCTCTTTTTCTCTTGCTGTAAGAGGAGCCGGTTTCTTTTCTGTTTTAAACGGCAGAGAACTATTTTTAACGGTCTGTGCCGGCCACTTTGCACGCCTCAGAAGCGCTTCCATCCTTGCAAGAAGGTTAGGCAGGATAAACGGTTTTACTATATAATCATCAGCGCCGGTTTTCAAGCCGGAAATCATTTTTTGTTCTTCATTTACCGCAGTAATCATTATAACAGGCGTATATTTTGTTTCCGTTTTTTTTCTTATGGCTTTCAGAGTTTCCCACCCATTCATATTAGGCATCATAACATCAAGAAGAATTAAATCAAATTTATTTTTTTCAAGAATTTTCAACGCCTGAACACCATCTGCCGCAGTTTCTACATTATATCCGTAAAATGGCAGAGCATCTTTCAGGTATTTAGGATTGTCATCAACTAACAAAATATTAGCTAATTCAGACATTAATTCTTCCTTCATTAAACTATTTTGTACTTTAAGGCTTTTAATGCAGCCTGAAGCCGGTCATCGACTTCAAGTTTCTGGAGAATATTTGCAACATGCGCCTTTGTTGTGTTGATACTTATAACTAAAATTTGTGCAATTTCCATATTGCTGTAACCTTCTGTCATAAGTTTAAGTATCTGGGTTTCTCTTGAAGTCAGGTCGTAGGAGCGGGCATTGTTTTCGCTGTCTATGACGGGAGAGTTTGTTGTTGCCCTGAGAACTATGTGAGCAATACTCGGGTCAAACCAGGCTGCGCCGTCCGCAACTGATTGTACTACCTGAATAAGCCGCTGCGGGTTAATTTCCTTTGAACAGTAAGCGTTTGCTCCGGCTCTTAAGCTGTTCAGGACTTCTTTTTCATCATTATGGGAGGTTAGTATAATTATTTTTACATCTTTATTTGAAGACCGGATTCTCTTTGTGGCGTCAATTCCGTTCATTGCCGGTAATCCTAAGTCCATAATAACAATATCAATTTTGTTGTTATTAAAAATTTCCAGCGCGGTTTCAGCAGAATCCGCTTCATAAAGTTTGTCGACAAAGTCAACGCCTTCAAATGCGGTTTTCAGTCCGAATCTTGTAAGTTCGTGATCCTCTACAATCAAGATTTTTTGCTTCATATACTTAATTCCTCTTTCGCAGGTTTAAAATCAGGGTTTATAGAAAGACTTTTTCTGAAGTTATAAATTGCATCCTGCAGCATTCCCTGCGCTTTGCAGACTAATCCTTGATAATAATAATATCTAAAATCATTTTCGTCAATATATTTTGCAATTGCGAGGTAGTGTCTTGCCGCATTATAATTCTGTTTGTCTATCGCAAGTTTTGAGAGCGCAAGCCAGCCTTCCGTAAAATCAATATTCAAGGAAACTGCTTTTTTAAAATATTCGGATTGTCTGGTTTTATCGTTAAGTCCGACATTATAGTATGCCATTGCACAGTCGGAATGTTCTTTCAAAATTTTTGAATAAATTTCCTGTGCCTGTTTGACTTTTCCTGTGCGTTCGAGTGTTTGTGCAGTTTTTACTGCAGGAACAGTCGACTTTTTCTCTTTTGAGGCTGCTTTTTCGTAGTATTCAAGAGCTTTTTTAAATTCGCCGTTTCTGTAATTTATATCACCGAGCACAAGAAGTGCCATGACGTTTGAGCCGTCAAGTTTTCTTGATTTTTCCGCAAAACTTTCTGCTTTTTCAAACTCTTTCATCTCATAATAAACTTTTGCTGTAAGTGCGTAGACGTCTTTGTTGTACTTTTTTTTCTGTGTAACTGCAGTCTGGAGGGTTCTGAGTGCTTTGTTTAATTCTCCTTCATAATAGTAGTAATATGCAAGGTGGTATTTTTTTTCGGTGTCATTTTTTACTGTTTTATAAAGAACGTACTGCTCAAGCGAATCAACTTTTGTGGTAAAGTCTTCTGAAAGCAGCGGTTGTTTTTTTATTTCCTCTACAATTTTCAGTGCATTTTTAGGTTTTTTGCTCTGAAGCATGATTTCAGCTTTAAGTTTTTTAAAATTAAGATTTTGCGGGTTTTTTTCGATTGCATTATCAATAAATTTCTGAGCCTGCTCAATGCTGCCAGCTTTTAGAGAACCCAGTGCAGCAAGATAGTTTGCGTAATCCGAGTTTGAAAGCAGCTGCTGATTTTTGAGAATTTCATTAACGGCCTCACGGCTCTGGTCGTTGTAGATAATGTTAGAAAACATCTCCGCAAGGTAAACTTCATCTTTCGGATGAAGTTTGAATACCGGAAAGTAGAATTGTTTTATATCCTGTTCGAGTACATTTGAAATGTTTTCATCCGAAACCTTTGAAAGGGCAAGCTCTGAAAGGTTAAAAAATCCTAGATCAGCCATGTTCATTGCCATCTGCAAATACGCATAGTCATTAGGTACGATTGTTTCTATCAGAATTTTAAAATCTGCATAGGAAGCCCTTACGTTGCACTGGATAAACCTTTCAAGCGCAATTGCGTAATGATTGTGGACATCGTTTTTGGTAAGGGTTGCTTTTTTAGGAATAGAAAGCTGAATACCATGATTTGTGTTAAAAGCTGGTTGTTCTGCAAGCGGGTCTGCCGGCTTTATTGCATCAAACCCGTCCGCACTGTACACCGGTGCGGTTAAAAGGCTTATTAGCAGTATTGCTGACAGTATTTTTTTCTCCATGAAACTAAGCGCCCTCATTGTTATCTTCTATATTACCAGAATAATAGTAATTGAAAAGATTGACAAGTCCTTTTTGTTCTTCTGTTGCATTTTCGTCATTTGAGAAGTTATAAATATCCATAAGATTATACCTGCTTAACTGTTCGGCATCCTCCGGTTTGAGACTGTGATGGTTTTCTGTTAAGAAAACTTTCACAATTTTATCAACCGGAATTTTCAGGAATACGTCTACTATATTTTTGTCAAAATGAGTTCCTGAATCTTTAAGAAGGATACTTATAACATTTACTATCGGCATTTTATCACGATAGTGGCGGCGTGAGGTTATCGCATCGAATACATCCGACACGGCTAATATTCGTCCGCCATAAGGGATTTCTTCTCCTTTCAAATGTCTGTAATAACCGCTGCCGTCGTATTTTTCGTGGTGGGAGCAGGCAATTTCGGTTATTTGTTTGAAATCTTCTGTCATACAGATTTTATCAAGGATGTTATGCGTAATCTGAACGTGTTCCTGTATGTGTTTGTATTCTTCCGGTGTTAATTTCCCTTCTTTTTGAAGAACGGAGTCTCTTATGCCGATTTTGCCTATATCATGGAGGGTTGCGGCTTTTTCAATGATTTCTTTCATTTTGTCATCAAGGTTAAGCGCGTTAACAATCAGCATTGCGTAAAGTTTTACACGGTTTGAATGACCTGCCGTAATCTTGTCGCGGGCATCGATTGAGGCAGCGAGTGTGTTGATAAAGCTTTCAAACAGAAGCTTTTGTTCTTTGTAGAGTTCTTTCTGCTGTTCAAAGAGCTGCGCATTTTCTAAAGCAATGCTCGCACTGCCGCCGATTGCCGCAAGAAGATCTTCATCGCTTTTGGTAAACACACCGTCGATTTTGTTTAAAACCTGAAATGCTCCGATAATTTCCTGATTGTTATTCTTTATAGGCATACAGAGCATAGTTTTGGTTTTGTAGCCGGTTTCTTTGTCGACTTCAGGATTGAAGCGTTCATCGTTGTAGGCGTCCTCAATGTTGATGGATTCGCCGGTTCTGACAACATATCCTGCAAGCCCTTTATCTGCTGGAAATCTGATTTCCTGACTGTCCATGCCGAGCGCCACCATTGACCAGAGTTCATTTTTATCTTTATCAAACATAAAAACGGAACATCTGTCAGCCTGCATTGCCACCTTTGTTTCTTCCGCAATAACTTTCAAAAGTACGTTAATATCGGTCAGTGCGTTAATTGAGCGGCCTATTTTAACCAGTGAAACGAGTGGATCGCTTTTTATGGGAAGTGTAAATTCCAGCCCGCTTTTTATCTGTTTAATCCTTGTCAGTATGTAGCCTACAAGATTGTATTCATCATTTTTAATCCCGATATTTTTTGCATTTTCGTAATGAAGAAGTGCAATATCGTTATTTTTTTCACAAAAGTTAATATTACCGAGTGAAATTTCATTAAACAGTTTTGCAGTCCTGTCTTTGCAGATTTCTGCCATTGAGGTTCCGTCATGAACCAGCGCCAGTGCTCTGTCATAATTCTTTGTGTCGCGCAGATATTCAATCATGCCTATAAGGCTAAGGCAGATTGACAGTCCTTTTGTTGAATTTGTTTGTTTAAATATTTCCTGCGCTTCAAGAATAGTCTTTTCCGCAACATCGTAGTCCTGATTTTCTATATGGGAAAGCCCGTGTATTATAAGCTCTTTCCCTTTTTCATATACATCACCGGATACATTTTCAGTTTGTTCCATTTTTTTGCTTAATTCCTTTTACAATCATCCATTTTTATTATACAATATTTTTTAGAATTAGACAAAGGTTTAATAGTTTTTAAAGATAAATTCTGGAGTTTAAATGAAGAAGGTTAGTATTTTAATCCCTGTATACAATGAAGCCGCAACACTGGAAGCTATTTTAAAAAAAGTTGAGGCAGCTGATTTTTGCGGTCTGGAAAAAGAGATTATTCTGATTGATGATTATTCAACAGACGGCACGCGTGATATTTATCCGAAATTTCCGTATAAAGTTTTTTATCATGAATTCAATCAGGGCAAAGGGGCGGCATTAAGAACCGGTTTTGAAAACGCTGCCGGCGATATAATTGTTATTCAGGATGCGGATCTTGAGTATGAACCTGCGGATTATTCCCCTCTGATAAAGCTGATTTTAGACGGTCATGCCGATGTTTGTTACGGAACGCGGCTCGCAGGCGGAAAACCGTCAAGGTCTTTTATGTTTACGCATCTTCTCGGGAATAAATTCCTTTCGCTTCTGACAAATATTCTTTACGGCTCGACGCTTACAGATATGGAAACCTGTTACAAGGCTTTTAAAGCTGATTTTATAAAGGGTATTAAAATTAAATCCAACAGGTTCGACTTTGAGCCGGAAATTACGGCAAAGGTGCTAAAGCGCGGGGCAAGGCTTTATGAACTCCCTGTTTCATATTATGGCAGAGAGTTCTCCGAGGGTAAAAAAATTACCTGGAAAGACGGTATCCATGCTATTATCGCTTTAATTAAATACCGATTTACGGATTAGGAATAATAGTATCCGGTACGGGTTAATGGTGCCGGATAAGGAAAAAATAAGGAGATATGTTATGAAGAAAATTTTTTTATCGTTATTTGCGGCAATTGTTATTACACTGCCGGTTTCAGCTGCAACATGGTCTGCTGCTGACAGAGTTCCTGTTGTCGGGAAGCAGCTTCTCAGCAAGAACAGCCTTCCTTCAAATACTACATTTAAAGTTACCGCGCACGGAGGCGACAACTCAAATGTAGCTTATACTAACGTTGTTTATATTTCAAAAGATTTGCTTGAATACGCGGGGAATGACAACGAAGTTGCAGCCGTTGTTTCAACAGAACTAGGGCATATTATAAACGGTCATTACGCAAAAAATAAGATGTTAAATCTTGCAAAAGAAGCACTTACAAGTAATTTGAGCGCTGATAATGTTATCACAACAACCGCAAACAGCGATTATGTAGCAAATAAAACTAGCCTTAATGACAACAAGGAAGCTGATATAACAGGTGTCGATATGATGGTTCAGGCCGGTTATAATCCGCTTGCAATGGTTGTTGTAATTACCAAAATGCCGGGCAGCACATGGGAAATCCTTACCGGAAAACCTGCCAACGCAGAGCGAGCCATGAACGTTTATGACTATCTCACTTACAACTACCCGTCAAAGGTTAAAGCAGGCTACGGCTGTAATGAATACAGAGCTTTCTTATCTTACGCTGACCCGATTGTGGAAAAAAGAAATTCCAGCACCAAAAAACTGGAAAAATTTAACAAAGAACAGGAAAAAGCAAAACAGGAAAGAGCTGCAAATATTGCAAAATACAAAGCCACAGGAGGACTGAGCGGCTGGGATGCTACTTATACCATACTGAAAAATCTTTCGGAAGGTGCTGAAAAGTAAGCTGAAGTTGTGGGCGGATATATTTGAAATAAATAAGGCTTTTAAAGTGAAGAGTGAAGTGTGAGGAGTGAAGGGGTCGTCAAAGTTGAAAGGTTGAAAGGGTGAACGGTTTGACATTAGTAAGTAGGTCATCAAGAGCAGTATCAAAAACCTCCCTTTGTAAGGTGTCTGTTAACTTTTCATTGCTACCCCTCCTCGAAATCGAAGATTTCGGTCCTCCCGCAAGGGGAGGACAAAAATCTTAAAATTCAAAGCAATAAAAAGTTAACAATGCCCTTTGTAAGGGAGGTGGCACGAAAGTGCCGGAGGGTTTTGTTCAACCTTTCAACAGTTCTGCCTGTCGGATTTGTAAATCCGACCTGCCTCTTATCGCCTCTTCGCTTTTTGTAACATTTATCATTGACAAGTTTGTTAAGATATGTTAAGATGATGCCTGTACAACTGGAGGGTTAATAATGGCTGATTCACATCAAACTTTAAGATGTCCTGCGTGCGGTGAAGAAATGCAGAAGGTTTTTGTGCCATCGCAGGGAGTTAATATTGATATTTGCACAAAAGGCTGCGGCGGAATTTTCTTTGACAACAGAGAATTTCAAATGTTTGATGAGCAGGATGAGAATATTGATGATATTATTCAGGCTGTTGAAAATAATGATTTTAAAGAAGTCGACGGTTCTTTGCCGAGATATTGTCCTGCGTGCGGCGCTAAGATGGCAAAGAATTTCTCAAGCATTAAAAAGGAAATTCAGGTTGATGAATGTTATTCCTGCGGCGGGAAATTTCTTGACCACGGCGAACTTACTGCAATAAGAAATGAATACGAAAATGATTTAGAGCGTACCAATGACGTTATGCAGTTTGTTTATAATGAAATGGGAGTTGATTTTATTCATCAGGACGCCACAAAATCCGACCGCAGGAGGTCGCCTCTGCAAAAATTGTTTAATAAAATGATAGGCTTATAATACAGCCTGTTTAAGTTTTTCAATTTTTTCAGGGCTGTCGCTTTCAAAATAAATTCTTAAAAGCGGTTCGGTTCCGCTCGGACGGATGAGTATCCAGCTTGAATTATCATCAAAATAAAGTTTAACACCGTCTTTTAAGGCGGTGTTTTTCACTTTGAAACCGCCGATTTCAGATAGGTTTTTGTATTTTTCAAGCAGAGGTTTAATTTCGTCTGTATTTTCAAGGCGTTTATCTACCCTGTCATTATAAAATCTGCATCCTGCAAGTTCATACAGGGCTTTTTGCAGTCCGGTGAGCGGTTTATTTTCATAAGCCATAGCCTCAAGTATCAATGAATTGGCAAGAATGCCGTCTTTTTCCGGAATATGTCCCTGAATACTCAATCCTCCGCTTTCTTCCCCTCCGATAACGGGATTATATTTGCGCATGGCTTCTCCGACGTGCTTAAAGCCGACGGCGGTTTCTATGACCTCTACGCCGAGTTTTTCAGCGACTCTGTCAAGTAAAAGACTTGCGCCAACTGTTTTTACAAGCGGGCCGTCAAGCTTTTTATTTTTTTTCAGGTGCATTAAAAGGATTGCGATAATTTCGTTCGGTGAAACGTATTCGCCGTTTTCGTTTATAACCCCGAATCTGTCGCCGTCTCCGTCATTTGCAAATCCGATTGAAGCCGGTGTTTGTTTTACTTTTTCGATTAAATCTTTCAGGTATTCGGGTTTCGGCTCCGGCATTCCGCCTCCAAAGTTTGTATCGTGTTCCATGTGAAGGCTTTCAAACGGAATATCATTCATTGAAAGAATTCTGTCAAAGTAACCTATTGTTGCCGAATACAGTCCGTCAAAGATTATATTTGTCTTTAATTCTTTAATTTTTTTGTAATCAATGATTTTGTTGAGATGTGCAAAGTAATCCGGTTTGAAATTATATTTTCGGATTTCGCCTTTTTTAAGGTGTTCCTTTATGGAAAATCCGAGGTTGTACATAATTTCATCCGTAATATCCTGTGTGGCAGGCCCTGCGTAATCCGGAATGAATTTTATCCCGAGGTATTCCGGCGGATTGTGGGAAGCTGTGAACATTACGGCGCAGGCGTTCAGATGTTTTGCGTTATAAGCAAGGACAGGCGTCGGAATGACAGAATTACTGTAGAGAACTTCAAACCCGTTGTCCGCAAAAATTTCTGCGCATTTATACGAAAACACATCCGCCATATTCCGCGGATCATAGCCGATGATTATCTGTTTTTCCAGTCCAAAGTTGTCATAAATGTATTTTGCTATGGCATTTGATGCTGTAATTACGTTTTCTTCCGTGAAATCTTTCCCTACAACAGCTCTCCAGCCGTCTGTCCCGAACTTTATACTTCCCATTTCTTGCCCTCGCTTAATCTTTTGATTATAATTATAGGTAAAATACGGAGTAATGCAAATGATGAATTTCGAGAACGTACAGAGAATAGCTTATCTTGGCCCCGCTGCATCTTTTTCTGAGATGGCAAAAGATTTATTCTGTGCAAAATATGAGATTAAGGCTTGCCCTGAACCGGTGCAGACTATCAAGCAGGTTCTGGAATTCGTGGAACAAAATCCTGGCACACTCGGGGTTCTGCCTGTTGAGAATTCAATTGAAGGCAGTGTTCGCGAAAGCCTTGACTGCCTTATGACAAGCAATAACCCAAACATAAAAATCCTTTCGGAAATTATCATGCCGATACATCACTGCCTGCTTTCAAGAACAACGGAGTTTTACAGTATAACCGGTGTTATTTCCCATCCGCAGGCGCTTGCCCAGTGCCAGAATTTCCTGCATGACGAAATGCCGCGCAATTTGAATATTATTGAGGCGACAAGCACGGCGGAAGCCGCAAGAAGTCTTGCCAATTATAATCTTACGTATGCGGCTATAGGCAGTGAAAAGACTGCAGAGGTTTACAACCTGAACATTCTTAAAGAAAATATTAACGATGATAAATCAAATCAGACACGGTTTACACTAATCGGAGATTTTGAAACGGAAAAGACCGGCCGCGACAGGACTTCTCTCGCTTTTTCCACCGCAAACAAGCCGGGCGCGCTGCTGGAAATTTTGAATATATTTTATGAAAATCATATAAATCTAACATTTATTGCTTCAAGACCGTCCAAGCAGGGTTTTGGCGAATACATATTCTTTGTGAATTTTGACGGGCATATCCGGTCTAAAAAAATTCTGGATACAGTCAGCAAAATTAAAGAAAAAACTATTTTTATGCGTTTTCTGGGTTCTTATGAAAAGTGTAGGGAATTATATACAAGTTTACACTAAACAATATCAAAAATGTCACCCTGAACTCGTTTCAGGGTCTCATTAGTTAGAGATGCTGAAACAAGTTCAGCATGACAGTATTACGCATATTTAGTGTAAACTTGTATATAATTCCCAAAGTGTAATGCTTGACGAAACGGGTGTATATAAGGTATAATATGTTTATATTATACGCCTTAATTCAGACATGGTTCCTGAGTATTAGAAAGGAACTATATGTCAAATTCTCTTATTCCATATTCTTTTACTCCCGGAACAAAAGCCAAAGCGCAGGAAGTTAACGCCAATTTTATTGCTCTGGCTACCCAGATTGAGGAGAACAAAGAGTACACTACCGAATTGGTTCAGGATACTGTTGCATCCTTTAATTCGGATAAAGCAGACAAAAATTTGTCAAACACAGGTTTGGTTACAAACTGTGTGCTTGAAGCACCGAACGGCGTTGTAACTTATTCCGGAAACACTATAACAATTAAAAGCGGCTTAAAAGTTCTTATTCCTGACGGGAGGAATACGGACGGCTCAGTTAAGAGTATAGCTTATACTGTTGATGAGGATTTTACTATTACAACAGTAAAAAATGACACCGTAAACTGTGTGTATCTAACAACAGGTACCCACGGAACCGCTGAAATGTACCATTATTCTCCATCAACTCCTGTTAATTCTAAAGGTATCTGGTTTAATCCTCCGGAAAATAAAACCTACATTTACAGCACATCTTCCGCTTCATGGGTAGAAACCCCTGCCGTAATTATTGCTACTTATGAAAATACTGATGAAACTGTTTCCAATCTAAAAACAGTAAATCCGTATTCAATTTTAAAAGAAAACGATGTTGAAACTATTTGCAGCTGGCGGAATCTTGATTACTCCAAAGCTGTTGGAAAAACTCAGAATGTTACCTATACTGCACCTGTAGACGGGTATATATACGCTTATGGCGATACCCAGCAGAATCAGGATCAGGCTGTGACAATTAATTCAACAAGAATGCCTTTCGGATACCACATGAACGGTCATATCGGCAGTGCGGGGATTTGTTTTCCACTTACAAAGGGCGATACTTATAATATTTTTGGCTACCATATTACAGTAAGTTACTTTATACCGTGCAAAGGAGGCGTGTAATGTTTTATGTAATAAAAGATAATATTTTGTACGAATACGGCGATAGAATTTCTGCCGGCTGGAACTGTCCGCAGGAAGCTAAAGAACTTTCCGGAGTTACAATGGCTGATTTTATTGCTGACAGAGAAAAATACGCCGTTGAAAACGGGTGTCTGGTGGATATTTCTTCCACTGAAACATATATTGCCTCGCAGCAGGAAAAACAAAAAGAAGCTCGAATTACAGAGATAAAAGCGGAACTTGACGTTCTGGATTTAAAATGTATCAGGGCAATTAGAGAAGGCGGTAACGATACGGACGGCGTGCCGTATCTTGAAAAATTCCAGCAGCAGATAAATACGCTGCGTGCAGAATTAAATTCGTTAGAATAAGTAATTGAAGGAGAACTGCAGCACGATGTGCGGCACCGGTTGCAGAAATCAATTCAGGCTGTTTTTATAAGCAGCCTGTTTTTTTATTTTTAAGCAAAATATTCCATCATTGTATTTTCAAGTGATTTATTTATTTTTTGCGCACAGAGTTTAACAGACTTAGGGTTGTGAATTGCATCAATATATTCGTCCGGATATTTGTTTAATTCGATTGACAGGCTGCGTGTTAGAAGCAGTGCACGGTCTACATAAGGGCTTATTAAATATTGTCTGTCGTTTACAAAATTTTTTTCTGGTTTTTGTGCGATTTTTTGCGTGATTTTTGCAATAAATGAAAATACCGGAAGATAACCGTCTGTTTCCGGAACAATTATTCCGTTAAGTTTGAACACATTTGTTCCGCCGTTGTTTATGCAGGCTATATTCACAAAATTGGAGTAATACTGGTTTTTAAAAGAATCGTATTTTTTAACAAGATTTTTGTATTCGGTCAGGTCGTTGCCGTCCTCATCGTCTTTAAGCTGGGTATTTAGATAACGGACTGTGATATTTCTTTTGTCTTTAATTTTTTCAACAATACTGCTTGTATTTCGTGTGCCGGTAAATGATATTTGCATATTTTTTCCTTTGTATCTAACTGGTGTGTCCAATCTATGGAACACGATTTTTCATATTAAAACCTGCGTATAAAATTTTTTGCGGTTTTGTAAAGAAATTTTGTTTCTGTTACAATCATTTTACTAAAAGGAGAGAAATTATGGTTGAAATAAGACAGGAATTTTTGGAGCAGGCAAAGCATTTAACAAGAAATGCGGAAGTATTACCGGGCGGAATTGAAGAACTTGCAATCAAATTGCAGCATTCACATGATACAAACACTCCGTTGAGGGTAAAACTCGGTATGGATCCGACAAGACCGGATTTGCACCTCGGGCATACCGTTGTTATGAGAAAATTAAGAGAATTTCAAAACCTCGGGCATAAGATTGTATTAATTGTCGGCGGTGCAACCGCAATGGTCGGCGACCCTTCCGGCAAATCCGAAACAAGACCGGCTTTAACAAAAGAGCAGGTTGAAGAAAATGCCCAATCTTATTTTGAGCAGATGTCAAAAGTTCTGGATGTTTCAAAAGCGGAGGTTACAAATAACGCGGACTGGCTGCATAAGATGAGTTTTATTGATTTATTAAAGCTTGCTTCACAGGTAACTGTTGCGCAGATGATGACGCGTGACGATTTTGCAAAAAGATACGCAGAAGGAAAGCCTATTGCAATTCATGAATTTTTCTATCCTTTAATGCAGGCTTATGATTCAGTGGAAATTGATTCCGATATAGAACTCGGCGGAACGGATCAGCGGTTTAATACTCTTCTCGGACGTGATATTCAGGCAGCTTACGGTAAAAAGTATCCTCAGCTTGTAATGCTTCTTCCTTTATTGGAAGGTACGGACGGTGTTGTGAAAATGTCAAAAACTTATCCCGAACACTGTATTTCTCTGACGGATTCTGAATTTGATATGTTCGGAAAACTAATGAGTATTCCTGACAATATGATTTCGAGATACTTCAGCCTTCTGACTGACGCCACAAAAGAAGAACTTGAAACTATAGATAAACAGCTTGCGGAAGGTTCTGTAAACCCCCGCGACATCAAAATGAAATTAGCATACACAATTACCGCGGAATACCACGGCGAAGAAGGTGCAAAAAGAGGTCAGGACGCCTTTATAAATATAGTATCAAATAAGGGAATTCCCGATGATATAGAAGAAGTTTCAGGCATGAACGGCAAAGGTATTCTTGATGTGCTGGTTGAACTTAAATTTGTTCAGAGTAAAGGCGAAGCTAAACGTCTTATTCAGGGCGGCGGTGTAAAGATTAACGGAGAAAAGATTGCCGGTATGGCCTATACCCTTAACCTCACTGAAGATGTAGTATTGCAGGCAGGGAAAAGAAAATTCATTAAGTTGAAGGGGTGAAAGGTTGAAAAGTCGAATGGTTAATTTAAATGAATCATATAAATTTGGATTTGAAAAATTGGATGTTTGGCAAAATTCAATAGAACTGGCAAAACAAATCTATGTTTTAACAGAATCATTCCCAAAAGAAGAATTATACGGGTTAACTTCACAGATAAGAAGGGCTGTAATTTCTGTTTCTTCAAATATTGCAGAAGGTTCTAGCAAGAATTCTTTCAAAGATCAGGCAAGATTTTCTGAAATATCATTTGGTAGTTTACTTGAAGTTTTAAATCAAATTATTTTGGCTCGTGAATTGGCTTATATAACAGAGGAAAGCTTTATTTCTTGTCGTAAGAATATTGAAATTATTTCAAGACAACTGAATTCTTTGAAGAATTCACAATTAAGCAGAATTATAGATTAACTCTTCAACCATTCACCTCTTCAACTTTTCATCTTTTGGTAAAATGTAAAGGACAATAAGATGTTTAAGATACTTAAACGCGGAATAACAAAAGTAAAAGAAGATATTCAGGTAATCTACGACAAAGACCCTGCGGCAGAAAATCTGCTGGAGGTAATTCTTTGCTATCCGGGGCTGCATGCCCTGATAGCCTATAGGTTTGCCCACAGGCTATACAAATGGCATATCCCTTTAATCCCGCGGATAATTTCTTATATAACAAGGATTATAACGGGGATAGAAATTCATCCTGCTGCAAAAATAGGCAGAAGGTTTTTTATAGACCATGGTGAAGGTGTCGTAATCGGTGCGACAACCGTAATCGGTGATGATGTCTTGATATATCAGCAGGTGACACTCGGCGGAACAGGCAAAGAACACGGCAAACGCCACCCGACACTGGGGCACGGCGTAATCGTCGGGGCAGGTGCAAAGGTTCTCGGTAATATTACGCTCGGAGATTACGTGAGAGTGGGCGCCGGTTCTGTTGTTGTGGAAGATGTTCCCGAGTATTCTACGGTTGTCGGAATTCCGGGGAGGGTTGTCAGAAGAAAATTTAAAGATAAAAACGGGGTTCTTATGCACAACAGAATCCCTGATCCGGTTAAATGCGAACTTAACAGGCTTAAATACGAGGTTCAGGATTTGAAAGAAGAAATGGATAAAATAAAGCAGGGTTGAAAAATCCTGCTTTAATGTTTTTATGATAAAATAAATTTGTCATAATTTCAGATTATGTCGTAAAAGTGCTATCGCGGGTTGCGACCAGTATCGCAAAGTCTATAAGTGAAAATTTTAGAGAGGGATATATTATGAAAGCTGTTGTATTTGATGAAAAACTTAAACTCGTAACAGATTACGAAAAACCTGTGCCGAAAAAAGGCGAAGCGCTTGTGAGGGTTACTCTTGCAGGTATTTGTAATACTGATTACGAAATAACAAAAGGATATATGGGATATAAAGGAATTTTAGGGCACGAAGCTGTCGGTGTTGTTGAAGAAATTAACGACCCTGACCAATCTCTCCTCGGCAAACGTGTTGTATCGGAAATAAGCTACGGCTGTAAAGACCCTGAATGCCCGTGGTGCGCGGAAAAACTTTACAGACACTGCCCGAACCGTCACACTTTAGGTATCTGGCATAAGGATGGTGTTTTCGCAGAATATTTTACAATGCCGCTTGAGGTGTTGTTTGAAGTTCCGGATAATGTTTCCGATGAGCAGGTCGTTTTTGTGGAACCGCTTGCCGCGGCATGCGAGATTACGGAGCAGCTTCATATAAAACCGTTTGAAAAAGTTGTTGTTCTCGGCGACGGTAAATTAGGGCTTATTACAGCTTTAACCCTTAACGCACAGAATTTTGACGTAACCCTTGTTGGCAAACATCAAAACAAACTTGACATTGCAAAAGCGCAGGGGGTTAAAACTTCTTTATTACAAGATTTTCCGATAGAAAAGAAATATGATGTAGTAGTTGAGGCTACCGGTTCAGTATCAGGTTTTGAAACTTCTCTGGCTCTTACCAGACCGCGGGGGGTGCTTGTTTTGAAAAGCACAGTTGCAACAGGGAAGGAACTTAATCTCGCACCGATTGTAATTGATGAAATTACGGTATTAGGTTCGCGCTGCGGACAATTTGGCGCTGCCCTGAGACTTCTTGAAAATAACAGGATTGATTTTTCTCCGTTGATTTCAAAAGTTTATTCAATTGATGACGCAATCGAGGCGTTTGAGAAGAATAAAGAGAAAGATGTGTTGAAGGTATTATTAAAGTTTAATGGTTGAACAGATGAAGGGTTGAATGGTTAATAAACGTTTAAACTGTTCAACCCTTCAACTTATCGACAATTCAACTATTTTATTTGCGTAAAACTTTTGTTTAAACTATCATATTGGCATGGCTGTAAGGAAAAAAGTTGCAGAAAAGATTAATAGTATAACTCTGCTTGATAAATATATTTTAAAGCAGGTTGTGGAAGTTTTTATTATGGGCGTTTGTGTTTTTACGTCTATAATTTTTGCCTCGGACACTTTTATAACTCTGATTAAGCAGATTTCGCTTTTCGGTATCCCTTTTAAGGTTGCCTTAATGATGATTATACTTAACCTTCCGCAGGTTATTGTAATGACAATTCCTATGGGTGTACTTCTTGCAACTGTTATGACGCTTAACGGTTTGAGTTTGAAGTCTGAAATTACGGTTATGAGGGCGTGCGGCATTGGCTTAAACCGTATCGCAAAACCTATTTTTGTTTTTGCAATATTGATGTCAATTTTCAGTTTTGTAATTAACGAAAGCGTTGTGCCGGTTATGACCAAACAGTCAAAAGATTTAGCATTATGGGCGCTGGGGCAGAAAAATATTCCTGACGGCAAACAGAATTTTGTTTTTAAAGAGCTGAATTCAGACGGTATCTTAAAACGTCTTTTCTACGTCGGTTACTGTGAAGATAAGACCCTTCATAACATAACGGTGCTGGACACTTCAAAGGATGGTACAATTCAGGTTCTGCAGGCTCAGGAGGGCAAAACATCACCTTCCGGCTGGGATTTCCGGAAAGGTGCTGTTTATACGGTAGGACAAGAAGGTAATATCCTGAATACAACACTGTTTGACGATTCAAATATCAAATTCGGGCTTGATATGTCAAAAGAGTTAAACAAAAATATGGCGAAAGAGATGAATTTCACCCAGCTGATGAAGTTTATTGCAAAGAATATTAATACGCTTGAGGATAAGCAGCGAAATATTGTGGTAATTGAACTTTATGACAAGCTTGCGCTGCCTCTGACAACTATTGCGCTTGTATTAATCGGGGTTCCGCTCGCAATTACACCGCCGCGTGTCAGATATAACAGAGGGTTCCTGTTCAGTATCCTGATTATTTTTGCATATTACCTGATAAGGGCGCTTTCAATATCATTCGGGGAAGCCGGTTCGCTTGCCCCGTTTCTTGCAGCATGGATGCCGAATATTGTTCTTACACTTGCAGGAGCATTTCTTTATTATAATAAAGTTTATACAATTGAATGATTATTCTGCAGGAAGTTCCCCGGAGCCTGCTTCCGGCAGACAGACGCCGAACTGGCAGTTTGAATTGTAATTCGGGGAGGCTGCCCCTGTTGCCTGAGGTTCCTCCGTGTTAATAAGCATATCGTAATAAGGTGTGTGGTATTTCGGTGCAAAAGCGTCAGGTTTTTGCATGTTTTCCAGATGGTTAGGCAGATACCTTTCTTCAATAGACGGCATATCCGTAAGAGATGAGGCTGCACCGGTGCAGGCTGCATTTTCAATACTGCATACCGCAAATGCAGGTATTGCAATTAAGCTGATTATTAAAGAGATTACATATTTTTTCATATTTTCCAACCTTTCGTTAATCCGGTTAACTAAAGCATAAACGACTATGGTTTTTATTTCATTAGACGAAAGGAGAATTTTTTATTCTTTTTACGCTCGGCTTTTTCTAAAACCTCTTTAAAAGGTATAATCGGTTCCATTTTGTACCCGCAGTCGTCGGATAGAGCTCCGCCCATTGAGAAAAGTTCCTCCTGCGGGTATCTTCTGCAAATTCCGGGACGGTTTTTGTGAATTTTACACTTGTGAGTCAACGGATCGAGGTTTGTACATTCAAATACCAGACCGGTTTCGTCTTTGTCAATCACTCTTAAGTATGTATAAAATCTGTGCAGAAATTGAAGTTTTTTAAATTCTTCCTCATCCTGTATAACGTGTTTGTAATGTTTTACATAAATTTTTGTGCAGCACTTGCCGCAGGCGTTGCATTTGCCTGTTCTGTAGTATTTCCTCCCTAAAATTCTTGACAGGATGAATTTTCTTATTTCTAAAATAATATCTTTCATTGTTTTTGTAAATTTTTGTAAATATTTAAAACCTGACTGGCAAAAGTAAATCTTCACGTGAATTAATAAAAATGCTGACAGATAAGATTTATAAATACCATAACAATACTATAACATAACCAAAATAACCAACCTTGACCTCTTGATAAAATCAAAATAAAGAGGTCTTTTTTTTGTGTGGGGAGGGGGAAAGAATTGCAGGCGCGCGCAGGGTAACGATTTTTCGCACTCTATATAGCTGTAACGGAAATGTTAAATCTACACTATTTGATGGAGTAAATTTTATAAGTAATGGTTTATTCTGAAAATATAAAATTAATTGTACTTTGAAATAAAATCATCCTGTAAATAGCAGAAGGCATGGCATCAGTAAATACTATTACAAATTGTAACCAAAATTTAAGAAATATTAAAATGGCTGAAAACATGTCCTCATCATGGTTTCGGATGATATTAAGGGGAGGTGGTTACACTTAAAATAAAATAGTTGTCCACATCGGCCAAATCGGGTAAAATTAATACATACACAATCGGTTTTGCCTTAGACGGGCAGCACGGAATGTGTTTTTCTTGTAGAGGTAAGATTATTTATGTTTGAGACAGTTAAGAAAAATCTTTTACAAATACAGGAAGAAATCGCACCTTATAGACCACGAATAATCGCAGTTACTAAATACTTTGATGAAGAGGCAATTGAAGCGGCTTACAATGCAGGATTGAGAAATTTCGGAGAATCCAGAGCTGTTGAGGCTATTCAAAAGATTAATAATCTTCCGGATTATGTGAGAGAAAATTCAACCTTTCACTTTATCGGACATCTTCAGTCAAACAAGGTTAAGAAGGTAATTGAAGTCTTTGATTATATTCATTCCGTTGATTCGGTAAAGCTTGCGGAGGTCATCTCTCAGGAGGCTTTAAGTCACGGAAAAGTCCAAAATATACTGCTGCAGCTTAACAATGCTAATGAAGTTCAGAAATTTGGATTTTCAAAAGAGGAATTGTTTGAAAGTTTTGGCAGAATTACTGAGCTTAAGGGGGTGAATATAACCGGACTTATGAATATGGCGCCTCTCGGTGCAACGGAGAATGAATTAGACCAGCTGTTTAGCGACGTGATTAGAACAAAAGAGCTTCTGGAAAAACAGTTCGGCTGTGAATTAAAAGAAGTGTCTATGGGAATGAGTCAGGATTACAAAATAGCAGCGCGAAACGGCGCTACAATGCTTAGAATAGGCAGAAAATTATTTAGTTAAAAGTAAGATAAAAATAAACGGAGGAAAAACGGTGGCAGTAGTTACAGACAAAATTAAATCAGTTGTAGATTTTCTGGTAAGAGGATTTGAACCGAGAGAATCTTTTGAAGATTTAGCAGATGAAATGAATGATGAAGAAGGCTATGAAGTTCAGGACAACCTTGCGTTGGCTCCAAAATACAATTATCAGCCGAGAGAAGAAGTTACAAACGATTTGAAAGTGGTTAACCACCCTAACTACAGAGGTTATGAAGTTATGGTTATGGAACCGCGTTCATTTGATGATGCTGCCCAGATTGTTCAAAACCTTAAAGACAGAAAAACAATCGTTCTTAACCTCCACCTGCTGGATAAAGAACAGTCACAGAGAACAATCGACTTTATCTGCGGCGCTGCTCATGCACTTAACGGCAAACCTCAGAAAGTCGGCGATTTAGTATTTGTTTTCACTCCGAGCAACGTAACTCTGTCTGTAGATATAAAAACAACTCAAAACAAGTTTAATGACTCCCTGTGGAGAGCACCTCTGCAGTAGTCATCACGGGATAAGAAGAAGAGGATAGTTTAAAATAAAGGAACGGTTTATCCGTTCCGTTTTTTTATTATTTAATTTCATCTCCAATATTATGCGGGGTGTAGTTAATCTTTTCTGTTGACAGTGTTTTTAAAAGATAGCTGTCAGGTACAAATTTTCCCGTGCTTTTGAGTTGAATATTGTATACATCTGCCCCGAATTGGTTTGGTCCTTTTAAAGGTCCGTTTGCATCAAAATAAAAAGTTGCGCATCTGTCTACTGTAGCTGTATAAGTATCAGGTTCCCCGTCGTTATCTTCATCTATATAATATCCGTTTTCATCCTTTTTATTATATGTGTAGTCGTATATACACGTGTTGTATTGATTAATATGATAAGTAGCGCCGTTTGCGGCAATAAAAAACGGCAGTAAAAAACCATCGGCGTTTTGAACTGTTCCATAACCATTATTGACAGGTGTGTTGCCTTTTATATTGTAGGATTTACAAAGTTTGTCTTTAGAACCGGTTGTACAATATTTTGCACCTTTAAACTGTTCGTAAAGTTTTTTCGTTATATCGTCCTTAGAGTCATTACTGTTGTATATGCAGCTAATATCAGAGCAATCATTTTTTGCCGCATACATTTTAAGTGCATTCTGTAATTCGGAGTATGTTTTCTTTACCTGTATAACAATAAGCTTATCTCTATAATTGCTAATAAGTGCAGGCAGCGTCATTGCCGCAACCACGCCGATAATCCCGAGGGTTATGAGGACTTCTGCCAGAGTAAAACCGGATTTTCGGAAGGGCGCCGTGTGAGCGAAAGCGAACCCAGCCCGCAAGGTGTCGGAAAACCACGCTTTTCCGACATCCCGAATAATCCGGATGACGGCTTTTTTTGAAGTGAAGCGTGAAGGGTGATGGGTGAAGGGAGTGGTAATGTTGAACGGGTGAATGGTTGAAAAGTTGAAAAGTTGAAGTGTTGAAGGAGTGAAGGGTTCAACAAGGCCCTCTCTCTTTGTGAGAGGGCAGAATTTGTTAATGAGCAATTGCGAATTTACAAATTCGGGAGAGGGTATAGCGCCCGCAAAGGAAAAAGATTTGAAAAAATCAACGCGCTTAATATATTCTAGAATTGTCCGCCTAAAACCCTTGTCCTGAGCGGATTTAAAAAAGGTTGAGCCTCCCCCCCCCCCCCCCCTCTGAGCTTTGAAGCTATAACTGTGTTTTGCATAAATGTATCCTCCTTTTTTATTAATTATAAATGATTTGTTGTAAATTTACAATACTTGTTTTAAACGATATATTATGATAAGGTTTAGGAGTTATGAATGATAAGAAGTTTGCAATAGCTTATAATCCGGAAGTTGTTCATGCGGCAGAGGTTAAATCAAAGCTTTTTAATATTCTGAAAATTGCCGGTGTGAATGCTGAGATTTGCGATATAGACAGTTTGAAATCCGGTTATGACTTCGTTTTTGTAATCGGCGGTGACGGAACGATTTTAAAGTGTGCAAGGTTTTATTCAAAATACTCAACTCCGATTTTCGGGATTAATCTCGGAAGACTTGGCTTTCTGTCGCAATCCTGCGAGGCGGATATTGAAAATTCCGTTCGTAAGATTCTTAATGGAGAATTCCGCGTGCAGGAGAGGATTATGCTTCAGTCCGGCTCGTATATGGCATTGAATGATTTTGTTATAAAGGGTTCTTCTACCGGCAGAACTTCAAGATTTCTTGTAAAAATTAATGACAGACCTGTTTGTGACTATCTTGCCGACGGAATAATTGTTTCAACCCCGACAGGTTCGACGGCTTACGGGCTTTCTGCCGGAGGACCGGTGCTTGTACCGGATTTAAATGCGTTTATCATAGTTCCGATATGTCCGCATACGCTTACGGCGCGGCCGCTTGTGATTCCTGACAGTGAAGAAATTTCCATATCTTCCGGCGAGTGTAAAAAAGATTACGTAATTTCGACCGACGGACAGGAGTTTTTTGAAACTGCAGCAGAAATTAAAATAAAAAAATCCGAATACAGTGCAAAACTTGCGCTTCTTGATGATGCTGATTTTTATTCAATCCTGCGCAGCAAATTGTTCTGGGGAACTTCTCCGGCAAAAACCTGTCGCTGAATCCCTTGTAAAATTTTCCTCATATCAATCTTACGGTGTTTGACAGGGTTTAATAAGCTTCCTGTCAGATTTTTAAAAAATATATTAATTTTTGTTCATAATTACCCCGAAATTATTGTACTTTTTTTCTATTTAAAATAGTATGTTATTATATTAGGGGTACCTGTTAATTTAATATTTGAAATGGGTGCGGATTAACTGATTAAAAGTAAATTATTGATAAAGAGGTAAAAAGTAGTGGAAAATTTTGTATCAGATATTTTTGCGAAAAAAGATGAAACACCGGCTCAGGAGCCAATGCAGCGCTCGGGTGTAAATCCTACAAAGATAAAAGTTGTCGGAGTTGGCGGAGGCGGCGGAAACGCAGTTAACCGTATGATTAAAGCAGGTCTGTCAGGTGTTGAATTCTGGTTGATGAATACAGATTTACAGGTTCTTGAATACGGACAGACAAAAAATAAAATTCAATTAGGTGCAAAATCTACAGCAGGTTTAGGTGCCGGCGGAGATCCTTCAGTAGGCGAAAAGGCCGCAGAAGAAGCACAGCAGGAAATTACAGAAGCTCTGGACGGTGCAGATATGGTGTTTATCACAGCAGGTATGGGTGGCGGCACAGGTACAGGTGCAGCTCCTGTTGTTGCTAAAATTGCTAAAGAATTAGGAATTTTAACTATTGCTGTTGTAACCAAACCTTTCACATGGGAAGGTCGTAAAAGACAGAATCAGGCAAATCAGGGGCTTGAAAAACTCAGAGAAGCTGTTGATGCCGTAATCGTTGTTCCGAACGACAAGCTGCTGCAGGTTGTTGACAGGCAGGTATCTCTCACCGAATCATTTATAATTGTTGATGAAGTTCTCTTGAGAGGTGTTCAGGGTATTTCAGATATAATTACAGTTCCTGGACTTATCAACGTTGACTTTGCTGATGTAAAATGTGTAATGCAGGCATCAGGTTCGGCTCTTATGGGTATTGGCCGCGGTACAGGCGAAGGCAGAGCTGTCAAAGCTGCTGAAATTGCAATTAATTCACAGCTGCTTGAATCTTCTATCAATGGAGCAACCGGCGTAATCGTTAATATTACAGGCGGCCCGGATATGACACTCCACGAAATCTCGGATGCTGCTAATATTATCCACGATGCAGTAACAGAAGATGCTACAGTAATTATCGGTACAGCTGTTAATGAAAATATTACAAACGAAATTCAGGTAACAGTTATCGCAACCGGTTTTGAGATGAAAAATACAAAGGATGTTGAAAAGAAAAACCAGCCGGCTCTTAATCAGATGAGTGCATCGGATTTCTTTGCAAGCTCCTTCAACACATCTGCCGGTGTACAGCAGTCAAATGTCAGAAGAACAATGCCGGAAGTTTCATCAAGCTTCACTAATATTGAAATCCCTGACTTTTTAAAGAAATAATGGATTAAACCTAACAAAATTAAAAATAAAAAAGCCTCCGATTGCACGGAGGCTTTTTAGTGCTCGTGCTCTTCAGCTATGCCGCCTACAAAAAATAAAAAGACCGCCTCAACTTGTGAAGCGGTCTTTTTCAATCTTATTAATAGAATTAGTCTTTAGCATGTCCTGCTGTTCCGAGAACGTCGCGCATTTTGTGCATAACCATTTCTTTAACAGCTGTTCTGCCAGGGCCCATATATTCTCTAGGGTCGAATTTTTCAGGGTGTTCAACAAAGAATTCTCTGATTGTTGAAGTCATTGCAAGTCTTAAATCAGTATCAATGTTGATTTTTGCAACACCGTGTTTAGAAGCGTAGTTAAGCATATCTTCCGGAACGCCCTGTGCATCAGGCAGGTTACCGCCAAATTTATTACATTTAGCAACAAATTCAGCCGGAACTGATGATGAACCATGCAATACCAGCGGATAATCATATCCTACAGCTTCATTTACAGCTTTTTTAATTTCAGCAAGTCTTTCAAAGTCTAATTTTGCTTCGCCTTTGAATTTATATGCGCCGTGAGAAGTTCCGATAGCAACAGCGAGTGAATCGCAGCCTGTTTCTTTCACAAATCTTGCTGCTTCTTCAGGATCTGTGTATGTTGAATCTTTAGCATGAACTTTAACGTCATCTTCAACACCTGCTAATTTACCTAATTCAGCTTCAACTGAAACTCCGCGCGGATGAGCGTAATCAACAACCTGTTTAGTCAATTTGATGTTTTCTTCCAGCGGGAATCTTGAACCGTCAATCATAACTGATGAGAAACCGCCGTCAATGCAGGCTTTGCAAATTTCAAAATCTGCACCGTGGTCTAAGTGCAGTGCGATAGGTACTGTAGTTGTAGCTAACGCTGCTTCTACCAGTTTGATTAAATATGTCTGGTTAGCGTATTTTCTTGCGCCTGCTGAAACCTGTAAAATAATAGGTGACTGGGTTTCTTCTGCAGCTTCTGCAATGCCCTGCAGAATTTCCATGTTGTTAACGTTGTAAGCACCGATTGCGTAACCGCCTGCGAGTGCTTTTTTGAACATTTCTCCTGTTCCAACTAATTTTCTTTCACTCATTTGAGTTCTCCTTCTTTTCTTATTTATATGCCGATACCGGTCGGTTTTTTATTTTATTTAGCAAAAAGTAAGTCCTCTGTTTACACTTATAAAATATAACAAAAAATTATTTAATACAAGATGCTTGTATATGTTACTTTTATAGTAATTGTTAAGAAAATTTAAAATAGTATATATTATTTTACAAAGCTCAAACCTCCTGTTATAATAAGAAAAAATGGGGTAATGAAAATTTGTTACAAAATTAACTAGCAAAAATTTTTGCGTGTGGATTTTGTATAAAAATATGTGTGGCATGGTTCACCTTAAACGGTGGTGTCAACTGCTTACACACATAAATTGTATGTTTTTGAAGGATTAAGAATGGAGTAGACAAATGGCAATTAGTGCAGTATCAAACTTAGTAAGGACAAATAATTATAATGTAAACTTTGCATCAAGAAAGAATAAAAAGCCTCAGCCTCCGGCTGCAAACACATCTGCAGGAATGAAAGCTGTGCCGGTAATGGTTCTGATGGCAATGAGTCCGCTGAACGCAGCTAATGTTAATGCAAATGTTCTTAACGGAAATGAAAATCGTATTGAGGTTGTAGAAACAACACCGCAATACCGTAAACCGGTAAAGAAAGATTATAAATTAATGAAACAGCAGGAAGTCGGTTTAAATGAGCTATCCTTACTCAGCAGTACCGGCGACAAAAAAATAGACAAACTTAAGCACTATATGATTATGGCTCAGCCTGATATTACGGAATACAATCAGGTAAACCTTGAAATTGTAGGCGATGACGGCGTTCCTGGTGATACTATTTCTTTTCCTATGCTTATAGAAGACTTTGGTTATACCAGAATGTGCGAATCTTCAAAAGACATCTGCAAGTTTGTAAAAGATTTTATTGATGGTAAAAATAAGGATGGATTTATAAATAACGGTGCTGTTATAGAAAAACCTATTAATAGGAAAATCCGACCGGATTTTGACGGAGCATTACAGAATGTTCCGTCCGATACAGACTGGGTGACAGAAGGCCAGCAGGAAAAAGAAAATTTCGGTGTAACTCCAAAAGGTATGCCTAAGCATATCGGGCTGTTTACAGGCAGCGGTTTATATGCTATAAGACCTTATTCTTCTGACGGCAATGATGAAAATTTTGAAACCATAACAGTTCACAGACTCGTTAACGGGGCAGAATTTAAGGTTGCCGGACTAAGAACCTCAAAAATTAAACTTACCTGCGGCGGAAGCGATGTTGATACTATTACTCTGAATACGATAGAACTTTATAAACGTAACAGTGATGAAAAAGCTATTATTATTAACGATGATTTATTCGAGACTCTTTTAGAAATTACGAAGGACACGAGATATAATAATGCCTATACCTGTCATCCAATAACTGCAACAAATGTTATGGTCTTGGATAAAGGGGATGTATCTCCTTATAATGAATAATGTAAATTTTTGTTAACAGGCTTAAAACATGCTGAAATTCATGGTTTCAGCATGTTTTTACATATATAGGAGTATAAAAACCGAGAGTATAAATTACCATGTCAGGAAGTATAAACACAGAGTTAAATACAGTAAAAGTACAGGAGCAGCCGGTTTCTGCCTCTATGGCAAGCGAGCAGGCGGCTTCTTCAAAAGTTAATACAGTATTTGACTCTGCCGCATCAGAAGTTCATAAAAAGAAACGGGTTTTAACTCCTGAACAGAAAGCTTTTTTAATCTCTAAAGGTCTGGATCCTGCAACATTGACTGATGAGCAGATTAATCAGCTATTACTCAATATGGTTGAGGAAAATTCATCTGCTGCCGCTAAGAAAGAAGCAGCTTCAACAAAGGCTGTATCTTCAGAAGCAGTTCAAGGTCAGCCTGAAAATACTACAAATGAAGTTAAAAACAGCGAAAATACCAATGAAGAAGTTGCCGCTCCGGCTGAAGCTCAGCCGCAGGCAGAAACTCAGGTCGCAAAAGCAGAATCGCAGCCGCGGGCTGTTAACGCGTCAAAAGAAGCTGTGAATAAATCTGTTTACTCTAAAGAAGATACAATAATCGATTTTAAATCAGAGAAGAATAAAAGTTTTGAATTGGATCCTGGTGAAACAGGGGTATATTCTTGCGATTTTAATGAAATGCCGGAAGATAAGGCTGCAGACTTTTTGTTGCAGGAACTGGCAAAATATCAGGTCGGTGAAGAAAAATGGGCAGGAATGACCGAACAGCAGCAAAAACAGGCAATTCGTTCCGTAAATGCCCAACTTAAAAAAAATGTTCCGTCCTGGAGTAAACTTGATAACAAAGGTAAAGTTGAATTAACAAAATTTTTACTGGTATCTTCTCCGGAATGGTGGGCTCTTCAGAAAGAGCATCCTGAAGTATTGTCTAAAACTCTTGATGAAAAACTGGAATTCTGCGCAAATTTTGTTGCAAATCAGCGCGCTGATGAAAAAGAATTTGAACAAAGTTTCAAACACTTTAATACTGAGCTTACTCAATATATAAAGAAAAATCCAAAATATGAAGGTAAGAGTTTTGAAGAGTTAAACGCTGCCGGGGAATGCTCTAATATCATGTATGACTTTCTTGCTGAAAAACTTGCAGAGAATGATGGTGATATTAGTAAGTTAAATAAATTTGAAGCAAAAATGTATAAGCAATTAAAAGTCGGTAAGGCTTTATCTCCTAACGGCGATCTCAAAAGTTGGGGAAGTTATAGTAAAGAAGGACAGTTTGACAAGGTCTTAACCGATGTAAATGAAGAACTTGCTTCTGATATTGCTTTACATGCGAAAGGTTCTGATGAATATAAAGAAGCTTTCAGAAACAGAATTATTGAGGATTTTGAAAACGATAACTCAGACTGCTGGGTTGGGAAATATTCACTTTTCAAAACCTTAATGAAAAACGGCAATCCTCTTGAGAGGATGATGATGCTCGAAATTTTTCAGAGCCTGCCTAAAGATATTCAGGAGAAAATAAACTTAAATCTGGCACAGCGTATTCAGAATGTCGGTGTTGCAAGTGCAAACGGTGATGATAAAGCGGCTTCTGTTGCTTTGCAGGCAGCAAGAGTAAAAGCTCTTGAAGATAACAATAAAGAAGTTCTTGATAAATCTATCGAAAATATTAATGAGATTATCGCGGATGACAACATTGCAACAGAATCTATCACAGACGGCTTAAAAATCGGCGGTGCCGACGGTTATCAAAAAGGTGTAAAAGCAGGAAAGATTTCTGCACAGCAGGTAACTGATGTCGGTAATGTCGTACTTGATAAGGAAAATAATGATGAATATAGTCTTGAAGTTCTGGACGCGGCTGTCGGAACCATCGGCTACAGTACAATTGAAGGCCGTAAAGGGTTAATTGATAAAGCAACCCAAAATGAAAAAGCACTTCCTTCGGTCGCTGCAAAATATGATACTTTCGGCGGGCCGGAATTCAAGCTTTACGGTGCACAAAAGTTAAAAGAAGGAGCCGAGGCACTTTTACCGGAAGATGAAGCTATCGCTGTTTTAAAAACTGCAGCTGATACAAATACCCGATGCGATGCTTCTGTTCAGGCTGAAATTCATAAGGTATTTGTTAACTCCAAATATGATGAAGTTGCAGAACATGCTGCCTCAAATATTTACAAATACGATGAATCTGCACAGGCTGATGCTATAAAATACACCTACGAAACTAACAATACAAAAGCAATTGACGCCTGCAACGGTCAGATTGAACAGTGTGCTCCGGAAGCCGTCAGAGCAGCCGGCGCAGATGTGATTGCCGCATCCGTTGAACAGACTGTTGAAAGAGTAACCTCAAACGCTTCTGCTGCTTATGCTGAAGCTGTAATTGAAAATAACAAAATTACAAATAATCAGACCGAACAGGAAGAATTAAAAGGACTTCCGGACAGAGAAAAAGCACAGCTGCTTTATGCTGAATTTAAGAAAGCTACACCGTCAGAGCAGTTCAGAATGCTCAGCAAACTTTCTAAAGACCAGTTAAAGGCTGTTATAAGCATGCTTTGCAAAGCAAACTCAAGCGTTATTAAAGGGCTTGTATCTCAGGGCCTCGGCAACTATGTACTTCAAACTATCGGCAAATCTCCTGATGTTCTCTATATGACTGTCGGAATTATGATGGGTAAAGGCGGCAAGGATGCAAAATATGCTTCTGAATACGTTGTAGCCAAGCAGTCTAATGTTCACTTCTCAGAGGATACTCTGATTAAAGCAAATGAAATTCTGGGTCATTCTGATGAAGCTTCAGTGCTGGCAGCTGAAACTAAAAAATATGTTTCAAATCCTTACGGATTTATGAAAACTGCGCTCTATCCAACTATGAGTGCTGTATATCCGGGAAGAAAAGAGCTGTTCTTTAAAGCTTAGGTGCAAAATTTGTAGGCAAAAGACCTGTTTTAATTTAAACAGGTCTTTTTGTTATTGATTTTTTTCTTTTTTTAATGTGTAATATTAATACAGCAAATCTTACGGTTTGCAAGTTCATTAGAAAGAAGACAATTTAAAATTGCCGGATGAAATTAAATTAGCCAAATATGCAGGTTTTTGCTACGGTGTGAAACGCGCCGTTGAAACTGTTAAAAAACTAAAACTGGAAAACCCTGATAAAAATGTTTTTGTTCTGGGTGAACTTATTCATAACTCGGATGTTATCCACGAACTTGAAAAACTCGGGATTTATACGCTGAATGAAATCCCCGAGCACGGGGACGGAATTTGTGTTATCCGAAGCCACGGCGAAAGTCCTGAAGTTATTGAAAAGATTAAGGCTGCTGGTTTTACTCCTGTTGATTTGACCTGTCCGGACGTTAAAAAAGTTCAGCAAAAAGCTGTTGAACTTGCAAAAGAGGGCTATTACCTTGTTATTGTCGGCAAATCTGAGCATCCGGAGGTTATTGCAATCAGGGCTAATGCAAAACTCTGGAGTGACAAGGTTCTTGTTGCCGCATCTGTTGACCAGCTTAAAGAGTATGAAGCAGAGCTTAAATCTCACAGGAAAATTGGTGTAGTTGTTCAGACCACACAGAGAATTACAACCTTAAACAGTATTGTTGAATATCTTACCTCAATATCAAAGGAGCTTCATATTGCAAACACGATATGCGCAAGTACGGCTATGCGCCAGTCCGAGGCTAAAGAACTTGCCAAAGAAAGCGATCTTGTTATAGTTGTAGGTTCTAAAAAAAGCGCTAACACAACTCACCTTGCGGAAATCTTGAAAGATATTACCCGCACTGTTCATATTGAAAATGACAGCGAACTTGATGAATTTCAGAATTTGATTGAAAAAGCTAAAAAAATTTCTATTACTGCAGGAGCCTCAACTCCGCAGGCTATAATTGAAAGAGTTATTAATAAACTAAAAAAAGGAGAATAGATTAAAATGACAACAACATTAGAAAAAACAAGCGCAGATGAATTTGAAAGATTATTAAATGAATCTTTTTCAAAATCATATTCAGTAGCCGACATTGTTGAAGGCACTGTTATGAAAAAAGACAACGACGGTTATCTCGTGAGCGTTCGCGGGGCAAAAACAGAAGCTTTTCTTCCGAATAAAGAATTGTCTTCGGCAGACGGTACTGATAACCTTGAAATCGGTGATGAGAGAGAATTTTATGTTCTTAAAGAAGAAAATGATGAAGAAGGCATGGTGCTTTCATTGAAAAGACTCGCTTTTGCTCAAGCCTGGGCTCAGCTTAATGATGCTAAAGTTCAGGGAGATACAATCCTTGCTAAGGTTGTTTCAGTTGTTAAAGGCGGAGTTCTTGTTGACGTTGCTGATTTGAAAGGCTTTATCCCGTCTTCCCAGTTGAGAACAGGCACCCCGTTTGACGGGCTTGTTGATACTAAAATTGAAGTTAAAGTGCTTGAAGCTGATCCTAAGAAAAACAAGCTTATCCTCTCTCAAAGACTTGCTGTGGCTGAACAGCGCGATCAGGTTGTTGATAATATCCTTGCAACTCTTGAGGAAGGACAGGTTGTTAAAGGTGAAGTGGTAAGAATTGCTGATTTCGGCGCATTTATTGATATTAACGGTATCGACGGACTTCTTCCGATTTCAGAAATTTCATGGCAGAGGATTAAACATCCGTCCGACGTTATTTCTCTCGGCGAAACTCTTGAAGTTAAAATTATTAAAATTGACAACGAATTAAAGAGAATTTCGCTCTCATTAAAGAGGATGGGTGAAGATCCTTGGCAGCAGATTGAAGGTCAATTTGAAGAAGGTCAGGTAATTTCTGGTACTGTTAATAAAGTAACCGGTTTTGGCGCATTTATTAACATTTTCCCTGGAGTTGAAGCGCTTCTTCCTGTTTCTGAAATGGCTGAAGAAAACGTTAATCCGTTTAACAAGTTCAAAGTTGGTGACACAGTAGAAGTTCTTATCAAAAAGTTCACCCCGCAGGAACACAGAATTGCTTTGAGCATTAAAGATATGAATAAAGACGCTGAATAGTGTTAATTTTGAATTGAAAAATCAAAGGGCTGAAATAGTTCAAAACTTTTTCAGTCCTTTTTTAATGATTTGATGTATTGAAAGCCGAGTTCGTTTGCTGATGTTTTGACCGGTTTGCCAGCCATAAGATGCGCAAGATTTGATTTGCAGGAGCGTCTCTTTTGCTTAAAACGCTTGCCCGCTGTAGGGTGTGATGCCGGAATCTGTCCGTCCGGTGTGTTTCCGTTTAGTAAACCAGATCATTAAGTGTTACACCGAGTGCCTCTGAAATTTTTAGCATAACTTCAATGCTCGGGTTCGCTTTTTCCGTTTCAATGCTGCAGATGAACTGCTGGCTTATACCGGTAAGTTCTGCCAGCTTTTCCTGTGAAATTTTTTGTTTTGCCCTTTGCTGTCTTAAATTACCCGCAATTCTTTTTCGTAAATTTTCCATTTCTTTATTATAAAACAATTGATTTTATTTTATTATCGTGTATTATTTAATTATTATAAACTATACTTGATTAAAAATCAATAGGAGTTGCTTATGAAAAATGAAAAATCAGACTTAAAAACAGAAATCTATGAAATTGAGGCCGATCTTTCTCAGGAAACCTTTTTGATGGAGATAATGAAGGATTTTGGAGAGTATAATTCTGAATCCTCTGACGGCGTGGATAAAATGACATATATGCTAAATGTTTTATATAAAAGGCATCTGAAGCTTAAAGAGAGGCTGAATGATTTTATTCCGCGTATGCAGAGGAATATATAACCATATTTTATGCTATAATAACTCAGAGGTAAGTTTTTATGTACAAAAACAGATTGCAGGAAATTGATGACTTAAAGGGCAAAATTGATAGTTTTATACCTCTTAGTTCTGAGATATTAAGGCAAATTAAGGATTATTACAAAATAGGGTTGACATATACCTCGAATGCTCTTGAGGGAAACACTCTGGATTTAGCGGAAACAAAAGTTGTTATAGAGGACGGGCTTACTATTAACGGAAAGCCTTTGAAAGACCATTTAGAAACAATCGGGCATGCTGAGGCTTATAACAGGTTATTTGAACTTGCTAAACAGAATTGTATTGTGGAAGATGATGTCAGATGTCTGCATAAGCTTTTTTATTCCAGAATTGATGCTGAAAATGCAGGGCAATACCGCAAGAAGCCGGTTATTGTAACCGGTGCGGATGTTGACTTCCCGCTGCCTTCAGAACTCCCTAAAAAAATGCGGGACTTTATTGCCGGATTGCCTGCTATCAGGGAAAATTCCCATTCTGTAGAATATGCGGCAAGGGTTCATGCTTTATTCGTGAATATTCATCCGTTTATTGACGGAAACGGCAGGGTTGCAAGATTGCTGATGAATTTGGCTCTGTTACAGTCCGGTTATAATATTACAGTGATTCCGCCTGTCGTCCGTGCAGATTATATTAGGGCTTTACAGGCTTCTAATCATAAGGATTTTGAACCATTTATAAACTTTATTTCAGAAATGGTTTATGAAGCTCAAAAAGAATATTTAAGAATAATTGAAAGGCTGCAATAAGACTGAACTTCCCCTGCCGCCACACGCCACACGCCACACGCCCGCAAAATTATTCGCCAAAGTAGTTTTTAAGCCCGACTGTAAGCTTTTTATTTTTGCAAAGTTTTTTAAGTTTTGCGATTGCACGGTTTTCAATCTGACGGATTCTCTCTCTTGAAACTCCGTATTGCGAGCCTATTTCATCAAGCGTCTTTTTAGTTCCGCTGCTGTCAAGTCCGTAGCGGAGAATAAGAACATCCCGTTCCTTCTGGCTGAGCTGGTTGAGCATTCTTCTTATATCATCAAAAAGATTTTCCTGAGAAACCCTGCCGTCAGGGGTAATTGTAGAATCATCAACAATAAAGTCCGCAATTTTGGAAGCGTCGTCGGAGGAATTTGCAGGTGTTTCCATGCTGATGGTTGTCTGGGCTGACTTTATTATTGAATTGAGTTTGCTTACCGGGATACCGAGTCTGTATGCAATATCCTGTTTTGTCGGACTGTGTCCGAGTTCTGTTGTCAAATCTATTGTGGCACGTCTGATTTTGCCGAGTGATTCTATCATGTGAATTGGCAGACGGATAATTCTGGCTTTGTCAGCTATTGCACGGGTAATTGACTGTTGTATCCACCATGTTGCATAAGTTGAAAATTTATAGCCTTTAGTGTAATCAAATCGTCCGGCAGCTTTCATTAAGCCGAGGTTTCCTTCCTGAATTAAGTCAAGGAAAGAAAGCCCCCTGCCTATATATTTTTTCGCAATACTGACAACCAGTCTGAGGTTGGCGTTTACGAGAAGATTTTTGGCAAAGTCGCTCTGGTTTTCGTAAATTTGTTTTGCAAGATCAAGCTCCTGTTCGCTTGAAAGAAGGGGAATTTTTCCGATTTGCTGAAGATAAATCTTCACGCTGTCATCAGAACTAACAGAGGACAGACTCTCCTGAATTTTCGGGTCTTCGACGGAATGAAGAACATCTTCTGCATCTTCTTCCTCCTGAAATTGCGAAAAATCAACCCCCTCGTCAGAGATTTCATCTGTCAGCATACCTAATTTTTCTATTTCTTTTTTCATTATTATAAAGCTCCGTATCAATAAATATTATACTGTATATTACGCAGATAAGACTATTTCTTAACTTTGCTTAATCTAATTTGTTTTGGAAAGTTTCTGGCGTACTGTTTCAAATATTATTGCAGAGAGTGCATTTGAAACATTAAGCGAGTTGAAATTGTTTTCCATAGGAATTTTTACGATAAAATCCGAGGCTTTCAGCAAAGTTTTTGAGACTCCTGCATGCTCTGCACCCATGACTAATGCAAAATTCATATCTGTGTAATTAATATTATAATAATTATCCTTTGCTGAAGCATCTGCCGCAATTATCCACCAGTTGTTTTCTTTTAACTTATTAACTACGTTAGTCAGGCTATTTACTTTTATAACAGGAATATGGTTAATGGCGCCGGCGCTTGTTTTTTCGACAACTGAATTTACAAGGGCGTTGCGCCTAGATGGAATAATTATTCCTGAAACACCTGCGCAGACACAGGTTCTTATTATTGCGCCAAGATTATGCGGATCTTCAACGCCGTCAAGGATTACGAGTGAAGAATTCTCGTGTTTTCGCTCCAGAAATTCATCAAAATCCGTATATCTTACAGGCGATACAAACGCGATTACGCCCTGATGGTTAAATTCTGCATAGGGGATGAATTTTTCTCTGGCAACAAACTGAAAAACAACTCCGTTTTGTTTAGCGATGTCTTTAATCTTGTTTAATTTGTTATCGCTGTGAATGTTTTTGGAGATAAGAATTTTATTAATTTCTCGCTCACCGGAAATCAGTGCTTCCAAAACAGAATTTTTGCCAAAGATAATACTTTCATCCATTAAGCTGATACCTCCAGCATTCTGTTTATGCACAGAAGTGCTTTTTGCGCGGTTTCTCTGTCAACTGTAATTTCGTGCTGTTCATTTGAAAGTGCGTTATATATATCTGACAGTGTGTGCCATTTCATATTCGGGCATATAATACTATCTTTTATTAATATAAATTCTTTTTCCGGATAATCTCTTTTTAATCTGTCAACAACCCCTTTTTCAGTTGCTATTATAAATTGTTTTTTAGGACTTTCGATTGCATGTTTCATAATCCCTGTTGTGCTGCCTGTGTAATCTGCAAGTTTTACAACTTCCCTGTGGCATTCCGGATGGGCAAGAACTTCAGCAGCAGGGTATTTTTTCTTTGCCTCAATAATATCTTCCGGCTTAATTCTCAGGTGCGTCGGGCAGTATCCGGAATATGTGATTACTTCTGTTGTGCCAATCTGTTCTTCTACCCATTTGCCAAGGTAGTTATCAGGCAGAAACAGAACTTTTGGTGCATTCAGGCTTTTTACTATTTTAACCGCATTGGAACTTGTGCAGCAGATGTCGCATTCTGTTTTAACTTCTGCTGTGGAATTTATGTAGCAGACAACAGGTATATCAGGATATTTTGCCTTAAACTCTCGAACCTGCTCTAAATTAATCATATCAGCCATAAGACAGCCGGATTCCAGCCGCGGCAGCAGAACTTTTTTGTCAGGATTAAGAATCTTTGCAGTCTGCGCCATAAAATATACTCCGGCAAAAACAATTATATCGGCGTCAGTTTCTGCTGCCATACGACTCAGGTAAAGCGAATCTCCAACATAATCCGCAACCTCATCAATTTCGGCATTCTGGTAGCAGTGTGCAAGGATAACTGCATTTTTTTCCTTTTTCAACTTCTTAATATCACTGATAAGTTCGCTCATTTAGGGGGCTCTCCTCTGTTTAGTGTAAATTTTTGTTAAAATTGGTGTGTCTGTAAAATATATTGTATAATAAAAATAGGAAATAGTTACAATTAATAGAGAAATTTTAAGAAGATGAGTGAAGATTTTTTAAGTAATTTTTTGGCCAAACTTGGCGCAGGAAGCAAGGATACTGTGTATTTATCAGTAACTCCCGGTGTCGGACTTGAATTATGTCAGCTTGATCAGCAGACACGTACTGTTAAAGCTTATGCAGTAAGACCTTTGACTTACAATGAAACCTCCAGAGATATTGGAGATTATGAAACTTTTAAGGCAGCAGCGGGAGAGCTGTTTGAAGAACTAAAGATTAACCCTAAATGTAATGTTGTTGTGAACCTTCCGCTGGTATCGCTCGGTACAATGAGCTTCCCGCTGCTTCTTGCAGATGATGCCATTGCAACAGGTATCACTTCGGAAGTTGAACAGACCTATATTTTTAGGAGAATGGAACCGGCTGTAGCCTGGCAGGATGTTAATTCAGCATCAAATGCCGGAAGTGATACCCGTAAAATTTTATATTCGGCTATCCAGAAAGCGACAATTGATAATATAAGTGAAGCGCTGGCATCTCTGGGGGCTACTCTTGCAGGTGTTGAGGTTTCGCTGGCTTCGTATTTGAGAGCTTTAGATTTTGCCGGATATACAACAGCACAGATGCAGGAGAATGTTACCTGGAACCTGATGATTATTTCTTCTACCGGTTATTCTTTGACCTCTCTTGTCGGTAAAAATGTTATTGATTATTATGAAGAACCGCTCGCCATCAAAACTTTTGAAGGCGATGATATTTACAATGCGATTGTTGCCTCAGCTCAGATTACACTGATGAGTTATCCTGCAAATTATCTGTATATAATTTCTGAAACCGATCAGGTCAGTGCAGAGCTGCTTTCAACAAAAATTCAAGGTGCGGGCAATATCGACTTCCTTGAAAATAACAGCTTCAAAAAACAGGAAGTTCTTCCGGTAAGTCTGGATATTCTTCCGGATAACGTTCTTAAAATATCACTTCAGGCTGTTGGTTGTGCAGCAACCAATATTTCCAGCTACCCGCTGAAGTTTAATTTTCTCGGAACAAAAACATCGACTTCCGGTGAAGAACCGGTCAGTCTGACATTTGGTGATAAAAGTTTTGAAATTACACCAACCGCAGCTACAAATATGGCTGTGTTAATTGCCGTTGTTGTTGCAGTTCCGCTTCTGCTGCTCGCTTATGTGTTCCTGCCTAAGGTTGAAACCGAACAGCAGCAAAAACTTGATGATATTAATGTCAAAATTCAGGAAATTGATGAGCAGTTAAAAACAATGGAAGGCGAAAAATCCAAAGTTACAGCATTTGAGTTGAAAAAAGAAGTTGAAGGGGTTATTAGTTCTAACCGTGCAAAACTTATGAATTATTCGGCGCTCGGGCAGTCTATTCCTGAAACAGTATGGATAACATATTTTATGACTCAAGATAACGGACTTGTTGATATAAAAGGTGAATCTACAAATGTTGAAGATATTTATTTATTCTTTAAAAACATGAAAGATTCACTTATAAACACAAAACTCAGACTTCAGAAGCTGGATATGAAGGCGGCTTCAGTAGATGATATAATTTCATCTTCAGGACCGTCAAGTTATGAATTTGAGATTACCAATATGGATCAAAGCCAGCTGGCTGCACTGTTAGGTATAGTTACCGGACAGAACGGCGCGGCACAGGCCGGACAAAATGCTCAAAATAATAATCAATCCGCAGGAAACGGATTGCTGGGTAATACCCCTTTGAATATAGGTAAATAATTAAAGATAAAGGATATATAATGGCTGTTGAAACAGAAAAATTAAAAAAATTTAAAAATGCACTTTTAGTTCTAGGGCTGCTGATTTTTGTTGTCATATATCTTATGGTTACTGTAATTGTGCCTAAACTTCAGAGTATAGGTACAATTTCAACTGAATACGGAACCCAGTCTTCCTCGTATTCAGATAAAGAAAGAACTCTTGACAGCTTGAAACAGGCGGCTATGAAAGCTAATGATATGAATATGTCAGATGTAAAAGAGATGTACAAACCTATTGAAACAGGTCTGGATGCTGAAAGTATTGTGGCTTCACAATTTAATGATATTTTGAAGCTGCTGCGTTCAAATTCAATCAAAACTAAATCTGTTCAATACAACTACAACCCTGCAGATGATCTTTTTGTCAAAGGTGCCGGCGACAAACTAAGTGTCTGCAAGCTTGATATGCAGCTTGTTGCTAATTACCGGAATCTGGAAAATTTCCTGAAAGATCTTCATAAGCATAAGCACTTTTTAGATATTTCTAAAATTGAAATTCTTCCTTACGAAAAGAATAAAACAATTTTGATTATTAATCTGCAGTTGAAATTGTACGCTCAGAAAGTTTAATATTATAGCAGCTATTTAAAGCGCTGGAAATTTATTCCGAACATAAGCCCGTTATTTTTTATACAGGTTGTGCAAAACGGAGTTTCCAGCGTTGTTTTTTGTGAATAATCGCTGAAATCGCTTCCGCATCTTCCCCTGTGGTCGTTTGAAAGAAACGGACAGGTGTATATGCCTTTTGTGGTCAAAATTCTGCCGTATTCGCAATCAAGGGTATTCCATTCTGTATTTACAATCTCTGTATCAACTCCTTTTGTGTAGCACCCGTTAATTTCTATATTGTAATCCTGAGCCTCAAATCCTATTTTGCGGCAGACTTTTTTCAATTCTTCTCTCAGAATATTTTCGTCCTCCCTGTAGTAATTTGTTACGCATAATACAGGGTTAAAATCGTATTTGATAAGACTTTTTACGGCATGGAGCACCTGCCTGTATGTTCCGCGGCCTCTTATGTCATCGCTTTTTACTTCATTGTAGTGATCTATACTTAGTTTGAAAATGATTTCGTATTCACTTTCATCTTCGACTCTTTTCAGAAAGCGTGCTTTCTTTTCGTTAATAAAGCTTCCGTTAGTGCAGATGCACACAGGGCATCTTTTAAGACAGAGGCGCAGAATACTGTTAAAATCAGGATGTGTCATCGGCTCTGCACCGGTCAGATAAATACACTCAACAGGCTCTTTCATTGTGTCATTCAGCGCTTTTTTTATTGTATCAATCTGTATAAAATCCTTAACCTTTTTTGAAAGCGGAAAATCAATATAGCAGTGTTTGCAGCGCTGGTTGCAGTTTTTTTCAGTCAGTTCTATAAATAAATTGTTCAGTGCCTTCATTTGGCATACAGGTGCCTGATAGATTGATGATTTCATATATAAACTCTCCTTTAATATAAAATTATTGTATGAATAACAATTTTTTATTGAAATCATCCAACTATCTATTTGTTGGTGTAAATTGTTAAAAAGGCGATAGGGCAATAAGGTAACAAAAAAAGATAAGTTATCCTGAATTTGCTTATCTTAACGTTTTTTAAAATCCTGAGGTTTTTTATCCTGGAGCCAGCGGCTCATAATATAATGTTCATAGCTGAGTGCATAATTGTATAAAGCTTTAACAAGAACACGCCCGCTTTCTGATTTTCCGGTTATGAAAAAATCTCCCGCTTTGTTTTCTGCAAGCATAATCTCTCTGTGAACAATTTTGTCAGCGTGGTTTTTCGGATTTTTGTAAATTACCAGCCTTATCCACTTGCAAAGAAGCTTTGTGGCAGTTGTTTTGTTCTGTGCAATATCGTCGTTATACTGTTGTAAAAATTTTGAAAATTCTGATAATATCATTATTCCTCAAACGGGGTTGTGGCTGCAAAACATACTATATCTTCAATGCCGTATTTTTTCAATTCTTTAATCATTTCTTCAAAAGTTGAACCTGTTGTGCAGATGTCATCAATCAACAGTACGGTGCCGCCTGAAAGTTTTGTGCGGTCAACCTCAAAGGCGTTAGAAAGGTTTTGCATTCTTTCTGCTTTTTTTAGTTTGTACTGCGGTTTCGTGTCTTTAATCCTTTTAATCAGTGCCGGATTGTAATTATAACCTGTAAGTTTGCAAAACTCAACAGCCGTAAGTTCCATGTGATTGTATTTGCGCTGTTTTTTACGCGTTTCAAAAATAGGAACAGGCACAACCTGAAATTTTCTGTCATCTGTAATATTTTGCCAGTATTCGTACATAAATTTTGCAAGAAAGTAAGCAAGTTCTTTTTGCCTGTGGTATTTTAAGCCACGTATAAGTTTCTGGAGGTTTTTTGCGTAAACACCTGCGCAGTAGACTTTTTTGCCTTCAATAATCCTGTTTACTTTATATGGTTGAAAATCCAGAGTTTCGTAACATTTTGAGCACATTCTGGTATTTTCGCGCGAACTTTTGCAAAAATAACATTTCTTTTTATAAATCCAGTCCAGAAGTCCGGTTAAAAAATCTTTCATATTTGAATTATAGCATAGAAACTGTGTATCGACGCTTAGCGGTCGGCTGATTTATTCCGGCTCTTGTTATGACGGAATTTTTACGCAAAATTCCGTTCTCACATTTTCTTCGCTCTGGACGGTAATTTCTCCGCCGTGGGCGCGAATTACCTGTTGTGAAAGGTATAGCCCCAGCCCTGTTCCTATTTTGCGGAATTTTTTAGCCGCGGAATAATATTTGTTGAAGATAAGTTTAATTTCCTCCGGCGGCACTCCCTGACCGTAATCTATAACAGAGATTGTAATATATCCCGGAATTTCGCCTGTTTTAATGTCAATGTCTTTTTTTGTGTTGCTGTGTGAGATTGCGTTGTTTATAAGGTTTTTTATAACCCTCTCAAGCTGCATAGGATCGGCAGTTACTTTTATATCGCGTTCCGGATTGAAATTGACTTTGATTCCTGCCATTGAAGAGATTGCGTTTGTGGTGTTTACGATTTCTGTGATAAACCCGTTCAATTTTATGTTTTCTTTTGAAAGTTTTATACCTTTTTCTTTAATTTTGTAGGTTTCCAGAACGATTTGCACAAGGTCGATAAGTTCTTTGTTAGAAATTTTCATGTTTCTCAGTGCAACCTGCTGTTTTTCGTTAATTTCTCCGAACTTGCCCTCAAGCAGAAAGTCCAGAATATTGGCTTCCGCAACTATAGGAACTTTCAGGTCGTGCGTAAGTGTTGCCACAAAATCTTCTTTTAAAGTTTCTACCTCCCGTTCATTTGTGACATCTTTTATTATAAGTACGTATCTTTTTTTGTTATCATCAAGAGAAAGCCTTATTGAACTTATTGTGAAGTTGTTTGTCGGGGTGTGCTTTATAAATACGTCTTTGTTGTTTAATCTTTCAAGATTGATATTTTCTTCTGCAAACTGTAAAAAATCTTTAATATTTTTCCCTATAACGTCATGCCCTTTAACCCCGAACCAGGTGCTGATTTTCGGGGTTGCACGCAGAATATTCAAATGCTCATTGACAATTAGTATGCCATCAGAAAGCGAGTTTATGACAGATTCCAGAAGTTTGTTCTGGCGCATAAGTTCAGCCTGATATTCTATAATCATTTTTTCTCTGTCGTTAAGCGTTTCAACCATCCGGTTAATACTATCTGTTACGTTCTGGTATGTCGGGTGCTCCAGTTTTTCTATTTTTGTGGAAAGATTTCCGTAACGGATTGAGTTTACGGTATTGGTTACGGTTCCGAGGTAGTCGTTAATCTTTGACCAGCGTTTGTTTGTCTGGCGTGTTATCAGAAACAGGCAGATAAACACGATGATTATACTAAAATTTATTATGTACCAGAGCATAGAAAATCCTTTAAAATAATACCATTTTATGGTACAATTATAGCAGACAAAGCTTTTAATGTTAATACCTTAAAGGAAGTATGATGGGAAATTTGAAACTGCCTGAAACTATTAGAATGGTTATAACCGATTTCGACGGAGTTGTTACGGATAACTGCGTTTATATAGGCGATGACTATTCTATGAGCCGCAGACTTAATTTTACAGATGTGATGGGCTTTTCCATTCTTAAAAAGAAAGATTACAAAATAGGGATTATTTCAGGCGAAAAAAATGCCGCAATTGAACTTCTGGCAAGAAAATTTCTCATTGATGAAGTACATCAGGATATAAGGCTGAAAATAAACGTTCTGCAGTCTATTATCGAAAAGTACGGTTTCACGCAGAACGAATACGTGTATATAGGCGATGATGTGAATGATTTTGATTGTTTGAATTACGCAAAGTATAAAATAACAGTTCCGCATGCGCCCGAAAAACTCAAAAGAATTAAAGGTATCCAGATTACGCAAAATGACGGCGGCAGCGGCGCTTTTAGAGAGGTGGCGGATTGTTTGGCAGGCTGAAAAAAATTATTGAAAAAATTAGAAAGCTTAATTTCTCGATTGATAAGTATAAAAAAGATACTATTATACAATCGCTGCCTTCTCTTGCTTTTGTGAACAGGGCAAAGAAATGTATTGAGAAAAAGGATTACAAAGAGGCTGAGCGAATTTTGAATGAAGCGCTGGAACTTCCGCAGGAGGATGCGCTTGTTTATAAGTATTTAGGGATTGTTGCCGAAAGGACAGGGCGACCGGATGATGCGCTGGCCGCTTTCCGGAAATCTTCCATTTTGAACGGACAGGATAAAGAAATCTGGCGTATGCTCGGGTTTTCCTATATTAATAGCAATCTTTGCGAGGATGCTGAAAAAGCTTTTGAAAATGCCAATAAAATTGTGCCATCCAACACTGATACCTTTACCGGATGGGGGATGGCTCTTATGAAGCAGAAAAGGTTTTCGGAAGCGCATGAAAAGTTTATAGAAGCCGCAAAGATTAATAAATATAATTTTATGGCGATTTTGCTTGCCGCGATAATGGAAGTAAGGCTTGAGCGGTATGACGATGCGGAGGCGAAGCTTAATTTCCTCGCAAACGTCAGTCCTAATGAGTCGAATACTTACGAGTATGCCAATTTGAAGTATATTAAAGGGGATTATAAAAGTGCCGAGCATTACGCTAAGAAAGCACTTGATTTTAATGCAAATATGCTTCCTGTGTATCTTCTTCTCGGTAGAATTTATACTGTCCGGCGTGAAAAGGCACAGGCACTCGCAGCCTATGAAGAAGCGTTTAAAAGAGATTTGATAACACCGAATTTGTTTTATGATTGGGGAATTTCGCTTCAAAAGTTTGAGGAATTTGAGCAGGCAAAAGAAAAGTTTGAAAAAGTGCTTGAACTTGCTCCTGACGAGGAAGATGCTGTTGCCGGAAAAGCTCTTTGCGATGCAATGACCGCAGATGTTCAGGAAGCAGGTAAAGTGCTCGTTCCGCTGCTTGAAAAAAATTCTGATTGCTATCCTGCATTGAAAGGCATGGCTTTTGTAAAATTTAAGACAGGATGTTTCGAGGAGGCAATAGAAGAATTTAAATCTGTCCTCAAGCAGGATAGCACAGATGTTTCTGTTTATTTTTATATCGCAGAGGCTTATGTGAAGCTTTCAAACGATTCTATGGCAAGAGAATACTTTGAACACAGTTTGAAAGACAATCCGAAACACTTGCAATCTTATGTTTCGTATTCTAATTATCTGATTGAAAAAGGCGACTATCAGGAGGCGCAGCGCAAACTCCGCCGTGCCCTTAAAGTTGATGAAAATAATCTTGATTTGTTAAATCTTTTGTTTCATGTAAGTTACGTACTTGTCAAAGATAACGTTTGTGAATATAATGTAAAAGAAGCTCTCTCAATAGCAGAGAAAATTTATTCAATAGATGAAAACGCATTTCAGTATGCGGAAGAACAAAATAATCTGGAAAAGCTTATAAACAGCTAGAAAGAGAACCCTTTGAGAAAAATAATAGTTCAAAAATTCGGCGGCACCTCGGTTGCCGATACCGAAAAAATAAAAAATGTAGCAAAAATTGTCATAAATGAGAAAAATAACGGAAATGACGTTGTTGTGGTAGTTTCCGCCATGGGGCACACAACTGACTATCTTGTTAAGATGGCAAAGGATTTGAATAACAATCCTTCGAATCGGGAGATGGACATGCTTCTTTCAACCGGCGAAGGGGTTTCTATTGCGCTTCTTGCGATGGCAATTCAGGCACAGGGTTATGATGCGGTTAGTTTTAACGCCATGCAGATAGGAATTGTGACAGAAAACGTTCATTCAAAAGCAAGAATTATCGATATTAAAACCGACAAATTGAGAAAAAACCTTAATGAAGGCAAAATTATTGTGGTTGCCGGTTTTCAAGGAGTAACCGAGGACGGAGAAATTACAACTCTCGGTCGCGGTGGTTCTGATACTTCCGCAGTTGCGCTGGCGGCCGCTTTGAATGCAGAAAGATGCGACATCTATACCGATGTTGAGGGTGTTTACACAACGGATCCGCGTGTTGTTCCGACAGCTTCCCGTCTTGATGAAATTTCTTACGAAGAAATGCTGGAACTTGCGCATGCGGGAGCGAATGTTCTTCATCCGCGGAGTGTTGAAACTGCAAAGCAGTTTAATGTTCCGCTGAGGGTCAGGAGCAGTTTTAAAACAGATAACTTAGGTACTTTAATTTTAGGAGTTGACAAAATGGAAATATACAAACCGGTTGCAGGGGTGGCTGCTGATTTGTCACAGGCAAGATTTGTAGTATGCGATGTTCCTGACGTTCCGGGACAGGCTGCAAAATTGTTCAGCAACCTCGCTAAGCAGAATATTTCGGTAGATATGATTATTCAGTCTTATGCAAGAAAAGTTTCTAACACAAATGATATAGCATTCACAATAGATAGTTCCGATATTGATAAAACGCTGGAAACTCTAAATGCGCTCAAACCTGAATTAAAATGCGGCGAAATTCAGGTTAATTCCGAGATTGCAAAGGTTTCAATCGTAGGCGCAGGTATGATAGACAGACCGGGTATTGCGTCAACTATGTTTGAAACTCTGGCAGAGCAGGGAATTAATATTAAAATGATTTCAACAAGTGAAATTAAAATCAGCTGTCTTGTTGATAAAACAGATGCGCAAAAGGCTGTTAAAGCATTGCATGATGTGTTTGACCTTTCATGTGACGAGGTTGCCGAGGTTAAGGGCGATCTTCCGGATGTGTAATATAAAGTTATCAAATCTGAAAAATCGCAGCCTTTTAGAGGGCTGTGATTTTTTATATCCGCGGGTTTTGCCTGATATATTTTTCAAAAAAAAAGGAGCCGCAAGGCTCCGTTGGAATTAAGAATAGCTGGAAGTATGAAAAAGATTTAATTATATTAAACGGAATTAGTGTACTTTTTACAATTACCCATCCGGAGAATCCTGTTCGGGTAATAATTTTATATAAAAATTTTCTATATCACCCATGCGGATATATTTTTACAAAAGTGCTACAAATTACGTAATTGTAATAAGTGTATTTTTGCCACTTTATGGCAAATTGCAAATATGGAGCCAATTTTGACTTTCTTAATAAAACTTTATAATAGGGGTTGACAAAATATTTTTTATAGTTTATAGTAAAAATGTAAGATGAAGTGTTAAAAAAACACTTAATAAGAAAAAGCCTTACGAGAGGAGGGCAATTATGATAACAATTAATCCGGTAAACTTTAACAACAAAAAATACGTTTCTTTCGGCGAAGGAAACCTCAATAATATAACTTCAAGCGTCGGTATCCTTTCATTACAGGCTCCTGATGCTAAAAGACAGTTTGCAGGTAATTTATATATGACAAAACAGGCAGATGCCGTTCAGACAAATCCGGCTAAAGCATTTGTTTACAAACTTGTCAAGGCTTATAATATGGCTGTTCAGTCAGAACAGAAAAATCACGTTAGCAACCCTAAACAGATTTCATTTATCGGCTAGTTTAGAGTTGACATCTGATTTGCATTTACCCCCCAATTTACTGATAGTAATATACTCCATGTTACTAGGTATAAACTTCATAGTTTGATTTATCCTTTCCTTGAGAAAGGAAAGGATAACAAATTATGGATGACAAAATTAAAGAAATGAGAAAAAATCCGGAGGCAGCAAGGAATTATTTTACTGAATGTCTTGCTTTTACGATTGGACCGGTTGAATTAAAAAGTCTGATGGATGACGAGAGTATTAATCTTGTGGATGTGAGGAGAGAAGCTGATTTTGAGGTGTCACATATTCCATCTGCAATATCAATTCCGAAAGATGAAATTCCGGATAAGCTAGACATGCTTGATAAAGAAAAGACTACAGTTGTCTACTGTTATAATTCTCAGTGTCATCTAGGAGCCGAAGCGTGCCTGATTCTTTCGGATTATAAGTATCCTTGCGTACTTCTGGAGGGCGGGTTTAAGGTGTGGAAAGAGGATTTCCTTTTTGCAACAACATAATTTTGCTTAAATACTGGCGCCACCGTTGTTCATTTTTTTGAAAACGTTGGCAGAGCCTTCTTTTTCTTTTACGGCATTTATGACAAACTCGTTTGCCTCGCTGTCGCGTGCGATTGCTTCTTTCAATTCCAGCATGTCTTTGTAGTTAAGTTTTTTTATTGAAGGATCATTCACATTTTTCAGATATTTTTTGAAATTTTCCTGAGCTTCAAAATTGAAGCCGGGAAGCTTCATATTCAGGGAATACCATTTGTAGAATTCCCTCAGCATATAGTAAGGTTCGATGGTTCCTTCGCTCAAAACTATTGCCGGAGTTGAGGTTAGGCCGAGTTTGTGCTTTATGAAAAAGTTCAGGTAAAACGCCTTGAAACCTTTCAGCGAGGTGATTAATCCTTCTTCTTCACCTATTGGTTTTAGAATTTTTGAAGCGTTTTTGAGTTTATAAACTTTTGTGCCCTGCGCTTCAATATATTCAAGCAGTTTTTGCGGATTGTTTGCACATGAGGACATAATATCAGATACATTTTTTTTAACAAGTTCTATATTCTGGTTTGTCTGCGCATTTAAAGTAAGGGTTTCCGTGCCTGAGATAACAGTCTTGCTTGTGGATGAGGAAAACTTTGTGTCAAGATGTTTCCCGAGTTTTTTGGCAAGGATTGCCTCTTTTATTGACAGAAAAAAGTATTGAATATTTTTTGCAAAATTTTTCATAACAAAAATATACATTATTAAATTAATGTTGCCGTCCTCTGTGTAGTTGAAATATGTTACAAATGTTACGGAATTTTAAGTTTCTGAAATAATGCTCTGTCTGCCGGTTTTTATATATTTAAGTATAGCTATACAAGAGAGAGTAATTTTGGTACGAATTATTCAAAAACTGAACAAAAGCTCTAAAAGCTTCTCCTTAAAGAGTGAAAGGAGGGGCTATGTGTAGTGTTGGATTTAACGGCCAGTTTGGCATGAATATAAAGAATTATCAGCAACTGTCACAGATGCGTTTTGGCACAGGTGTGCGCGGCGCGGGTTTAAATCAGTCGTTCAACTATGATACCGGTATTTTTACGGCCGGCAAACCTAATTTGTTTGCCTCAAACCGTACTTCATCACTGAGTTTTAACGGGGTTCAGTACGACAACAAGTATGCAATGCTTAATACTGTCGGTAATAACGACAAAGATGCCGGTGCCGATAAATCTTTTAAAGAAATAATGAAAGACATCGGGAGTGTACTTAAAGAAGCATTTAACGTATTTGGCGATGAAATAAAATCCGGCTTTAACTCTGTCGTGAAGTTTGTTAAAGGTTTATTCGGCGGAGGAAAGTCTGAAGGGGCTAATAACAACTCTGACGTCGGCAAGCAGTCGCTAAATGATATTCAAAACGCAAAGGACAAACAGGCTCTTAATCAGGCTTTAGACAGTGCAAATCAGGATAATGAAAAAATTCAACAAAATGTACAGGGAGATACCAATGCACTGAAAACATCGCAAAATCAGGAAGCACAGGCACAACAAGGAGCTGATAGTGCCCAAAACGGTTTAAATGAAGCTAATTCCGGTTTAAGTCAGGCACAGCAGGATTTGAGTGCCGCTCAGACAGAAGTTCAAAACGCAGAACAAGGGTTGCAGGCCGCAAAAGGTAACGTTGCAACCGCGCAGCAGGCACTTGATGCGGCTCAGGCGGCTGCAACTGCTGAAAATCCTAATGATGCGGCAATAAAACAGGCAGAAAGCCAGCTTGCAAAGGCTCAGCAGGAAGAGCAGGCAGCACAGCAAAAACTTGATGCTGCAAAACAGAAAGAAACACAGGCTCAGGAAGCAGTTGCTAATGCAGAACAACAGGTTCAGACTGCAGAACAGAATAATACAGAAGCTCAGGAAGGTTTAAATCAGGCTTCTGAGAACGTTGAAGCGTCGGAAACTCAGCTTCAATCAACAGAAGCAAGCGGTCAGGAAATAAGCGAGGGTATCGCAGACGGCGAAGAGAGAATGCAGGAAATGGAGCTTCACTATGACGAACAGGTTAATGGAACTGATACAGAGCCGCCTCGTGTAAATGAAGAACTTACCGCACAGATAGACGAACAGGTCTATGGTACAGATGCAGAGCCGCAAACAGTAGAACGCGATAATAAGTTTGCAACTCAGGATGAACTGATTGACTCAAAAGGCTATACAGAAGATCAGAAGGCTGAAATCTTAAAAGCTCGTCAGGATATTCAGAATATGCAGCCGGGACAGACTGTTCAATGCGGCGCTGACACCTATACAATGGATGAAAACGGTACAATTCACGTAAATGACACTGCAGGTGAATATAAAAATAAAGATGATGCAGCAATGAATGCCGGTGATTCTGCCATGAGAGGCATAGATGCAAGAAATCAGGCGGATGCAGAGCTTGCTGCACTGCAAGCCGGTCGCGGCTCAAAAGGAAAACCTTCAGTTTCAAATAATTCAAAACCGGCAGCAGCAGATACTCCGAAGGAAGCACCGAAAGACGCACCGGCAGAGGCTCCAAAGGATACTCCTCAAGCAGCTGAGGCAGAAGCCACTAAAGAAGCAAAAGATGCTCCTGAAACAGAAGATAAGCCGGTTAAAGATCTTGATAATTCGAAACCGGGTACAAAATGGCGCGGAAAACGTGTCGGTGCCGGCTCAAGAGAAGATGTAAGACTTGAAAGAAATGAGGACGGTACTATTACTGAAACAGGTATAAGCGGCAAACGAATTCTTGATGCGGACGGTAAAAAAGTTTTGTATCAGGAAGGCAAAATGCTTGGTTACCGCGGTGGATACGGTGCTATTGATTACCGTAACGGCACCGAAACTACCGACATCGATTCTATTAAAACAGGAGCAACTACAGGTTATACCATCATAAGCGGAATGTCAAAACAGGGCAGTGACGGTGAAATCCAGGACAAAGACGGTAATCTTGTGATGAAAATGAAAGACGGAGAATTCTTCAATGCTAAAGGTAAGAAGATTAAAACCGGTAAGGCTATTGACCTTATAAATGACAATAAAGGTGAAGGCTTCAAGCTTGTACGCCAGCTTAAGAAAAAAGGTGTATAGTTAAAGGAGATAAGGCAATCCGGCGATAAGACGGAAAGTCGGTCGGGTTTACTAATCCGACATAACTTTGCCACAATTTGTCATTCTGAACTTGTTTCAGAATCTCGTTCGGGAACAGTTGCATTAATTTTTTCAACACGCACCCGCGATGCTCTCGCTATCGTTTCGAAAACAAATACTACGCTTTCTGAAAGTTGTACGAAAAGAAAGTTATCAGGAAGAGCTGCAAGTCTGAAGAGTTTAAAATGTGAATGGTTGAAAGGTCTATCATTAGATAAGTTTTGCCTTTTTATCGCTCAAAAGTTTTATCTACCTTTTAACTTAACCCTCCAAATATTAAATTTCTATAAAGATTGTAAAAAATACACTTGCTTTTTTAAAACATTTGCTATAAAATGTAATTGTGAAATAAATCACGAATTGAAATTAAATTATTCTCTTGTTAATATTATAACAAACGGAATTAATAAAAATAGCAAATTTAATAAGTTACTTAAAGGAGAAAAAACTTATGACAACAAAAAGCAAAAAGACCGTTGAAAATCTTGAAAAGACTTTAAATAAGTCTAATCTCGTTGACAACGCAGAGCAATTGGAATTGCTTATTGAAAGAGTTAAAAAAGCTCAAAAAATCTATTCAACTTTTTCTCAGGAAAAAGTCGATGCTATCTTCAAAGCTGCAGCTACTGCCGCTGACAAAGCCCGTATTCCTTTAGCAAGAATGGCTGTTGAAGAAACAGGCATGGGTGTTCTTGAAGATAAGATTATAAAAAACCATTTTGCATCAGAATACATTTACAACAAACACAAAAATGTTAGAACCTGCGGTATTATTAAAGAAGACAAAGCTAACGGCATCAAAGTCGTTGCAGAACCTCTCGGTGTTATTGCAGGTATCGTTCCTACAACAAACCCTACTTCAACTGCAATTTTCAAATCTTTAATTGCGTTGAAAACAAGAAATGCTATTATCTTCTCCCCACACCCTAGAGCTACAAAATGTACTATTGAAGCTGCAAGAGTTGTTCTCGAAGCTGCTGTTAAAGCCGGTGCTCCTGAAGATATTATAGGTTGGATTGATGTTCCGTCAATCGATTTGTCAAATCAATTAATGAAACATCGCGATATAGCTTGCATTTTAGCAACAGGCGGGCCTGGTATGGTGACAGCCGCTTACTCATCAGGAAACCCTGCATTAGGTGTGGGCCCAGGTAACGCTGCTGCTGTTATTGATGAAACTGCTGATATTAAAATGGCTGTTTCTTCAATTATGATGTCTAAAACTTTCGACAACGGTATGATTTGTGCATCTGAACAGTCAGTTATCGTTGTTGACAGTGTTTATGAAGAAGTTAAAAAAGAATTTATCTACAGAGGTGCATACCTTATCAATGCTGCAGAAGAAAAGAAAATGATTGATCTTCCGTTCATTGATCCGAAACGCGGTACCGCACATCCGGCTATCGTAGGTCAGCCGGCTCACAAAATTGCAGAACTTGCAGGATTTAAGATTCCTCAGACTGCAAAAATCATCCTTGCTGAAAGACCGAAAGTTGACTGGGATGATCCGTTCTCAAGAGAAAAATTGTCTCCTGTATTAACTATGTACAGAGCAAAAGATTTTGATGAAGCAACCGAAATGACTTACGAACTCGTTTCAAAAGGCGGCGCAGGTCACTCTGCAGACCTTTATACAGATACCCGCAGCCAGGAAAGAGTTGACAAATTTGCAGAAAAAATGCCTGCTTGCCGTGTATTAATCAACTCACCATCAGCACAGGGCGGTATCGGTGATTTGTATAACTTCAAACTTGAACCGTCACTTTCTCTTGGATGCGGTTCATGGGGTAAAAACGCTGTTTCTGGTAACATCGGCGTTGAAAACTTATTGAACTACAAGACAGTTGCAGAAAGGAGAGAAAATATGCTCTGGTTTAAAGTTCCGCCTAAAGTTTACTTCAAGAGAGGTGCTGTTGATTTAGCTCTTCGTGA
>CASFGU010000004.1 GCA_949294395.1 uncultured bacterium
CAAAGAAAGAGGGTAATAGCGAACGCTACTCTCAAAACAAAGAGATTCTGAACAGCGGCAACTCATGTGAGCCTCAACGATTAATGTTTCAGAATGACATATCAAAAGATGAACCTTTCAACCCTTCAACTTTTCACCCGTTCAACAAAACCTCCCCGTCACCCGCCTGCAGCACCCACCCCCGTGGGGTATTAGTTGAACGCTTCACCCCTCACTCTTCACGCTTAACCCGCCAAAAATCCGTTATCCGGATTTTCGGTAGGGCTGGGTTCGCTATCTTCGCTCGCAATAAACAGGTACGCTTACGCTTTCACCCTCTGCTCGCTCAGGCTCACACGGCGCGTATGCGAAAATCCGCTTTCACATTGGCAGAGGTGCTTATAACCCTCGGGATTATCGGTATAGTAGCCGCGATGACGCTGCCGGCGCTTACGGCAAACAGCAGGAAGCAGGAAGTTGTTTCTCGTCTGCAAAAATTTAACAGTACAATGCAGCAGGCAGTGTTGCTTTCCGTAGTCGATAACGGTCCTGTTGAATACTGGAATAAAGAGGCTATGGCAACGTCAGATGAATCTGAAGCTTCAGATGGATATGATTTTGTTGAAGGTTCAAAACAGGCGGAAAAGTTTTTTAAAGAATATCTCGGGCCTTATATAAAATATCTTAGTCTTGAAATGACTGATGAATTTGTTTACCCTTTAAAATTAGTATTCAGCGACGGGGCGTGCGCTTATTTAAAAAACGGCGGGTATATTGATTTTGTCTTTGACATAAACTGTAATAAAAAGCCGAATAAATATGGATACGACAGATTTTATTATTCTCTTTCTATTAAGAAAAATAATGCAGGAAAATATTTTGCACCTTATTATAATAGTATAACAACAGAAAACTGGAACGACAGGAACTGGCTGCTTGAAAATTGTGACACAACCAGTTCCAGAGCCGGGGGCGTTTGTGCAAGATTAATAGAATACGACGGCTGGCAGATAAAGGAGGATTATCCTCATAAAATCTAATCAGGCATAAACAGCAGGTCGTCATCCATCACACGCCCTGATACCTAAAACGAAAATCTCCGGCAAAGTAAACCGGATAGATCCGGTGGCAGATAAAAGAGGATTGTCTGTGGAAATAAGATTTCTGTGATATAATTCACTTATGACAAAGATACTGGATTGTACAATCAGGGACGGCGGACACCTTACCGGCTGGAATTTTCCGGACGAACTTGCGCGCGCTGTATTTGAGGCTGCGAAACTCAGCGGGCTTGATTACTTTGAAATCGGCTACATTAACGGAAATGGCGGGAAGTTCGCAAACTGCAGCAGTATCCACCTTCATGGCTTGGAAAAAGGAAGTGTGAAGCTTGCGGTTATGGTGAATGCCGGTGGAAAAGCTTATTCAATGCCCGATAAATCTCTTATTGACGCCGTTCGGGTTGCCTGCCATCCTGATGAAACAGAAATCGGAATTCATATTTGTGAAGAATTTAAGACAAAAGGTTTTGAGGTTTTTCTGCATCTGATGAATATTTCCGCAATGGATGAGGGGCATTTTTCAATGCTTTCCGGATGGGGAAAGAAAGAAATTCTGACATCTGTTTACTTTGCAGACAGTTTCGGCTCTCTTGCACCCGATGAGGTGGAAAAGTATTTTGAGAAGCTTATGAATTGCGGGTTTGAGAATATAAGCTTTCACGCGCATAACAACATGCAGCTTGCGTTTGCAAACACGCTGCGCGCAATTGAATGCGGTGCGTATTCTGTTGATGTAACTGCTTACGGAATGGGCAGAGGCTGCGGAAACCTTCCTGCCGAACTTTTACTGGGATATTTAAAGAAAAATCCGGAGTTTTATTTTGATTTGATTGAAAAATATTTTCTGGATTTATATGAAAAATACCGCTGGGGCTATTCTGTACCAAACTTAATCGGGGGGCTTAAAAATCTTCACCCGCGCAAAATCAGTGAACTTTCAGGATATTCGTTTTCTCAGATGTGGGAAAAATCAGGCGTTTAAATGATGGAAAATTCCTTTCCTGAAAATATACTGATTTATAATCGGTGAGGGAATTTATGGAATTAACGGAACACGTCCAGTATATAATTCATTCTGCTAAAACCATTGTCTATGCAAGGGATTACGACGCAGTCGAGCCGGAACATATTATGCTTGCGCTGTTTCTGGATGAAAACGACCTTCCTAAAATTATCCTTGAGAAACTCGGACTTGATAATCCCCGCATGATTAGGGATTACAACGAATCTATCCCGCGCAGGGAAAACGCTACGCCTGCAAGATATTCTGAGCCCCCGCTTTCCAGAAATACTGTCAAACTTCTTGAAATGGCGGAAAAAGAAGGGCTTGCCTACGGGGATAAAGTTGTAAGCATTGAACATATCTTTCTGGCGCTTTTCAAAAGTAAAGTTGCCAAAATGGAATATATTTTCGGGCAGTACCATATAAATACACGAGAATTGTATTTCAAAATGAAAGACATAATCGATGGAATGACAACCGTTGATATTGTCGGAGGAAAAGCTGTGGAGCGTGATAATAAAAATTCAGGCAGCAAATCCGATAATAAAGAAAAATCCAAAAAAGAGGACGAAAATCCGCTTGAAAAATATACAAAAGACCTTACTGCAATCGCTGCGGAAAGCAGACTTGACCCTGTAATCGGCCGAGATGATGAGATTAGAAGGGTTATCCAGATTTTGAACAGGCGTTCAAAGAATAACCCTGTTATTGTCGGCGAGCCCGGTGTAGGTAAAACTGCAGTTATAGAAGGGCTTGCGCAGAGAATTGTTAAAGGCGATGTTCCTGAAAGTTTAAAAAATGACAAAATTTTATCACTCGATTTAGGTGCACTTCTTGCAGGTGCTTCTTATAGAGGCGAATTTGAAGAACGATTGAAAAGCGTTCTCGGCAAGATAGAAGAAAAAGCTGATGACTTAATGCTTTTTATTGATGAGATACACACAATTATGGGTATGGGTGCCTCGGAAGGTTCTGTTGATGCCGGAAACCTTCTCAAACCAATGCTTGCAAGAGGTAATATCAGGGTAATAGGCGCGACCACACTTGATGAGTATAAAAAATATATCGAGAAGGATAAAGCACTGGAACGCCGTTTTCAACCTGTTATAGTGGATGAACCTTCATTTGAAACAGCGGTCAGCATTTTGCGCGGTCTGAAAAACAAGTATGAAGTCTTTCATGGCATAAAAATTCTTGATGAGGCGCTTGTGCAGGCGGTTAAACTTTCCCAGAGATACATTACAGACAGGTATCTTCCTGATAAAGCCATTGATTTGATTGACGAAGCAGCATCTTCTTTAAGGATTAATATTGATACAATGCCTGAAGATATTGATATTTTTACCCGCGAAAAACTGCAGCTGGAAATCGAGCGCAACGCGCTTATGGAAGAACATTCCAAAGAAGCGGAACACAAAATTGCAAGGATTTCTAAAAAAATTGAAAGCCTTGAAGCAAAAATAGCAAAGCTTAAAGACCAGTGGATACAGGAAAAGAAAGTTATCAACAACACTACAACCGTTAAGAAAAATATAGAGATTTTAAAATCCCAGATTGAAATTGCGCAGAAGAAAGGCGAATTAACAACCTCTCTGGAAGCAAAATACAAGCAGATGCTTGCAATGGAGCAGAAGCTTAAAGAGCTTCAATCAGATAAAAGCAAAAAACATCTTATTAAAGAATATCTTGATGGTGACGATATTTCCGCAATTGTAGCGAAGCGGACAGGAATTCCGACAACAAGGCTTGTGGAGAATGAAGCGGAAAAACTTATGAAAATGGAGGACTTCCTGCATAGGCGTCTTATCGGTCAGGATATTGCGGTGAAAAAGATTGCAAACGCAATCCGTCTTTCACGCTCAGGCCTCCGTGACGGCAGGCGTCCTATCGGTTCTTTTCTTTTCCTCGGCCCGACAGGGGTCGGGAAAACTGAACTTGCAAAAACCCTTGCGGAATTTCTGTTCAACGATGAGGACGCGCTTGTCAGAATTGATATGAGCGAATTTATGGAAAAGGCAGCAATTTCGCGCCTGACAGGTACAACCGCAGGATATGTAGGCTACGAGGACGGCGGACAGCTTACGGAAGCCGTCAGACGCAAACCTTATTCGGTTGTGCTGTTTGACGAGATTGAAAAAGCTCATCCTGATATTTTTAATATTATGCTGCAGATGTTTGATGACGGAAGGCTTACCGACGGGCAGGGCAAGCTTATTGACTTTAAAAATACAGTTATAATTATGACAAGTAACCTCGGAAGCGATATTCTTCTTGACAGTTCGCTTTCTGACAGCGCAAAGCATGATGAAGTCCATAAACTTCTACGGTCGAAATTCAAGCCGGAGTTTATAAACAGGATTGATGAAATTATAACCTTTACCCCTCTGTCGCTTGCGGAGCTTGCGAAAATCGTAGAAATCCAGACCGCTTCACTCGAAAAACGTGTGGCAGAACAGGGGATGGAAATGGAACTTACTGAAAATGCAAAAGCCTATCTTGCAAATGAGGGTTATGAGCCGCTGTACGGCGCGCGTCCTCTAAGAAGGGTTATCCGTAAAGAAATGGAAATTCCGCTTTCAATGAGGATTATCGGCGGAGAGTTCAAGCACGGTGACAAAATTGTTATTGACTGTGTAAACGGTGCTCTCGTTTTTGAAAAAGCAGCGCTTAAGGCTTGAGAAAATAAAAAGACCGGATAGTTTCCGGTCATATAAAGTAACACATATACTCCTTTAGCTGCCGCCATAAACCCGCGGCATTACACTAAAAGATTCTTTTTCATACCCTAATCGAACAGCAAAGTTATTCCTCATTATTGATAGCTTTTTCTGTTTCTTCAATCTTGTTTATCAGGTCATCAAGCTGTTCCTTGAAATAAAGAACAAATAAACTGATTTCTTCCTTAAAACTGTAGGCGCCCGGCCAAACTGTATATTTGTACATAAAACTACACTCCTTGTGTTTATCTAACCTTAACAAATTTATTTACGGCAGGCGAAATAAAAAACTTTAGGAATTTTTATTGATTGTGAAGCTATGTTACAAAATCGGAATCTGTTAAGTGTTGAAAATTTCAGTAAATATTGATATAATAAAAAAGACAGCGGAAAAGCCAAAGGGATGCTGAACTAAATTCAGGTCAGGCTCAGAAAGCAGTACAATGAAAAATAAATAAAAAACTTTTTTCGGACACGCTTCCGCGCTGCTCTCGCTATCGCCTCAAAAAGTTTTTTATTTATTTTGGAATACAAGTAAAAAAGTATATGTCATCCTGAACATGTTTGCCTTCTTTTGCCGAAAACTTGTTTTTCGTGCAAAATGGCTCCCGGTGACAGGATCTCAAAAAGAAGAAAAAAGCAAAGGAGATTAAACGATGGAAAAGTCAAGTATAGCAAGGATTTACGGGGGGGGGGGCAAGTAGTTTAAGCTCCTTAACCGGCACAGGACAAGGGTTGCAGGCAGTCGAGAGGTGTAAAGCCTTTGGCTGGCGTGCGTTCTGGCGATGGCTGCAAGAAATAAAATCCCCCCTGCCCCC
>CASFGU010000005.1 GCA_949294395.1 uncultured bacterium
AAGCTCCTTAACCGGCACAGAACAAGGGTTACAGGCAGCCGAGGAAGGCAAAGCCTTTAGCTGGCGTGCATTCTGGCGGAAACTGGTTGAAAGAAAATCCCCCCTGCCCCCCTTTACAAAAGGGGGTATAACAACTAAGACCTCCCTTCCTAAGGGAGGTGGTGTGAAAGTGCCGGAGGGAAACCCCTCACCCGAATTACTAAATTCACTAAGTTCATTAAGTAATTCTACCCTCTCCCCCAAGGGGCGAGGGAGAGTAAAGAATTCACTCTTCACCCGCAAAAAAGCAGCTTTTACGCTTGCAGAGGTGCTTATAACCCTCGGAATTATCGGAGTTGTTGCAGCCTTAACCTTGCCAACGCTGGTTCAAAATAACCGTAATAAGGAACTGGAAACCGGTTTGAAAAAAAGTTATTCTGTATTGAGTCAGGCCGTAATGATGTATCAGGCTGAGTATGGAGAACCAATAAATCGTTCAAATTTAGGCGGAAGAAATGTAAAACCTATACTTATGAAGTATTTGAAAAGTGTGAAGGATTGCGGTCGAGGTGATGTTGATGCCGAAACGGCTTGCATTCCAAATAGAGGTTATTTGGATGACCCTGATAGTGTTGTTGATATTTATAAAAATATTAATGGTTCAAATTCCATTACAACTTCTCAAATTGATGACGGGCAGTTTGTATTAAATGATGGTATGCTCGTATTGATTGAAGATCCTCTTGAAAATGACGATGGAAGGTTATTTATTTCTGTAGATGTGAATGGATATAATAATCGGCCAAACCGGTTAGGGCAGGATTTATTCATGTTTCAGCTCGATCCGGAAAATGGAAAACTCAGGCCGATGGGCGCCGAGGGAACTTATTATTACAAAGAGGATGGTGAATATTGCGATGCTCATAGTACAGCTCGTATGAATGGTGCAGCATGTACTGTAAGAGCTTTATATGATAAAAATTACTGGAATAATCTTCCGAAATAAGGCGGACAAAATTAATCCGCCTTAATCTCATCAATGATTTTATTAACCTGTTTTTCAAGGTGTTCATAATCAGAGTTGTTGTCTATTACGTAATCCCAGTCCTTAATATGATCAAGTCCGGTTTCTGTAATGTCATCTTCTCCGACGAGGGTGCCTCTTTGAACTCTGGTTTCGCGGGAAGCTTCAACTCTGATTGTTTTTGCACCGGCCTCTTTAAAAACATCATATTCATGTTGAACTCTTACATCTGTGACCATAATATTCCCGGGTTCATTTACAACTTTCTTAAGCCAGTAATCCGGATCCTGCGCTCTTCCAAGGTTCCCGAGAGTAATTAAATCTTTTCTGTACAGTGTTTTGTTTTTTTCGATTTCTTCATAAGTAAGATTTTTCTGTCTGCAGTATTCCAGTTTAATGGAATCTCCGATTGCGCAGCGGTGATAATCTTTCATTTTTTTTAACATCATCTTTGCAACCGTGTCTTTACCGGAATATTGTTTCCCTGAAAATATTAATATTTTTAATGCCATTCATATACTCCTTTTTTGTTATAGATTATAACATAAGAAAAATAGGTACGTTAAATATTAACTGGAAGTAGTGAAAACTGCCGGCAGGCAAGTCAAATGAAGGTGCGGAAACCCTGGTTTTTGCTAACTCGTTTCATTTTGTCGCGTGTTTTCTTTTTTTCGTCCATTTCTTTCCTTTTACCTCGCAACAAAAGAAATGGACTTAATAAGAAAAAAATAAATTTTTTCAACTTGTTTTTTTCTTAATATTTTTAAACATAAATTTGCAATTTTGCTATGTTGGTCGTACTATAAACGAACGAGTGTAAATAGTACGATATTGGAATGTGTGTTATGGCTTTAAATTTTCAAGAATTAGTTTTTAATTTACAAAAATTCTGGTCGGATTACGGGTGTATAATTCAGCAGCCTTACGATATAGAAAAAGGCGCATCTACTATGAACCCTGCCACTTTTTTGCGTTCGTTAGGGCCGGAACCGTGGAATACTGCAATGATTGAACCTTGCAGACGTCCGACCGATGCGCGTTACGGCGAAAATCCTAACAGACTAGGACATTATTTTCAGTTTCAGGTTATTTTAAAACCTTCTCCAGACAATGCTCAGGAACTTTATTTGAAAAGTTTGGAAGCCATGGGGATTGATTTAAAAGAGCATGACGTGAGATTTGTTGAAGATAACTGGGAGTCTCCGACTTTAGGGGCTGCAGGTGTCGGCTGGGAGGTCTGGCTTGACGGTATGGAAATTACACAGTTTACATATTTCCAGCAGGTAGGAGGTCTTGAAGTTAAGCCGGTTGCACTTGAGCTTACCTACGGGCTTGAACGTATAGCTATGTATCTTCAGAATAAAGAATCCGTGTTTGATATTATGTGGAACGATACCCTAAAATACGGCGACATTTATCTTCAAAATGAGATTGAGCAGTCAAAATACAATTTTGAAGTGAGTGATGCAAAAGCTTTATTCACTATGTTTGACCTTTATCAGAAAGAGGTTGATAATTGTGTTAACGCGAAGCTTGTTCTTCCGGCTTATGATTATGTGTTAAAGTGTTCGCATACATTTAATCTTCTTGATGCAAGAGGGGTTATCAGCAAAGATGAAAGAATTAATTTTATAAACCGCGTAAGAACAATGGCGTCAGCAGTTGCAAATTTATATGTAGCACAGAGAGAAGAACTCGGGTTCCCTCTCTGTAAAGAAGAAAATAAGTAAGGATATTAAATGGCAGAAAAATACCATCGTGCGACACTCAGCCGCAATTTTTTGAAAACGATTACCCGCATTAAGAACCCTGATGAAATGCTTGAGGAAGCAAAGGGGCAGGGATTAGAAAAAACTCTCGGTATCTGGGATTTGATAATTCTTGGCGTGGGGGCAATTATCGGTTCAGGAATTTTTGCAATAGTAGGAATTGCCGCTGCCGGAAGTGCTGACGGTTCATCTTTAGGTGCAGGCCCTGCTCTTACCGTCTCAATGATAATTGCAGCAATAGCGTGTATTTTTTCTGCACTCTGTTACAGTGAATTTGCAACAATGATTCCTGTTGCCGGAGGTGCTTATACCTATACGTTTGCAACACTCGGCGAATTTGCGGCATGGATGGTAGGCTGGGTTTTGATGCTTGAATATGCTATCGGTTTTATTGCAGTTGCATGTGCGTGGTCAAACCATTTTGTGCAGTTTTTGAGTGGTTTTGAAAAGTTTCTGCCTGCCTGTATTGCCCACCCGCCGGTATGGCTCGTTAACGATATTTTTTCGGCAAATAAAATATTGGTTGAAAATCCGGATATGTTTGTGCCAAGACTTTTCGGGGTGCCTATTTGTATAAATCTTCCGGCTATTTTGATTGTACTGTTGATTACGGCAATCCTCGTTAAAGGAACAAAAGATTCAACAAAAATGGCAGGATTGATGGTCTTTATAAAACTTGCGGTAATTGCGTTGTTTGTTATAGCCGGTGCATTTTTTGTAAAGCCTGAAAACTGGACACCGTTTGCGCCTCACGGTGCTGCCGGAATTTTTGCAGGTGCATTTATAATATTCTTTGCATATATCGGCTTTGACGCGCTTGCGACAGCCGCAGAGGAATGTAAAAACCCTCAGAAGGATTTGCCGATAGGGATTATCGGCTCACTTATAATAACAACAATAGTGTATGTTTTAGTTGCGCTTGTAATGACAGGGATGCAGGATACATCGGGTTCTGTTCCGGCTGCATTTTTAAAAGCCCCTATGGCATACTGTATGTCGCTTGCTCATCAAAACTGGGCGGCAGGGTTGATTTCAATAGGTTCGCTTGCCGGTTTAACTTCGGTTCTTCTTGTTCTTGAGATGGCCGCAACCCGTATTTTATATGCCATGAGCAGAGATCACTTTATTTCTCAAAGATTTCAGAAACTTCATCCGAAATTTAAAACCCCTGCACTTTTGACCTGGACAGTAGGGTGGCTTGCCGTTGTCGGAATTTTGACACTAAACCTTGATGTGGCTGCAGAATTATGTAACTACGGAACATTTACTTCATTTATTATAGTTTGCGTTGCTGTTTTGATATTGAGAAAAACCGATCCGGACAGGCCTAGACCGTTTAAGGTTCCGTTCTCGCCGGTCGTACCATCTCTTGGAATTATTACATGCGGAGGTCTGATGATTTATAAATCCATGCAACCTTCTGGTTCGGCATTGCTGTTTCCGGTCTGGCTCGGTGTCGGTGCAATGATTTATTTGCTTTACGGGTTTGTTAAAAACAGACTGAACGAAAACTTAATCCACAACGAAAAAGTAGAACAAAGAAAACAGGAATTATTAAAATAGATGGATATTAAAACTATTGCAGTAAACTGCCTTAAGAAAAGAAGCCCCGATGAACTTATAGCAACCAGTAAAAAGTCAGAACTAAAAAAGACACTGAATGTATTTGACCTTATTGTAATAGGTATAGGCGCGGTTGTAGGCACCGGAATATTTACAATAATCGGTACTGCTATACAGGGCGGGCCGGAAGGCGCAGGTGCGGGGCCCGCAATTATAATCTCAATGGTGATGGCTGCAATTGCGTGCGTTTTTTCTGCGCTCTGCTACAGTGAAATTGCCGCAATGATTCCGGTTGCCGGAAGTGCTTATACCTATACCTACGCTACAATGGGTGAATTTATGGCGTGGATGGTCGGCTGGATTTTGATGCTTGAATATGCTATCGGAAACATTACTGTAGCATGTGCGTGGACGGGATATTTTGTTCAGTTTTTAAAAGGCTTTAAACATATTCTGCCGGCTTTTGTTGTTAATTTCCCGATGTGGCTCAGAAATGATTACAGATTTATGTTTGCCTATTGTGATAAATTCGGACTAGACCCGCATAGCCAGATGCCGTATCTCTTTGATAAAATTCCTGTTGCGATAAATCTTCCGGCTATGTTAATAGTTCTTGCGCTTACTGTTCTTTTGATTAAGGGCGTTAAGGAATCCACAAGAGTCGCAAGTATTATGGTCGGAGTGAATATGTTTATGATTTTGTCATTTATTGTAGTGGGCGCATTTTATGTAAAACCTGAGAATTGGACGCCTTTTGCTCCGAACGGGTTTGAGGGAATTTTCATGGGCGCGTTTTTAATATTCTTTGCCTATATCGGGTTTGACGCAATCTCAACTACTGCAGAAGAAACCGAAAATCCGCAGAGAGATTTGCCTATCGCAATTCTCGGAACATTGATAATCTGTACAATTCTATATGTATGTGTTGCATTAGTTCTGACCGGAAATGTGCCTCTCGGACATATTGATACACAGGCGCCTATAGCCCATGCTATGAGGGCTATAGGAAAAGACTGGTTTGCAGGATTAATCTCAATAGGCGCGCTTTGTGCCCTGACGTCTGTTCTTTTAATTTATCAACTCGGAACAACCCGAATTTTATACGCAATGAGCCGCGACAGATTTTTGCCGAAATCTCTAAGATTAATCCATAAAAAATACAGAACCCCTCATGTCCTTACCTGGATTTCAGGGATTGTTGTCGTTGTCTGCGCATTATTTATGGACTTGAATATATCCGCAGAACTATGTAACTTCGGGACATTTACTTCTTTTATAATAATTTGTATCGCAGTTTTAATTTTAAGAAAGACAGAGCCAGACAGAGAAAGACCTTTTAAAGTTCCGTTCTGTCCGCTGTTTCCGATACTCGGAATAATTACCTGCGGCGGGTTGATGGTTTATTCTATGAAGTTTTTGAAAACCTCATCCCTGTATTTCCCGTTGTGGTTAGCAATGGGTGTTTTGATATATGCAAGTTACGGTTACAGCCAGAAGCGGCTTGAGGAGAAAAAACGTAATTCGTTTAAACCTGCAAAGCAAAAGCTTGAAGTTTAATAAAAAATAGATTATAATAAAAAGGTCAGCGGAAAAGCTATGTCATCCCTGAAGTAAATTCAGGTCAGGCTCAGAAGCATTAACGATGAAAAATTAAATAAAAGTTATATGTCATCCTGAACTTGTTTGCCTTCTTTTGCCGAAAACTTGTTTTTCGTGCAAAATGGCTCCCGGTGACAGGATCTCAAGAAGAAAAAAGCAAAGGAGATTAAACGATGGAAAATGCAGGTATAGCAAGGATTTACG
>CASFGU010000006.1 GCA_949294395.1 uncultured bacterium
AGAATTGCAATATCTTCTAACATAGCTTTTCTTCTGTCGCCGAAACCAGGAGCTTTAACTGCAACTGCTCTTAATACTTTTCTCATTGTGTTAACAACGAGGGTTGCTAAAGCTTCGCCTTCAACATCTTCTGCGATTAACAGTAAAGATTTACCATCTCTTGCAACCTGTTCCAACAGTGGAACTAAATCAGAGATCAGGTTAATTTTCTTGTTGCAGCAGAATACATAAGCGTCATCCAGTACAGCTTCCATTCTTTCTGCATCAGTTACGAAGTAAGGTGAGAGGTAGCCTTTGTCAAACTGCATACCTTCAACAACTTTTAAATTAGTGCCGAAAGATTTAGATTCTTCAACGGTAATAACACCGTCGTGACCGACTTTTTCCATAGCTTCCGCAATAAGTTCGCCGATTTCTTTGTTGTTGCCTGCTGAAATTGCTGCAACCTGAGCGATTTCTTCTTTAGTGTTAACAGGTTTTGACATGTCTTTGATTTTCTTAACTGAAATTTCAACGGCTTTGTCAATACCGCGTTTCATAGACATAGGGTTAGCACCTGCTGTTAAGTTTTTCAAGCCTTCGCGAACGATTGCCTGAGCAAGAACTGATGCGGTTGTTGTACCGTCGCCTGCTACGTCGTTTGTTTTTGAAGAAACTTCTTTTAACAATTGAGCGCCTGCATTTTCCAAACCGTCTTTCAATTCAATTTCTTTTGCGATAGTTACACCATCGTTAACGATTTGCGGAGCGCCGTATTTTTTTTCAATAATAACGTTGCGGCCTTTTGGACCAAGTGTAACTTTTACAGCATCTGCAACTGCGTCTATACCTTTGAGAAGCGATTTTCTTGCCTCTTCATCAAATACAATACGTTTTGCCATTTTGTTTATGTTCCTTTCTATTATGTTATTAATCCGTTTGTAGAGGTTGAAAGGATTCAGGTTGAACGGTTGAAGGGTTAACAACTGTTCATCCGTTCAACTATTAAACTATTCAACCGATAAAGCTTATTCAATAATTGCTAAAGCGTCTTTTATTGATAAAATTTTGTATTCAGTTCCGTCCATTTTAATATCTGTTCCCGCATATTTTGCGTAAAGAACAGTCTGACCTACTGTAACGTCCATAGGTTCTCTTTCGCCCTTGTCGTTCATTTTGCCGAGACCTACAGCAACGATTTCACCTTTTTGAGGTTTTTCTTTTGCGCTGTCAGGAATAAAGATTCCGCCTGAAGTCTGTTCGGTATCTTCAATAACTTTTACAACAATTCTGTCGCCTAATGGTTTTAACATATCTATTTCTCCTTTTCTCTGTATACCATTTACAATTCTATTTATATAACGGATTTTGAAAATAATTAAAAACCTTAAGGTTTTTTTAATTATTTGTTGAAAAGAAACGGAAGATTTGATATAATAAAAAAGGGTATAGGAAAAGCCAAAGGGATGCTGTCACCTGGAGCCATTTTGCACGAAAACAAGTTTTCGGCAAAAGAAGGCAAACGAGTTCAGCATGACAAAATAAAACATCAAGTCATCCCTGAACTAAATTCAGGGCAGACTCTGAAGCAGTAACGATGAAAATTAAATAAAAGTATATGTCATCCTGAACTTGTTTCAGGATCTCAAAAAAAGAAGAAGAAAAAAGCAAAGGAGATTAAACGATGGAAAATGCAGGAATAGCAAGGATTTACGGGGGGGGGGGCAAGTAGTTTAAGCTCCTTAACCGGCACAGAGCAAGGAATACAGGCAACCGAAGAGGGTAAAGCCTTAAGCTGGCGTGCATTTTTGCGGAAACTGATGGAAATAAAATCCCCCCTGCCCCCTTTTACAAAAGGGGGTATTACTCAGAACCTCCCTTGTAAGGGAGGTGGCACGATAGTGCCGGAGGGTTTACCCTCACCAGAATTTGTAAATTCGCTAACGCTCATTAACAAATTCTGCCCTCTCACAAAGAGAGAGGGCGAAAGGCACAAGGCATACAGGGTCACCCCTCACCCTTCACCCCTCACCCGCCGAAAATCCGTCATCCGGATTATTCGGGATGTCGGAAAAGCGTGGTTTCCCGACACCTTACGGGCTGGGTTCGCTATCGCTCACACGGCGCCCTACCGAAAATCCGGTTTTACTCTTGCAGAGGTGCTGATTACCCTCGGGATTATCGGTGTTGTGGCTGCAATGACCTTGCCGGCAGTAATAAATAAGTATCAAAAAGTTGAAACAACCACAAAGTTAAAGCGAGTTTATTCGCTTCTGACAAACGCAACACAGCGTGCAATAAATGATTACGGCCCGTCAGAATATTGGGATTATCCGATAAAAGAGGAAGATGAAAGTGCCTATCTGCCTTCAAGCATTACTCAGGATGAGTTTTTTAACCGGTATTATGCCCCGTACCTGAAAACTTCAAAACTTAATCAGAAAATTTTAGGTAAAAGTTATAAAGTTCATAATATAAATGGAGCTGACACCGGTTATGATAATAATGAAGTCGGACGAGGCACCCGTTTCAGATTAAATGACGGCATGTGTATTACAATGTGGTCAAATAATCAGTATTTTGTGTTTACAACGGATTTGAACTGTGAAAAACCGCCTAATATACTCGGAAAAGATGTTTTTGATATAGCAGAGTTGTACTGGGAAGGGAATAAAACACTTCAATCCCCGCCGAGGCTTGCGCGTATAAAAAATGAAGATGACCGTAAAGAAGCAATTGAAAAATGCAAAAGTGATGATTATGTAAGCGGGGATGCAACCATCTGTTTTGCTATATTTGTATATGACGGCTGGCAGTTTAAGGCGGATTACCCGTGGTGATACGATGTGCCCGCTTATAGTTTTATAAATTTTACTTCTGCCGGCTACATACTTTGTAACGTGTTTTGTTGAAATTAAACATGTTTATGAGATAATTTTAATGAGGCTAAATATAAAATAGCAGAAGTACACAAAATATAAAAAAGGAAAAACAAAATGGCAAGAAAAACTCCATTAGAAAAAATCAGAAACATTGGTATTGCCGCTCATATTGACGCCGGCAAAACCACTACAACAGAGCGTATCTTGTTCTACACAGGAAAAACTCATAAAATCGGCGAGGTTCACGATGGTGCTGCTGTAACCGACTTTATGGAACAGGAACGTGAAAGAGGTATCACAATTCAGTCCGCAGCGGTTACTGCAGCCTGGAAAGGCCACCAGATTAACGTTATCGACACCCCTGGCCACGTAGACTTTACAATTGAAGTTGAACGTTCTTTACGTGTATTAGACGGTGTTGTTGCGGTATTCTGTGCGGTAGGCGGTGTTCAGTCGCAATCAGAAACCGTTTGGCGTCAGGCTAACAGATACGAAGTTCCGCGTATGGTTTTCGTTAACAAAATGGACAGAACCGGCGCTAACTTCTACCGCGTAGTTGACCAGATCAGAAACAGACTGGGTGCCAACGCTCACCCTATCAGATTACCTATCGGTGCGGAAGACCAGTTCAAAGGTTTAATCGACCTTTTTGAAATGAAAGCATATATTTATACAAACGACCTTGGTACAGATATTAAAGTTGAAGATATTCCGGCCGATATGCTTGAAGATGCTAAAAAATACAGAGAAGCACTCGTGGAAGCTATTGCTGAATGCGATGATGATGTTATGATGAAGTATCTTGAAGGCGAAGAAATTTCAATCGACGAATTGAAAAAAGGTTTGAGAAAAGGTGTTTGCGATAACAAGATTGTTCCTGTTACTTGCGGTACTGCTTTTAAAAACAAAGGTGTTCAGTTACTCCTCGATTCAATCGTTGAATTGATGCCTTCTCCTGTTGATGTTAAAGCTATTGAAGGCGAACTTGAAGACGGTACAAAAGTTGAAAGACATTCATCAGATGATGAACCGTTCTCGGCTCTTGCTTTCAAAGTTATGACTGACCCTTACGTAGGCCGCTTAACATTCTTGAGAATATATTCAGGTAAGTTGACTTCCGGTTCTTATGTTCTCAACGCTACTAACGGCAAAAAAGAACGTATCTCAAGACTTGTTCAAATGTATGCCGATCAGAGAATTGAAGAAGATGAAGTTTACGCAGGCGACATCTGTGCCGCTGTTGGTTTGAAAGACACTACTACAGGTGATACTCTGTGTGATGAAAAATCACCGATTATCTTAGAAAGAATGACTTTCCCTGAACCTGTAATTTCAGTTGCTATTGAACCGAAAACAAAAGCTGACCAGGATAAAATGGGTATCGCTCTTCAAAAACTTGCGGAAGAAGATCCTTCTTTCCGTGTTAAATCTGATACAGAAACAGGGCAGACAATCATATCCGGTATGGGTGAACTTCACCTCGATATTATCGTTGACCGTCTGCTCAGAGAATTCAAAGTAGACGCTAACGTTGGTAAACCGCAGGTTGCTTACCGTGAAACTATCAGAGGTAACGCTGATCAGGATTCTAAATTCATTCGTCAGTCAGGCGGTAAAGGTCAATACGGTCATGTTAAGATTAGAATTTCCCCTGCTGAGGAAAATGCCGGATTTGTATTTGAAAACAAAATCGTCGGCGGTGCTATTCCGAAAGAATACATTGAACCTGCAAGAAAAGGTATGGAAGAAGCACTTGAGGGCGGTATCTTAGCAGGCTTCCCTATGATTGACGTAAAAGTTGAACTTTATGACGGAAGCTACCACGAAGTCGACTCTTCTGAAATGGCGTTCAAAATTGCAGGCTCTATGGCTATCAAAGAAGGCTGCCGCAAAGCAAAACCTTGCATTCTTGAACCTATGATGAAAGTTGAAATTGAAGTTCCGGAAGAAAATACAGGTGATATTATCGGTGATATTTCATCCCGCCGCGGACGTGTTGAGGGTATGGAAATCATTGAAGGCACCGGTATTCAGAAGATTAACGCTATCGTTCCGCTTGCCGAAATGTTCGGTTATGCAACCGATATTCGTTCAAAAACTCAGGGACGCGGTACTTTCTCTATGGAATTCAAATGCTATGAACAGGTTCCTGCAAATATCGAAAAAGAAATTATCGAGAAATCAGGAGCAAGCAAAGAATAGGTTTAATTTTTCGCTCACCGGTTTTTCCGGAAACAGCAGCGAAAAACCTGTTGCGAATTTGAAAAAAGACCTCTTGCAAAAGAGGTCTTTTTTATCCTTAGTAATTTTATATTAATAGTTCTGTATTATATGTTAAACATTTAGAAATAAAAAAGAGGTTTTTAAAAACCTCTTTTTTTTTAGGCAAGTCCTAAAACTTTTTTGTACCAGCTGAATGTTTCCAATTCAATTCCGTTGAAGGTTGTTTTTAAGCATTGTTTTTTCAAATAATCTTCAAATTCGTCGTTGAATTTGGATTTAGGCTTTTTCATTGTTGTTTTAGTTAATGTTTTCATAGAATCCTTCTCCTTTTTCTTACCATTAGACTTTACACCCCTAACATTGTTAGTATTATAACTTTTTTTTTGAAATTTTACTACTACCTAAAAGAATTAGTTTTTGATTTTTTAAGCCCGGAGCGGATTTATAAGCGTAAATTTTTGTAAAATCATTTTAATTCACTTCAGAACTAATTATTTTGTGTTATACTCACTTTATGATTTTAATAGGTGAAAATATCCATGTAATTTCAAAATCCGTTCAGAGCGCTTTAATGGCACGCGATGAGAGTTTTATAAAAGATTTAATTAACCTGCAGGGAAAGATGGATTATATTGATTTGAATGTCGGGCCTGCAAAGGGTGGGATGGCTGGTGTTTTGCCGTGGCTTGCAGGGCTTGTTTGCGGCAAAAAACTTTCATTTGATACAACAAATTTTGAGGAGATGAAAGCAGGGCTTGCTGCCTGTACTAATCCGGAGGAAGCATTTATTAACAGTACCGGAAAGGATGAACCGAGGCTTTCAAATATGACAGATTTAGCCGTGCAGTACGGCGCAAATTTGATAGCGCTTACTCTCAGCAAAGAAACCGGTATTCCAAAAACGTCAGACGGGCGGCTCGAGATTGCTTTTGAAATTTATGAAAAGTGTCTGGAGAAAGGTATGGACAGCGAAAAACTATTTTTTGACCCGCTGATTTTGCCGGTAAGTGTTGACCAGTCGCAGGCTATGGAGGCTGTTAATACAATAAAAATGATTAAAGAAAGTTTTGACCCTCCGGTAAAAACGGTTATTGGCCTGTCGAATATTTCAAACGGTTCGCCAAAAGAATTACGTCCTTTGATAAACAGGGTGTTTGCTGTCCTTGCCGCCGGTGCCGGTCTTGATGCTGCAATTGTCGATGCCTGTGATGCTGAATTAATCCGGATTGTCAGAATGCTTGAGAATAAATCCCCTGAAAATCCGGTGGATGAACTATACTTAAATCTTGCCTCAACGGTGGAAGATTTCGGCGATATTAATGATATAAATTATGATAAAGATGATTCCTGTCAGGTTGAAATTATAAAGACAGCAGAGATTTTAACTGGTAAGAAAATTTATTCGCACAGCTTTACACAAATATAATTTTTTGCTAAAATACTGGTGTATATATGAGGGCAGAAAAAATTAAAAGGCAAATTTTTTTATCAGCTGTAATATTATCAATGGCCGCTTTTGTACCTGCTGAGGCATATATGTCGCCGGAAGCTAATGCGCTTTACCAGCAGGCGTGCACACTTGAGTATCAGCATAACCTTCCGGAAGCGGCAAACAAACTTAATCAGGCGATTAAACTAGCCGGTGATGAGGCTATGCTTTATACAAAACTTGCCGGAATTTACACTGATATGGATGAATTTGACAAAGCTGTTGCGGTTTATCAGAAAGTTATTCAGCTTAAGCCGAATGACGCTTTTGTTTATATAAGCCTCGGCAATATATATGAAACGCAAAGCAAATATAATGATGCGCTTGCTGCCTACAAAAAAGCTCTCGAAATTTTTCCGGAGTACAAATATAACTATCTGAATATTGCAAACATTGAATATCAGATGAAAGATTTCAAAAGCGCTATAAACGATTACAATACATTTCTAGCAACTTATGCACAGCACAATGAGGCGCGTAAAAATCTTGCATCCTCTTATCTTGCAAACGGAAATTACGACAGAGCCGCCGTTGAATATGAGAAACTTTACTTAAAAGATTTTCAGAACTTTGACGCTTATGCAAATTACGGAACAGCGCTTTTTGAAATAAAAGATTACGGCAAAGCTGCGGAAATGCTTGAAAAAGAAATAGGAAGAAACCCTGATAATACTGCAGCACACGCAACGCTTGCTCTTTCTTATCAGGAGCTTGAGAAAAACGATTTAGCGCTTGAGCAGTATAAGGTTGTGTTTGCACAGAAGCCTAATCTTTATTCTTTGAAATTTGATTACGCAAACCTTCTTGCTGATATGGGGAAAAATACGGAGGCGCTTGCGGCTTATAATGATTATGTCGCGCATTATCCGGATGATGCGCGGGTTTATAAAAATCTCGGGCTTGTTTATAAGCGCCAGAAAAATTACAACATGACGATTGTAAATTACGAAAAAGCGCTTAAGCTTTCTCCGGATGACACTGATTTGAAAAAAGATCTTGCAAGCTGCTATCATCTGCAGGAGGATTACGAAAATGCACTTAAATACTATAATGATGTTCTTGCAGTAACTCCGGATGACTACGACGTGAAATTGAACAAGGCAATTGTTCTTCATGCAATGAAAAAATACGAAGCTGCAATTGCGATGTATAATGATTTATTAACAGTGAAAAACAGCGACATTGTGCAGAATAATTTGACGGAAGCTTATGTTGCACAGGGTCATGAGGATTTGAAAATTCATAATTACTCAAAGGCAACAGATGAGTTTTTGAAAGCTATATCCAGAGGTACAAAAGACAGCATGGCGTATTACGGGCTTGCAAAGGCTTACCGCGCCTGCGGTGTGAACGATAAGGCAACTGAATATTACGAAAAAGCGATTGCAATGGAGCCGGAAAAAACATTATACAGCAGCGAACTTGCGGAGTTTATTGCTGAAATGAATTCTAAAACAGCAGCATCGGCTTCTCAGGAAACTCCGGCTCAAAATACTCAGGAAATAAAGGTTGAACCTGTAAAAACTCCTGCAGATTCATCTGAAACTGCTTCGGCCGCTGCAGCTTCTGCAGGTGGCGCGGATTCAATGGCAAAAGCTGCTGATGGCAGTCTGCCGGAAATTGTAGTTGCGGATAATCAGGTTAATAAAGAAGCTGATATGCAGAAAAATAAAGATTTGATTGCGCTTGCTGATGAAAATTACAAAAAGAAAAATTACGATACTTCGATTTTAAATTACAAGGAAGCGCTGAAAATTAACCCTTCCGACGAGGTTACGCTTTTGAAAATCGGTAATGTTTATAAACTTAAAGATGATGAGAAAAACGCAATTGATTTTTATAAAAAAGCTATTTTTGTAAACCCTTCCTATGCAGACGGCTGGTTTAACCTCGGGCTGGTTTACGCGTCGCAGAAAAATGTTGCGGAAAGCAAAAAATGTTTTGAGCGTGTAATTAAGCTGGAAACAGATTACGCTTATGCTTATTATGCGCTTGCTCTGGCTTACGAAACAGAAAATAACAAAGAGGAAGCCGTGAAAAATTACGAACTGTTTCTTAAATACAACAAAGACCCTGAGCAGGTAAAAACGGTTGAAGATAAAATTAAAAGTTTGAAATAAATGAAAAAGAGTTTTTTAATAATAATCGCAATGTTTTTTGCGCTGGTGACAACCGGTTGTTCTGACAAGCCGGCTATTATGTTCAACAAAAATCCTATTACAAAAGAAAACGTGCTGGACTATTCTTCAGTTTTCAAGCCGAATGTGAGAATATACTATTTAATTCTTATGTCAAAGAAAAACCATTCAAGGTATCTTTATATTCAGCTTATCAAAAAAGACAATGCTGAAATGCGTCTGGGGTATAAGCTTTATTGGACAAAAACAGTCAGGCTGAAGGATGAGGAGGAAAGCTACTTTACGGATTACGTTGTGGTAAGCAGTCCGGGCGCTTACGTAATGCAGGTTTATTCAAAAGACCGTCCGCATGAGCCTATGGCAAGAGCGCAGTTTTTTGTACAAGATTAGGAGCCTTATAAACAGAAACTGGTTTTGTTACGGGTTTTGTAACAAAATGTTAAGTTGTTCTTGAATCGTCTGAAATTCAATTGTACTCTGAGATAGGATAAGATAAGATAGGGGGCGTGTAGCAATCTTTTCGGGTAGAAATACTTTTTAAAAATATAAGTATTATTTATTTAAAGAGTATAAACACGAAAGGAGATTAATATGTTTGAACTGGGTAAAGTCGCTGGTTCCGGAATGGTTCAGCAGGACGGCAAAACGGGAAGTTCAAAGCGCAGGAGCTTTGGTGAAGAAGCGATTAACTCTATTATGGATAATTACAAATCCGGCAAAACTAATAACAACAAGGGTTCTCATCAGGATGTAAAAGAGAAAAATAATTATGATGACTACAACAAGTTTAATAATCTGATGGAGAAATCTAAACTTTCCAACAGCCCGTTGAAAGAGGCTGATTTGCTGGCAAACGGTTTTAAAAAGAATGATTTGAGGGACAAGAACGGCGGTGTTTATTACACCAATCCTAAGACCGGTGAAGAAATAAGATTGTGTAACTGGGAAGGTTCAAACATATACGTAACAAGGGATGGTAAAAAATATACACAGTATTTTGATAAGTCAGGAAAGCCGGCAGGCGGTGAGGTTACCGTAACAAATAAAAACGGCTCTACTGTTACATATAAATACGAAAATGATATTGCCGGAAATAAATTTATTACAGACGTAAAACGAACAGACCCGCCTGAGGACAGAAGAGAGGAAATGGCGGCTGAAGGCATGAAGAAATTTCAGGATTTTATAAATGATTTTGAAGAAGAACTTGGTATTCCGGATAAGTTTTTGCCGGTTTCTGGTATCGTTATTAAAGATGACGGTAGCGAAGAAGCAGTGCGTTATTCAGAGGACGGAAAGTATAAAATTACTATCCAGACCGATAAAGATGGCAGTCGCACACAAACTTATTCCAGAATATCTGCTTATTCCGGAAATACCCCTGTTTATGAAGAAATAGGAACGTGGTCTGCCTATAAGCGTCAATATATTAATCCGGAGACAGGTGAAGGCGAAGGCCCATACGATTGGGGTTATAGACAGGATAACTATATAACAGGTATAGATATGATGACAAAATAATAAACAAAACGGGATTTTTAAAAATCCCGTTTTTTGTTTCAAAGCCGTTTTACAATATCTTATTCATTGTTATCTAAAAGACTGGTCTGTGAAATGTTCTGCTTTGCCTCTGCAGCATCGGCTGCTGTATTGTCTTTTATAATTGTTTCATCGTTATCAGGGTTTACGATTTTGTTAACCGACACAACAACATCGTTATCAACAAGGTTCTGAGCGCGAACGCCGGTTGCCGGTCTGCCCTGACAGCTTATCGAGCCTGCGTTCAGCCTTGAAACAACTCCGTTTGCAGTAACCATCATTATATCGTCGGAATCTTTTACGATAGTCAGTGCAACAAGTCTTGATGTATTTGATTTGAATTTTGTTGCAATTAACCCGATGCCGCCTCTATTCTGGGTTCTGAATTCGGAAAGCTTTGTACGTTTGCCGAAACCGTCTGATGTTACAACGAGCAAATCAGCGTCATAGTCGCGCGGAACAATGTCGCATCCGATAATTTCATCGCCCGTTCTGAGTTTCATTGAAGTAACCCCTCTTGCGCTTCTGCCCAGAGGTCTTAAATCTTCAATCGGGAATCTTATTGCCATACCGCAGGAGGTTCCAATGATAATTTCATCGCGTGCGGTTGCAAGTTTAACCCATTTGAGTTCATCTCCTTCTTCCAGACCGATTGCGATAATACCGTTACGGCGGATGTTTACAAAGTTATCAAGTTCAATACGTTTGATGTAGCCTTTTTTGGTCAGCATAATAAGGTTCAAGTCGTGTGAGAAATTGCTTACAGGAACGACTGCCGTAATCATTTCATCCTGATCTATCGGCAGAACGTTAATGATAGGCAATCCCTTAGCCTGACGACCGCCTTCAGGGAAGTCGTAAACATTCAGGCTGTAAACAGTTCCCTTGGATGAGAAGAACAACACTTTATCGTGCATCATTGCGGTGAAGAAGTGCTGAATATCGTCATCTTCTTTGGTTTTAATGCCTGATTTTCCGCGGGTTGCACGGTTCTGGCGTTCAAATGTGTCAAGAGAAATACGTTTCAGGTAGCCCTGATGCGTAATAAATACAGCCATCGGAGTGTTCGGAGTTAAGTCCTCAATAGTTACTTCACCCTGCTCCGGCAAAATCTGAGTTTTTCTGTCGTCACCGTATTTTTCTTTATCTTCTAACAATTCTGTTTTGATAATATCAAGAATTTTCTGGCGGCTTGAGAGAATTTCTTCGTATTCTGCGATTTTCTTCAAGAGTTCATCATATTCAGCCTTAACCTTATCCTGCTCCAATCCTGTCAATCTTCTCAATTGCATTTCAAGGATTGCGTTCGCCTGATCAGCGTCAAGTCCGAAACGGGACATCAAGCCTTCTCTTGCCTCATCAGTGGTTTTGGATTTTTTGATAAGCTCAATAACTTCATCAATTGAACCGAGTGCAATTATTAAACCTGCCAAAATATGAGCGCGTACTTTAGCTTTTTTAAGGAAGAAGATTGTTCTTCTTGTAACAATTTCAACCCTGTGTTCAACGAATTCAGAAAGAACTTCATACAAATTCATTAATCTAGGCTGTTTCCCGCAGAGAGCAAGCATATTTACGCCGAAAGTCGTTGCAAGCTGGGTGTATTTAAATAAATTATTTTTAACAACATCAGGTTTTGCGTCACGCTTAAGTTCAATAACAATTCTCATTCCTTCGCGGTCGGATTCGTCGCGTATGTCGGAGATTCCGGTAATCCTCTGGTCTTTAACAAGTTCTGCAATTTTTTCAATAAGCATGGACTTATTAACCTGATAAGGGATTTCTGTTACGACAATTGCAGTACGCGCCTGACGGCCTCCGCCGCCTGCGATTTCTTCAAACCCTGCAACAGCCTGCATCTTTATAGAGCCGCGGCCGGTTTCGTATGCCTGTTTAATATCATTCAGCCCGATAATTGTAGCCGCAGTAGGAAAATCAGGCCCCTTAATATATTCCATCAATTCAGAAACCGTAATATTCGGATTATCAATAAGGGCGATTGTGCCGTCAACGACTTCCGCAAGGTTATGCGGCGGAATGTTGGTCGCCATGCCGACAGCAATACCGGAACATCCGTTCAACAAAAGCATCGGAAGTCTTACCGGAAGAACTGAAGGTTCCTGCAGCGAACCGTCAAAGTTCGGTTCAAATTCAACTGTTTCACAGTCAATATCAGCAAGCATTGAGGTGGTAATCTTGTGCATACGGGCTTCTGTATAACGCATAGCAGCAGCGCCATCGCCGTCGACCGAGCCGAAGTTTCCATGCCCGTCAACAACAAGGTATCTGGTGTTAAAATCCTGAGCGAGACGAACCAGCGCTTCATAAACGGAACTGTCGCCGTGCGGGTGGTATTTACCGAGAACTTCACCAACGATACGGGCGCATTTTTTGAACGGTTTATCCGGTGTCATTCCGAGTTCGTTCATGGCGTAAAGAATACGTCTGTGGACAGGTTTCAGCCCGTCGCGGACATCAGGGAGCGCTCGACCTACGATTACTGACATTGCGTAATCAATGTAACAGCGCTTCATTTCTTCTCTAATATTAACCGGAACAATCTTTCCGTCCTCAAAAATATTTTGCTGGCTCAAAATCTTCTCCTTATTATCCAAGTCATTCTATATCAATAGTGTAGCACAAAAACAAGAAAATTGGTATTTTTAAATTTTGTTAAGAGTAGAGGAGTGAAAAGTGAAGGGTGAGGAGTGAGGTGTCCATTATTTCCCTCCCCTGCGTGGGAGGGTGCCGCAGGCGGGAGCGGGGGCGATAATATTGAACGGGTGAAAAGTTGAATGGTTGAAAGGAAAGTAGGTCAGATTTACTAATCAGACAAACATATATATAGGTCCAGTAGTATTAATTTTTTCAACACGCTCCCGCTATAGTTTCGAAAACAAAGTCTTTATTGTTGAGCCCTTCACTCCTTACTTTTCACTCTTCACCTTTTCAAATATTCATATTCAAATTCAGCAAATCCTCCAGTTTTACCTCAAGAAATTCCGAGAGGTTTTTCATATAAAGTAAAGTGGGATTTGTGAGGCCCCGCTCTACTTTGCTGTAGTAACTTTTGTCTATATCAAGCTTATTTACAATATCATCCTGTGATATTCCCTTGAGAGACCGTATAACCTTGAGTTTAAGCCCTACCTTTTTAAGAAATTCTTTATTGTCCATAATTTTAATTTTATGGGGTTGACTTGAACGTTACAATAGTTTATAATAATAAAAAATAGGTTTATAAACTATTAAATATGGTTAATAAACAAAATTTCTTAGAGGATAAATAATGAGTAAAACAGGATTTACGCATAGAGAATTTTTGCTCTTGAACACAGATTTTAAAAAAATAGCATTCACACTTGCCGAAGTATTAATAACACTGGGAATTATCGGGATAGTTGCAGCGATGACGCTTCCTGTACTTACAGCAAAGTATCAGCAAAAAGTTCTGGCAACACAATTTAAAAAAGCCTATGCAAATCTTCAAACTGCCATAAATACCGTAAATTCAAACAACGGTATTCCTTATGAATGCTACACAATAAGATTCGGGATAGATTACCACGTAACAGAGTGCAGGGCATTCTGGGAGAAAGTTCTGGAACAGTATCAGGTAGTTAATACCTGTAAACACTCTACCCCTGGTTGTCGTCCGCAATACAAAAGCAAAGCTCAGGTTCTTGCGGAAGGCGGAAAAGTCCGCAACAACGCCTGCTCCCATCCTATGAATGAACAAACCGGATATAACTTAAAAGATGGCTCAATGATTTATATTTATAACTATCCTGATTATAATCATAACTCATTATTTTTCGGTCTGGATGTGAATGGATTAAAAGGGCCGAACAGGTGGGGGTATGATTTGTTTTATCTTAATCTATACAGAGAAAATGCAAGAAAACCTGTCATCGGGTTAACATTCGTATGCGAACTTATTGAAAAAGGCGGTCAGTCCGCGGAAGATATTATGCTGAAATAAATAACCTTACAAAAATTAACCATAATACAGGTTTTATGCTATAATGTTTTTAGAATTAAGGAGCCTGTATGCCGTTTGAATTTGAAAGACAATCTATTCCGGATGTAATCCTTGTAAAGCCGAAAGTTTTCGGGGATAACCGCGGATTTTTTATGGAAACTTATAAAAAATCAGAGTTTGCGGCAAACGGGATTAACCTTGAGTTTACTCAGGATAACCACTCAAAATCCTCGGCTCACGTTCTAAGAGGGCTTCACTATCAGGCAAAACCTTACGGACAGGCAAAGCTTGTCAGATGTGTCCGCGGGAAAATTTACGATGTCGCAGTTGACATCAGACCAAATTCCAAAACTTTCGGACAATACGTAAAAGTAGAACTTTCTGAAGATAATAAAAACATGCTTTATATCCCTGAAGGCTTTGCACACGGGTTTGTCGTTCTCTCAGGCGAAGCCGAACTCTGCTATAAAGCAGGCGGTGAATATAATAAAGAGGCAGATAGAGGTATTTTGTGGAATGACAGAGATGTTAATATCAACTGGGAAATAGATTTTGACCCTGTTCTCAGCGAAAAAGACAAAGTACAACCTACATTAAAGGAAATAAATAAAGAGGAGCTTTTATGAAAATATTAGTAACAGGCGGCGCTGGATTTATAGGAAGCTGTTTTATCAGACACATGCTTGAACACCACCGTGATTATAAAATTTTAAACTATGACGCGCTCACTTATGCCGGTAATATCGAAAACCTTTATGACGTAAAGGACAACCCTAATTACGAATTTGTTCAGGGTGATATTTGTGATAAAGATTTAGTGTACGAAGTTGTCTCAGGTGTTGATACAATAGTGAACTTCGCTGCGGAAACCCATGTTGACCGCTCTATTACAGGGCCGGAAATTTTTATTGAAACTAATGTAAAAGGGACACTGTCACTTTTGCAGGCTGCAAAAGAATTTAATATTGAAAAGTTTGTACAGATTTCAAGCGATGAGGTTTACGGGAGTCTCGGTACGGAAGGTTATTTTACCGAAGAATCTCCGCTTGCACCGAACAGCCCTTACTCTGCTTCAAAAGCAGGTGCTGATTTACTTGTGCGGGCGTATCACGAAACTTTTAAAGTTCCGGCAGTGATTACCCGCTGTTCTAACAACTACGGTCCGTATCAGTATCCGGAAAAGTTAATTCCGAGCTTTATTGCCAAGCTTATGAGCGGGCAGAAGGTTCCTGTATACGGCGACGGAATGAATGTTCGTGACTGGCTGTACGTTTTCGATCACTGCTCGGCGATTGATACTGTTCTTCATAAAGGCAGAGCCGGAGAAGTTTACAACATCGGCGGACATAACGAAAAAACTAATCTTGAAATTACAAAACTTATTCTGAATGCGCTGGGTAAGGATGAAAGTTCTATAGATTATGTTCAGGACAGACCGGGGCATGACAGACGCTATGCGATTTGCAATGATAAAATTAAAAACGAACTCGGCTGGGAGCCGGCAACTACATTTGAGGAAGGTATTTTACTAACAATTGACTGGTATATGAATAACAGAAAATGGCTGAGTAAAGTAATTGACAGAAAAAATACGGGGCTGTTTCAATGAAGGTTCTGGTGACAGGTGCAAACGGAATGCTCGGGCAGGATTTGTGTCCTGTTTTTGAAGATACCGGCGCTTTTGTGATAGAAACCGACCGCGATAGTCTTGATATTACGGACGCAGAAACTGTGAAAAGCACAATTTCTGAAGTTCATCCAGATATGGTAATTCACTGCGCCGCATACACAGATGTAGATAAAGCTGAAGCAGAGCCGGAGCAGGCAGAACTTATAAATGTCAAAGGAACAGAAAATATCGCAAAGGTCTGCGGCAGTCTGGAAATTCCTGTTGTGTATATTTCAACGGATTACGTGTTTGATGGCAAAAAAGGTGAGCCTTATACTCCTGATGATACTCCTGCACCGCTTAATGTTTACGGAAGAACAAAGCTTGCAGGTGAAGAAGCAGTTAAAAAATTCTGTAAAAAATATTATATTGCACGTACAAGCTGGCTTTACGGACATTACGGCAAGAATTTTGTTGAAACGATGCTTTCGCTTGCAAAGCTGGAAACTATCAGGGTTGTGGATGACCAGACAGGCTGCCCGACGTGGACGGTTGAACTTGCAAACGGAATTTTAAAGATTTTATCAAAACCCTACGGAATATACCATATTTGCGGAACCGGTGCTGTAAGCTGGTACGGTTTTGCAAAAGAAATTTTTGCACAAACAGGGCTTGATGTAAATTTGCACCCGTGTAAAACGACAGAATTTCCGCGTAGTGCAAAACGTCCTGAATACAGTGCAATGGATAACCAGAACCTCTGCCGCAGCTGGCAGGCAGCTCTGCAGGATTATTTGCAGCTGCGGAATTTTTAGTTTATTTCAGCATAATATCTTCCGCGGACTGACCGCCTTTTTCTATAAGTTCGCATACAAATGTTAAGCCTATGACCGGTTTTCTTGCGTTTTCTCTGTATAGATTAAGATAAAACAAATCATAACCCCATCTGTTCGGCCCTTTTAATCCATTCACATCCAGACCGAAAAATAATGAGTTATGATTAGTATATCCGCTTTCCGGAGAATTAAAGAGATAAAGAATAGAACCATCATTCAAATTGTATGCGTAATGTGAATCTATCGGAAAAGAACACGCCGAATTATTTATAGTTCCGCCGTCTGCAAGAACTTCTGCTTTTGATTTGTATTTCGGGCGGCAATTTGTATTTTTCCAGTTACCGCAATCTTTTATCGATTTGTACTGCCCGAGAACTTTAGGCCAAAATTCATGACACTGGTTGAAGTAATAACCGCTGTTTTTAAGCGTGTAGCATTCATAAGGGATACCGTTGTTTGAATTTACGGTATTTATGGCAGTTTGAAGATTTGCATAAGATTTTTTGAATTGAGTTGCAAGAACTTTCTGCTGGTATTTGGCTGTAAGTACGGGAAGCGTCATTGCGGCAACTATCCCGATAATTCCTGGCGTTATTAATACCTCGGCTAGTGTGAATGCTATTTTACAAGAATCTGCTGTCGGGTGAGAAAATTTTCTGTAAGCTTAAACCATTTTATTTGCATAAATATCTCCTGAATGTAAAGTTGAGTTAAAAATATTTAAGTGTACTTTAATATTATTTATTACAATTAAATATTTGTCAAGTGAAAAGGATAATTCGCTATAATAATCAAATGATTACAATAAAGCTGTATAATTTAATCTGGAAATATAAAGTTAAGGGGTATCAGCTGGCCGAAGCAACAGATTTGAGCACTGCTACAATATCAAAGCTTATGAAGGGTGAGAATATTGATGTAAAGCTCAGTACAATAAATAAGCTATGTAATTATTTTAAATGTGATTTAAAAGATTTACTGGAATATACACCGGATTAGAGCCTTATCCAGCTGTCAGGAACAATATCTGTATCGCACATCTCGTTATTATGAAACCATATTTCAGTAGCTATTACACTTCATCCCCATTTGAAAATATTTCAAGAAGCTGGTATAATAGAGCCGGAAACAGAATTAATGAGGAAGCAGGATGAAAGGCATTATATTAGCGGGCGGAACAGGTTCAAGGCTTTATCCGGAAACGATTGCGGTATCAAAGCAGCTTCTGCCTGTTTTTGACAAGCCTATGATTTACCATCCGGTTTCCGTGCTTATGCTTGCCGGTATAAGAGAAATCCTTATAATCTCGACGCCTGCGGATTTGCCGGCGTTTGAGAGGCTTCTTGGGAGCGGTGAACAATTCGGGGTAAAATTTTCCTATAAAGTTCAGGAGAGGCCGGAAGGGCTGGCACAGGCTTTTATTATCGGAGAAGATTTTATTGCAGGCGATGATGCAGCGCTTGTTCTCGGGGATAATATTTTTTACGGCCCCGGGTTTTCAGGAAATCTTAAAAAGGTTGTTAGACGTACCGGTCAACAAGGCGGGGCATCAATTTTTGCCTATCAGGTAAAAGATCCGCAGCGATTCGGGGTTGTTGAGTTTGATGAAAACAAAAAGGCTGTTTCTATTGAAGAAAAACCCGCTGTGCCAAAGTCGAATTATGCGGTTACAGGGCTTTACTTTTATGATAAAAATGTGGTTGAATATGCAAAATCTCTGAAGCCTTCTGCAAGGGGAGAGCTTGAAATAACCGATTTGAACAATATTTATCTTGCACAGGGAAAGTTGAATGTAGAAATTTTAGGGCGCGGGTTTGCATGGCTTGATACCGGAACTCCGAAATCGCTCCTGCAGGCTTCCCAGTATGTAAACACCATTGAAGAAAATCAGGGGATTAAAATAGCTTGTCTTGAAGAGGTCGCCTACAGAATGGGATTTGTTGACAAAAATGATTTGATTAAACGTGTTTCAAAATATAAAAATAATGACTATTATGATTATGTTCTTAAAATTTTAAATAAATAAACTGTTTTTTTATTTTTTGTTATAATTTTTGTATGGACAGAGAAAAATTTATTGAAGCAAAACGTATTGTTATAAAGTTCGGTACAAATATTCTGAGGGGGGATGACGGAACAGTATCGCTGCCGCGTGTATTTTCGTTTATAGAAGATATTTCGCATCTTGTGAAATCAGGCAAAGAAGTTATTGTCGTAACCTCGGGTGCTGTCGGGCTCGGCAGAAAACGTTTGCGGCTGGAGGGAACAGAAGGAACTGCGCTTAAGCAGGCATGTGCTGCTATCGGACAGGGCAAATTGATGTCGATTTATGAAAGCGGGTTTGATTCTTACGGGCTGATTGCGGCGCAGATTCTATTGACAGAGGATGATTTTGGCATAAGAACAAGGTATTTGAGTCTCAGAACAACCTTAAACAAGCTTCTGGAACTCGGAACCGTGCCTGTTATTAACCAGAATGATACAGTTTCTACAATAGAGGTGTCACCGTCGGCTGCACAGATGCAGGTTTGTTTTACTGATAACGACAAACTTTCTGCCCTTGTTGCAAGCGAACTTGATGCGGATTTGCTTATAATACTTTCTGACGTTGACGGACTTTATGATTCCAATCCGAAAGAAAACCCTGACGCAAAAATTATTAAAGAAGTTGATGAAGTGACGGATGACATTTGTGCGCTCGGAACAGACGCATCTGACGGCGGACGCGGCGGAATGCGCACCAAGCTTAAGGCTGCCCGTCTTGTAACCCGTTTCGGCGGAAAGGTTTTGATAGCTAACGGAAAAATTCCTTACGTAATCAAAAAAATCTTTAACGGTGAGGAGCTGGGCACAATGTTTCTTCCGCAGACCGAGGGGCTTTCTGATAAAAAGCGATGGATTGGTTACGCCACAAATATTATCGGTAAACTCGTCGTAAATAACGGCGCTAAAAAAGCACTTGTCGAAAAGACAAAAAGCCTTCTGCCAATTGGTGTTGTGGATGTAATTAATACTTTCAGCAAAGGAGATGTTGTATCAATTGTTGATGAAGAGGACAATGAATTTGCCCGCGGAATTGTAAATTATGACTCCGAATCCTGTAAAAAGGTTATGGGCTGTCACTCCAAAGATATTATTAATATTTTGAACTTCAAAAACTACGATGCAATCATAACCCGTGATAATATAACTATTCTTTAAGGAGAGATTATGGATTTTGAAAGCATTGCAAAAAAAGCCAAAGATGCGTCTTTGAAAATTGCGGATTTGCCTGAACAGGTGAAAAATGAGGCGCTGTTAAAAATAGCTGACGCCATTGAGGCTGAAAAAGAGGGAATTTTCAGCGCAAATTCAAAGGATCTGGCTGAGGCAGAAAAACTTGTTGCCGCAGGTGAGATAACAAAATCTGTATTTAACCGCCTTAAACTTGATGAGAACAAAATGCGCGATATGATTAAAGGTATAAGAGATATTGCCGCATTACCGGATCCTGTAAACAGAAAGCTTCTGGTGCGGGAACTTGATGAGGGGCTTACACTTTATAAAGTCTCGTGTCCTATCGGGGTTCTCGGGATAATTTTTGAGGCAAGGCCGGATGTTATTGCGCAAATTTCTTCTCTTGCTATAAAATCAGCGAATGCCGTAATCCTTAAGGGCGGAAAAGAATCAATCAATACAAATAAAAAGATTCTCGGGGTCATAAATTCTGCGCTGGCAGGGGTGAAAGGGTTCCCGGAAAATGTTATACAGCAGGTGTTTACCCGAGATGATGTTGCGGAAATGTTAAAGTGCGACAAATATATAAATCTTATTATCCCGCGCGGCGGCAATAAGCTTGTAAAATTTATCAAAGAAAATACAAAAATACCTGTTCTCGGACACGCTGACGGCATCTGTCATATTTTTGTTGATGAAAGTGCTGATTTAAAAATGGCAGAAAAAATTATTGTTGATGCAAAAACACAGTATCCGAGCGCCTGCAATTCCGTTGAAACACTTTTAATCCATGAAAAATTCCATTACAGGGATGAACTTCTGGCAGCCCTGCAGCTTTCGGAAATTAAACTTATAGATAAGCCGGAAAGCTGGTCGTTTGAGTACGGCGACAAAATCCTTGCTTTCAAAACAGTTAAAAGGCTTGACGAGGCTATAGAACACATAAACACTTACGGTTCGGGGCATACGGATTGCATAATTACAGGAAGTGATGAAAGTGCGGAAAAGTTTATGAATAAAGTAGATTCAGCAGGCGTTTACAGTAATGTGTCAACAAGATTTGCGGACGGCTTCAGGTATGGTTTCGGCGCAGAAGTTGGAATTTCTACAAACAAAACACATGCAAGAGGGCCCGTAGGGCTTGATGGTTTGACCATTTACAAGTATAAGCTTACCGGAAACGGTCATATCGTAAGAGATTACGCTGACGGCACAAAGCAGTTTCACCATAAAGATCTGGTATAGCGCAGGAGAAATGTATGGTAAAAGTTGGAGTTATCGGACTAGGACTAATCGGCGGTTCAATTTTTAAGGACTTGAAAGCTCTGGGTTATGATGTTATTGCTGTTTCAAAGTCACAGGACGGAGAGAATATATTTAAAGACTACAGTGTTTTGAAAGACTGCGGAATTGTTTTTGTATGCACTGCTATGAATAAGACGCTTGCTGTGCTTGATGAACTGGAAGAGGTTTTAAGTCCGGAAACGGTTGTTACTGATGTGTGCAGTCTTAAAGAATTTGTATGTAAAAAGAAACGCCCATACCGGTTTGTACCGTCCCATCCTATGGCAGGAACGGAGCATAAAGGGTTTGAAAACTCTATGGAGGGGTTGTTTAAGGGGGCAAAGTGGGTTCTGACGCCATGTTTTGGAGAAAGTTCAGAACTTGGGGATATAATAAAAAAACTCGGTGCAAAGCCGGTTATAACTACCCCTCAAAAACATGATGAGGCTGCTGCCATGATTTCGCACATGCCTATGCTTGTTGCGCAGGCACTTTTTCTTGCGGCAAGTGAAAATCCGCTTGCGCTTGAGATTGCCTCGAGCGGTTTTCGTGACATGACACGGCTGGCGCTTTCAAATGAAGAAATGGCCTGCGATATGGTTTCCATGAACCATAAGAATATTGAAAATTCTATTTTGAAATTATATAAAGCAGTCGGGGAATTAACATCCGACAACTATCCGGAGATGATTGCACGGATTAAGTCTCAGCGGGCCAAGATGTTTTTATAAAAAATAAAAGAGTATTCCCTGGTGGGGTGGAATACTCCGGTTTTGAAAAAATAATATGATGCTTATTTTTTCTGACATTAAAACTCTGTTATGCGTCGGTTCTGAGGATGTTATGAATAAGTCCTGCCGCAAAACCGGCTGCAGCGCCTGCCGCAATAAATGCGCCGGTATGACGTGTACGTTTTACCGCACCCTCATAGGCTTTCGCGCAGCGCTGAAACATTTCGCCCGCCTTTTCATTAACATTGGAAATGATGCTTCTCAGCTGAATTTTGTCAGCCTCTGAAAGCTTCGCTTCTTGAAGAACTTTTTTCATTTTGCCTGCTCTGCCGGCTTTTGTCAGACCTTCGCTGTTTTCGACATCTACCATCTTTATAAAAGTATCCTGTGCAGGAGTTTTGTTGGCAATTTTTCTTATAGAATCAATTGATTTTGCTTTAGCTTTTTTTGATTCTATTTTAATAATATTCATTGCGCCTTTAAATTCATCGTCCATTTCGTCAGATGTCAAAGGAAGCATGTATTTTGCCGCGTAACCTGCAATACTGCCTACTGCTGTAGCTTTCACAATTGTTGGAAATGTCTGTTCATTTGAATGTATAGCGTGTGTCTTCATAGTTAATAAACCTTTACTTAACTAATACCCTTAACCTATTGCCATATACTACCTGCTCATTGAGATTTTTGTGAACAATCCCAATCGAAGTGTATATGAGTGGATTTGCACTTAAATATTTTAAATAATTCAGGTCACCCCGTAAAAGTCTATTGCTACAGGCAAGCCTTTTAAATTCCGCTGTCCGGCAGCCACTGCCTGCTTGACCATTTTCTGTTTTGATGCCCCGTTCACTACTAATTAAAACTGAGTAATCAAATCCATCTCGTATAATAACATAACTTTATTTTTTTGTCAATACCTTGATGAAGTTTAGTAACAACATGATAATTACTGTTGCAAGAATAAAAATAAAATAATGTTTTATTGTATTTTCTCCCATTAGAAGCGATGCCAGAGCGCCGGCAATAATTGCAACCGAGGTAAGAATTACAACGGTTTTTTTCTGGGAAAATCCGGCATGCAGAAGCTTGTGGTGAATATGTTCCGCATCAGCTACAAAAGGAGATTTTCCTTTTGAGATTCTTCTCAGAGAAGAATAGGTAATATCCATAATCGGTACGGCTAAAACCACAAACGGAAGTAAAATTGCAAAGGTTGCGGCTTTCATAATTCCTGTTATAGAAATTGTCGCAAGCAAAAAACCGGAGAAAAGTGCTCCGCTGTCGCCCATAAAGATTTTTGCAGGATTAAAGTTGTAGGTCAAGAATGCAAGCATTGCACCTGCAAGTATAAAGCCTACAAGTGCAATAATAGGGTTCGGGGGTGTCATTGCAACCGCAATTACAGCAAGAGTAATCGCATTCACCGTAGTAACAGAACCCGCAAGCCCGTCTACACCGTCAATAAAATTCAGAGCATTGCTTATACCTACAATCCACAAAATTGTGATAGGATACGACATAAGCCCCAGATTGCCTAAAAACGGAATGGAATCTATTCTTACGCCGAGCAAATATACAAGAGTTGCAATTGAAATCTGAATAAAAAGTTTGAATTTTGCATCAAGGTTGTAAATATCATCAACAAGCCCTAATAAAAACATTAAAGAACTGCCGAGAAGTATTCCGGATAGCAAACTCCCATAAGGATAGTAACTCAGAAACACAAGGCATAGAAACGTCAGCATTGTGCTTGTCCAGATGGCAACCCCGCCTATCCTTGATATTGGTGTTGTGTGAATTTTTCGTTCATTCGGAACATCTACGAGCCCTTCTTTCTTAGAAAAATTAATAACGAGAGGCACGAGAAATACCCCGAATATATATGCGATAATTGTTCCTATTATGTGTGCGTGAGTAAGCTTAATAATCATCCCTGATTTGTCCTTTTATATTTGCAGCCTGTTCTTTTTATACAAGCCGTACGGGCGGATTAAAAATCCGTATACAACGGATATTTTTTGCATAATTTCAGAGAGCGTTCTCTGAGATTTTTTAATCCGGTTTCATTATCTGATGCGTAAATTGCAGACGCTATAATTTTTGCAACTTCGGTCATGTCATCTTCTTTAAAACCTCTTGTTGTAACTGCAGGAGTGCCAAGCCTTATACCTGATGTGACAAACGGGCTCTGAGGATCATTCGGAACTGTATTTTTGTTTGCGGTGATACCGACTTTTTCTAAGACATTTGCCATATCTTTACCTGTTTTACCGGTTTTTCTCAAATCAAGTGTCATAAGGTGGTTTTCTGTCATGCCGCCTACAATGTCCATCCCTTCATCCATTAAGCCCTGTGCAAGAGCCTTTGCATTTTTAATAATCTGTTCTGCATATTCTTTAAATTCAGGTGTTGACGCTTCCAGAAGTGCAACGGCTTTAGCGGCAATAATATGTTCAAGAGGGCCGCCCTGAATGCCGGGGAAGATTGCTTTATCAATCCCTGCGGCGTGTTCAGCTTTGCACATTGTAATTCCGCCACGCGGGCCTCTTAAGGATTTGTGGGTTGTAGTTGTTACAAAATCTGCGTAAGGTGCCGGCGACGGGTGAAGCCCTGCAACAACAAGCCCTGCTATATGTGCAATATCGGCAAGCAAATATGCTCCGGCTTCATCTGCGATTTCGCGGAACTTTTTAAAGTCAATAATTTTAGAATAATTGCTTGCACCGCAGATTATGAGTTTTGGTTTATGGCTGAGAGCCATTTCTCTTACGTTGTCGTAATCTATATTTCCGTTTTCATCAACGCCGTAACTTTTTACGTCAAAATAAAGTCCTGAAAAATTGACAGGAGAACCATGAGAAAGGTGGCCGCCGTTTGATAAATCCATTCCGAGAACTCTGTCACCCGGTTTAAGGCAATACATAAATACTGCCATATTTGCCTGAGCGCCGCTGTGAGGCTGAACATTAGCATGATCCATTCTGAAAAGTTCGCATGCACGTTTTTGGGCGAGTTCTTCAATTACGTCAACATGTTCACAGCCGTTGTAGAATCTTTTGTGAGGTTTGCCTTCTGCGTATTTGTTGGTCAGAACGCTGCCTGCAGCTTCCATAACTGCTTTTGATGTAATATTTTCACTTGCAATAAGTTCTATAGTTTCCTGTTGTCTTTTTAATTCCAGTTCAATTTGTTCTGCAACGGCTGGATCTGTCTTTTTAAGATTTTCCAAATTCATAATCACCTCACACTTTCCCTGAAAGAATTATAGTGGAAATATTTTTTTCTGACAATAAGTTCATATTATTTTTACATAATATATGTTATTGGAAGAAACAAGTTCACCAACTTCTTTTACGTTCATTTCTTTTCTTTTTTAGCCAGAAAAAAGAAAAGAAATGAACCAAAGAAAAGAAAAATCGGCAAAAGAAAAGAGCGTCGCTGCGCGCCGCGGAATCAAATGGAAGTAGTGAAAAAATTTAGTTCATGGATGACAAAATTTTTTCACCTCTAATGCTCGCTATCGCGGCTACGCCGCACGCTCGCATAAAAACCCTCCGGCGCTTTGCGCCACCTCCCTTACAAGGGAGGTCTTTGATACTACCCACTTTGTAAAGGGGGCAGGGGGGATTTTAGACCGGTTGCCGAACGTGCACGGAGTGCAATAGTGAGGCTCAATGGTTAAATGCGCCAGCATTTAACTACATCCATTCGGTCTTGCGCTGCAAAGCAGCGCTGTAATAATGCGTGTTTCTTTTTCTTGGCAGACATTCTTTTTCTTTTCATCGCCAGAAAGAAAAAGAATGTCTGTGCGGGGTTCGGGGCTGCACAAGCCCCGATTATAAACTCCTTCCGATAACATATATTATGCAATTTGCACATAACAAAAATACGTTATATAATGAAAAAGCTATGAAAAACATCAGACAAACTAACGTAAATATCCACAGAGATTCATGGGTTGAAATAAATGTCGGGAACCTTGCACATAATGCACTTGAAATCAGAAAAAAGGTTCCGCCTGATACAAAGCTTCTTGCTGTTGTAAAAGCCGACGCTTACGGGCATGGCTCTGTAATGCTTGCTCCGACGCTTCTGGCATCAGGCTTTGATATGCTCGGGGTTGCCTCTATTGATGAGGGTGTTGACTTAAGAAAGGCAAAAATTACCTGTGACATTCTTGTTCTCGGGGCAGTTCCCGTCTGGGCAGTTGAGGGTGCTGTTGATGAGGATATTTCTTTTGCTGTTTTTAGGGAAGAACATCTTAACGCATGCCGTCAGGTCTTTGAAAGAACCGGCAGAAAACCTAAAGTTCATATAAAACTCGATACCGGCATGAATAGAATCGGTGTCTGTGCTGATAAAGCTGTTGATTTTATTAAAAAAGCTCAGGCAGCTGAATATTTGAACCTTCAGGGTATTTTCACCCACTTTGCAAATGCAGAAAACCGTGAAAAAACACAGCTTCAAATTGATAAATGGGATAGTATTTTATCTCAGATTGATACGACAGGGCTTTTGCTTCATATTCAAAATACAGTCGGAACAATGTGCTACGACATCCCGATGTCTAATATGAGGAGGGTTGGCATCGCTCTTTACGGTTTGTGGACAGATATGCCGGATGATAAGGGCTTTAGACCTGATTTGAAACCTGTTATGTCTGTCAAAGGCAGGATTGTTAATGTTCATACTGCAAAAGACGGAGAGGGTGTCAGTTACGGATACACCTTTGTTGCAAAAGGCGACAGAACCATTGCAACAATTCCGATAGGGTATGCTGATGGTGTTTCCAGGGGGCTTTCAAATAAGATTTTCGGGGTGCTTAACGGTAAAAAAGTGCCGCAGGTCGGCAATATTACTATGGATCAGATGATGTTTGATATAACAGGTGTTGAGGCTGAAATCGGAGACATTATCACCCTGATTGGCGGCGAAATCTCAATTGACGAATGGGCAAAGACCCTTGGAACTATAAACTATGAGCTTTGCTGCCGTCTTAAGGTCAGATTGCCGCGGGTTTATACTAGATAAGCAGAGGAAATTATGGAGCAAATTTTCGATTTCGGAATAATTGGTGCAGGGCCTGCAGGATACACTGCTGCTTTGCATGCTGCGGCAAAGGGCATGAGCGTTGTTATATTTGAAAAAGACTGCACCGGCGGAGTATGCCTTAACCGCGGATGTATTCCGACAAAAGCAATTTTACATTCCGCTGAACTTTTTGAAGAAATGCAAAATGCACAAGCCGTTGGTATACGCTGTGAAAATTTTTCTGTTGATTATAAAGCTGTTGTTGAGCATAAAAACAGTGTGGTAGAACGCTTGCGAAAATCTCTTGAGTTATCGTTAAAAAACAGCGGCGTTGTTCTTGTAAATGCGGAAGCAAAAATTAAATCACGAACAGAGATTGAGGCGCATGGTAAAATTTATCAATGCAAAAATATCGTTGCTGCGTGCGGAGCTTCCCCGAGGGTTTTGAAGGGGCTGGAGTTTGATGGTGAATTTATTTTGAGTTCGGATGATATTCTGAAACTGGAAACACGGCCTGAAAGTATTTTGATAGTCGGTTCGGGTGCTATAGGTACGGAATGGGCGCGTATTTTTGCTGCTTTTGGTGTTCAGGTAACTATTGTTGAGGCTGCGGAAAACTTGCTTCCGACCGCGGATATTGAGGTTTCAAAACGCATTGAGAGAATTTTTAAATTAAAGAAAATTAGGGCTTACAAATCAACGGTTGTGGAAAAGGTTCTTGACAGACAGGTTTATCTCTCAAACGGAGAAGTCCTTACTCCCGATGTTGTTCTGGTCGCGGCAGGACGGGTTCCGAATGTCTGTGAAAAAGTCGAAGGGGTAACTTATCTGGGTGATATGTGCGGCTCTATTCAGCTTGCGCATTTTGCGATAAAGCAGGCCGTGGAACTTGTTAACGGGATTCCTTTTGATAAAACTCTTGTGCCGTCTGTCGTTTACGGAAATCCTGAAATAGCATGGGTTGGCAAACGGGAGCAGGATTTGGAAAAAGGTAGCTATAAAAAGTCAATGCTTCTGGTGTCGGCTCTTGGAAAATCTCACTGTGACAATGCGTCTGAAGGTTTTATTAAAATACTATCAAAGGATGATAAAATTATCGGTGCGCATATTGTATCAAAAGAGGCTTCCGCGATGATTCAGGAAATACTTATAGCCATACAAAACAAAATCTCTGTCAGCAGGCTGAAAGAGATTTGTTTTGCGCATCCAACTTATTCGGAAGGAATATTTGAAAGTTTGTTTAAGCTTTAACCGGTCAAGAAAATTCCGCAATAATGGTCACGGCGTTTGATAAAGTTAGCCGCTGTATGACTGAGTTGAATATTTCAAAAGCGGATACACCGGATATCTACCATGTGCTCAAAGAGGAACCGTTTTTGAAAGCCCCGCCGGTGCCGAATTTTACACCGCCCATATTCCAGTAAGTATTTTTGTCCATAGGCGGTTTCTTACCGACATTGATTTTTCTTTCGTAAGTTGTTGTCTGCGGTTCTGTCAGGCTTTCTTTTGTAACAGTTGTTGTTTCAAGTTTTTCTGTGAAATTTTTTTCTGTAAACAACCCGTCGCTTGTATTAGTTACTGAGTCCACATCATAGTTAGGTGCATCCATTGCGAAAACGCAGCAGGGTGTAAATGCCAGCAGACTTAAAATAATTGCTAATTTTTTCATATAAAAATTCTCCTTTTTCCTTTATTATAACTGATTTTCACATCAAAAATCAACTTTTTAAAACCATTATTTAAAAATATTTAAATAAAAATTTTTGAGTATATAATTGTAAATATGAGAGAACGGCTTCCTGAATATTTAAAACGTCCTATAATAGATACAGATACGACAAGAAACGTCAGAAAAATTTTAAAAAACAGATGTTTGAATACAGTTTGTGAGAATGCCAGATGTCCTAACAAAAATGAATGCTACAGTGCAAATACAGCAACTTTTTTGATAATGGGGAATGTCTGCACGCGCAACTGCCGTTACTGTAATATAAGCTGCGAGCGTCCTCTGCCGCTTGACGAGGAAGAGCCGCTGCATATTGCTGAAGCTGTGAGGGATTTAGGGCTAAAATATACAGTTATAACCTCTGTAACCCGTGATGATTTGCCGGATGGCGGTGCTTTTCATTTTGCAAGATGTATTCAGGAGATAAGGCGTCTTACACCCGGGGTGAAAATCGAAATCTTAACACCTGATTTTAAAGGCGATACAAATGCACTTGATGTTATAATTAATGCAAAGCCTGATGTTTTTAACCATAATATCGAAACTGTCCGGCAGGTGTTTAAAAAAGCAAGACCGCAAGGGGATTATGATTTGTCACTTTCGGTTTTAAAGTATATAAAAGATAACAGTTCTATAGTCACCAAATCCGGTTTAATGGTAGGGCTTGGCGAAACAATGGAAGATATTAAGGAAACTTTTACAGACTTAAAAAATTGCGGCTGCAATATTGTAACTGCCGGACAGTATATTCAGCCTTCAAAAAAACATTTGGAGGTTTCGAAATACTATACTTTAGAGGAATTTGAAGATATAAAACATCTTGCGCGGGTGTGCGAAATAGAGGATTACGCTATAGCCCCTCTGGTAAGAAGTTCATACAAGGCTGTAGAACTTGTGTAACTTTAGATTAGAGGCGGATACTAATATAAAAACATAATTTAAAAAATAATATGTAACGAAATGTAAATATAAATTTAAAATGCCTGAAAGTTCAATTATACTCAGAGATAGGATAGGATAGGATAGGATAGGCGGGGCAGTATGGCAATTTTTCTGAAGAAAATTTTTTTATAACTGTGTAAGGGATATTAAAAGAAAGGAAAGGAAAAATTATTATGGGGAACACAGTTGAAAGAGTAAATGCAGCACACACAGCAGCAGTATCATCAAAAGAAAATGAAGCACCGAAGGCTAAGAAAACAAAACTCGAAATAGGTGCAGCATTAGTTCATCAGGACGGTTTTAAACCGGGTATTACAATTGGTCTTGATCAGACTTTGTTAGAAAAGAACGGTTCAAAATTGACAATCGGCGCAGAAGCCGGCGCCTATCTTAAAATGGGCAGAGTTGGAGCAGATTTGACTTATACAAAAGAACTTAATCCTAACCTGAAACTCGGCGGCGCTCTTGAAGGAAGCTATGATTTTAAAGAAAAAATTAAAAATTATACATATATGGATGGTTCACCTGCTATTCGTATAATACAGCAACAGGACAAAAGCAAGGGCTATGCTTTAGGTAAAGCGTTTGTTGAATATTCACCATCTTCAAAATGGAATTTGAAGGCAGGAGTTAATGCAGGTGAAGTATTCAATGATAAGAATTACAGCTCAGAGATGACTATTATGGATAGACACTCAACAGAAACTACGCAGTCTGTACTGAAAAAAAATAAATTTAAAGCGGGTGCTTTTGCAGAAGCTTCTTATAACATCAACGATAATTTAAAAATCGGTGCATACGGAGATTCTCTTAAAAAAGAAGGCGGCATAAGTTTTAAATATACATTTTAATAATAAGAAATGACCTGGTTGAAATAATGAAAAAACGGACTCTGAATTTTAAAGAGTCCGTTTTTGTTATTATTTGCAAAAAATGATTATATCTGGTAATATTATTTATTATAATAGAGGGTTAGGGTAATGAAGAATATGATGAAAAATTTTGTTGTTATGCTGTCGCTTGCGGTGTGTTTATCCTCTGCGGCATTTGCAGCACCGGTGCATATAAATGATTTGCGCAGCAAGTTCCTTAATAATTCCGCGATAATTTATGCTATAAATATCAGAACGTTTAACGCGCAGGATACTAACGGAAACGGTATTATAGACTTTAACGAAGGGGAAGAAAGCGGTAACTTCCTCAATGCAATAGCAAACCTTGATGAACTTAAGCTAAAAGGAGTTAATGCAATTCATATTCTTCCGATTACTCCTGTCGGGAAGGTTAAGGCGCTAGGAACGGCCGGTTCTCTATATGCTGCGGCAGGTTTTAATTCGCTTAATCCGCAGTTGAAAAGCGAAAATACCATGCTTTCTATTGAAGAGCAGGCAAGAAAATTTATTCAGGAAGCCCACGACAGAGGTATTGCAGTAATCGTTGATGTGCCGGCATGCGGCTCTTATGATCTGTTTCTTCAAAGACCTGAACTTTTTGTAAAAGATAAATCCGGAAAAGCTGTTATCCCTGCTGATTGGACTGATGTAAGACTGCTTAATGCAGGTGATGAAAATCAGGTTAACAAAGATGTTTTGAAATTATATAAAGAATTTGTGGATTATATGCTTGATCTTGGTGTTGACGGAATTAGAGCTGATGTAGCACATTCTAAGCCGGCAAAGTTTTGGAAAGAATTAATTGACTATTCAAGAAAGAGAGATCCGCAGCTTCTATGGCTTGCGGAATCTTCAAATTCATGGAAAGATGCCGTGTCTGAATATGCCGTCTATACTCCCTATGACAAACTTCTTGAAGCGGGTTTTGACGGATACTACGGAAGCTACTTCAACATGAAGGACTGGAAAACCGCTAAAGAATTTATGAACCAGATAAAACTTGACAGGTCTTTAACAAAAAAATTAGGTACGCCGAAAAGTGTTATCGGAAGTTTTACAACCCATGATGAGCTGAGTCCGCTTCTGATTAACGGCAGGAACTACAGTGAGATGATTTTGTGGCTCAATTCAACACTGCCTCTCAATGCTTATTACGTGGACGGTTTTGATACAGGTGATAATTATATCTACTTCTGGGCTAATAAAAAAGCTTCGAAAACCTTTACCGATGATGAATACTACTTTGCCCACCGCGGGAAGATTGATATTTTTAACTTCTCAAGACGTCCCGGCGGCTCTGATAAAGATTTAGCAGAGGATTTTAAGATTGCAAATACGTTTAAAAAAACATACACCGCGCCTTTGAATGCCAAGGGCAATTTTATTCCGCTTAAAACGAATAACCCTTCGGTGTTTGCTTTTGCAGTGAGCGATACAAAAGAATCCTTTATTGTAATCGGAAATATGAATTTTAACTCAGATAATGAAGCTGATGTCCGTATTCCTAAATTTAAAGGCAATGAGGATGTAATTATAATTAAAACAACTACTATTCCGACTGCCGGAAAAGGAAAAATGACTGTCCGGCTTGAACCGGGTGAGATTCAGGTTCTTGTTCTCAGCGGTTTCCCTATAAAATAATTCGCAAAAAATTTTTTTCAGGAGTTTTAAAAATTAAAGAGAATATAAATGAGGCGTCATGACAAACACATTGCTTAACACAATCGGAACGGGAAGCAGAAATTTTTCAAATATGAATTACATGTTTCCCGCGCAGAAAGATTTTTCTATAACGCAGAAACAATCAACTCTGCCGCAGCAGGCGGTTTCTCAGCCAGCCGTTGAAAATTCGGCTACCGCAGCAAAGAAAGAGAAGTTTATAAAGGATGATAAAACAAAAATGCTTCTGGCGGGATTGGGCGGTCTTGCCGTAATTGGCGCCGGAGCGGTTCTGGTTTACAACAGGCTCAAAAAAGGGAAAGCCTCCGGTACTCAAAGTTCTCCTCTTGATGCGGCCAAAAACAAAGCAAGAGATGAGTTTAAAAAATTAAAAGAATCTATGCTTGAAGAATTTAACGAAAATCTTCCGGATGAGTTGAAGGTAAGAACGGGCGTAACCTTTAAATCGTCAAAAGAGCTTGAAGATTTTAAAGAGGCACTCAAAACTGGAGATGATTTCAGTGTGGAGAAATATGAAACAATGCGCGCAGAAACTTCTGCAAAGGTTAAGGCGCAGCTTCAAAAACTTGAGGGTGACAGCGAGTGGCAGGAGCTTAGAAAAATGCGCAAAACTCTTATAAAATCCGCAGATGCAGAAGACGATGCAGGGAAAATTGCACGCGAAAAGATTTATATAATTAATGACCTGATGGCTTACAAGGTTGACCCTTCACGTGAACAGGTTTTCAAAAATCGCAATATGATAGACGTGAGTGACGGTTTTGCGCTTGTAAGACGTGATTTTAAATCGGCTGACGAATTTTATGCCGAAAAAGAAAAAGTTACAAAATACGATTTCGATTTTGATTTAGGCGAAGGATTCTTTGCCGGTCATAAACCGCTTACAATAAACGATTTGTTTGAAGATGAGCAGGATACCTACAACTTTGCAAAAGATAACCTCAAGAAAATAGAAACTATATGTACGGAAGTTATTCCAAAAGCCAAAGAAACTCTTCATCAAAAATTAAGCGAACTTGCACAGAGTTTCAGAACGTCTGAATTTATTGAAAAGCTGCACAGTTTTACCCGTAAATCAACATAATCCATGACTTCCAAATTCTTGACAACCCCCTTTGAGCACGTACAATTTACTTGTATATAACCGAAGGGAGTATAGAAAATGTTGGATCGTATACAAATTACTAAAGAAGTAGAAGAAATGTGCTGCGTAAAACGCGGCGTTAAAGGTGAACCTGCTCCTATCCCGCAGGAAGGAGAATGGACAAAGTCTAAAGAAATTAAAGATATTTCAGGTTTAACACACGGCTGCGGCTGCTGTGCACCTCAACAGGGCACCTGTAAATTAACTCTTAACGTTAAAAACGGTATTATTCAGGAAGCGTTAGTTGAAACTCTCGGCTGCTCCGGTATGACCCACTCGGCTGCTATGGCTGCTGAAATTCTTCCGGGTAAAACAATTCTTGAAGCTTTAAATACTGACCTTGTCTGCGACGCAATTAACGTTGCAATGAGAGAACTGTTCCTGCAAATCGTTTACGGACGTACACAAACAGCGTTCTCAGAAGGCGGACTTCCGGTAGGCGCAGGGCTTGAAGATTTAGGAAAAGGTCTCCGTTCTCAGGTAGGTACTATTTTCTCAACAAAACAGAAAGGCCCTAGGTACCTTGAAGTTGCTGAAGGTTACGTACTCGAACTCGGACTTGACAAAAACGATGAAATCATTGGTTACAAGTTCGTTCACTTAGGTAAATTCATGGAAGCCGTTAAAAAAGGCATGGATCCTAAAGAAGCTCTGGAAAAATTCACTGGTACTTACGGTAGATTTGCTGAAGCTGTGAAGAAAATCGACCCGAGAGTGGAATAAAACTGTTGAAAAGTTGATAGGTTTAACGGTTGAAAAGTTATTACCTGATTTAATTTATAATTTCCTAGCCGTTCAACTATTCACCCATTCAACCTTTAAACTAATAATAAAGTAAGAAATTAAGAGGAAAATAAAATGACAGTAAAATTTGAAGGACAGGACAGACGTCAGGCTAAATTAAATAAAATTTTGCCTGAGTACGGTTTCAAATCTTTAGAAGACGCTAAAGCATTATGCGATTCTAAAGGCGTAAACGTTGATGAAATCGTTAAAGGAATTCAGCCTATTGCATTTGAAAATGCTGTTTGGGCTTATACTCTAGGCGCTGCAATTGCAATCCAAAAAGGCGCAAAAGATGCTGCCGAAGCAGCAAGTTTAATCGGTGAGGGTTTGCAGGCATTTTGCGTACCGGGTTCAGTAGGCGACACAAGAAAAGTAGGCTTAGGTCACGGTAATCTTGCAGCAATGCTTTTAAGAGAAGAAACAAAATGCTTCTGCTTTTTAGCAGGTCACGAATCTTTCGCGGCAGCAGAAGGTGCTATTGGTATTGCAAGAAACGCTAATAAAGTAAGAAAAGAACCTTTAAGAGTAATCTTGAACGGTCTTGGTAAAGACGCTGCATATATCATCTCCAGAATCAACGGTTTTACATCTGTTGAAACTAAATATGATTACAAAACAGGCGAATTAAAAATCGTTAAAGAACAGCCGTTCTCAGATGGCGAAAGAGCAAAAGTTAAATGCTACGGTGCTGATGATGTATCAGAAGGTGTAGCTATTATGATTCACGAAGGTGTTGATGTTTCTATCACAGGTAACTCAACTAACCCTACACGCTTCCAGCACCCTGTTGCAGGTACTTACAAAAAATGGTGCTATGAAAACGGAAGAAAATATTTCTCAGTAGCATCAGGCGGCGGTACAGGAAGAACTCTTCACCCTGATAACGTTGCAGCCGGCCCTGCATCATACGGTATGACAGATACTATGGGCAGAATGCACGGCGATGCACAGTTTGCAGGATCATCATCAGTTCCGGCACACGTAGAAATGATGGGTATCATCGGTATGGGTAACAACCCTATGGTTGGTGCAACTGTTGCAGTAGCTGTTGCTGTTGCTGGTGCTCTTAACAAATAGTTTTAATAAAAATAAAAAACAAAAAGCCTTCTGTGAATCAGGGGGCTTTTTTTATTTGAAAAAGTATGATATAATAAAAAAGGGCATAGGAAAATCCAAAGGGATGCTGTCACCGGGAGCCATTTTGCACGAAAACAAGTTTTCGGCAAAAGAAGGCAAATAAATTCAGCATGACAAAAGTAAGGTACCAGACATCTTTGAAGTAAAATCAGAGCAGGCTCAGA
>CASFGU010000007.1 GCA_949294395.1 uncultured bacterium
CTGATGACCCGACAAAGCCGGGCGATGAAAATCCAAAAGATGCTGCAAAAAAAGCGGAAATTGAAACTGCATTACAGGCCCGAGGATTAATGGAGGTTAAATAATGATAACAGGAATTAATTGTGTATATACGGATGCAACATTGAGAATTGCAACGAAAGGAAAAGTCTTTGCAGGTACAGTCCTTGGGGAGGTTACTGCGGATAATGTATTACTACCCTATCAGTCAGATGCTGCGGACGGAAGTAATATTCCATGTTATATTCTAGCAGCAGATGTCGAAAACACAACCGACTCAAGTTTAGATGTCAAAAATGCCAGAGTTATTGCATACGGTCAGGTTAATGCAAATGCTTTAATTTTAACAAAAAGCGGTGATACTGTCGATGCGATAAAGACTACGTTAAAGAACAACGGAATTTTAGTAATGAATGTTCAGGAAGGAATAGGTGAATAAATGTCGATTGATTTGAATACATATTTTGCGGGCGGTTTTGAAAGAAGAAAAGCGGCTCCGCAATTTCTTACCAATTTATGTAAAGAAGTTTTGACCAATAAAGCTGCTATAGAGTTAGATAGCCGTGTTGTAAAGTCATTATATTCAGTTGACTTGCCTCAATGTACCGGAGGCCGTTTCCATGACCTGTCCGGATATGAAAGTTTTAAATATAAAATTCCTCAATATAATGATTATACTGCGTTGACTGACAAATGGTTTTTGGAAAGACCATTCGGAGCAATTCCTTATGGTGAAAGGGTGGCAGATGCTGTTGAAGAAGTTTCTAAAAACCAGGGTATTTTTTCTGATTTTCAGGCGAATTCAAAAAGTAAACAGGTGGCAGACGGTTTGTTAAACGGCGAACTTACACTACATAACGGTGATAAGATTAAGTTTAATAAAAAATCAACACATGATATTGCAGCTGCTAAAAAATACTCTGATACGTCCGCAAAAATTGTGGATGAATTAATGAATGGATGCCAGTTGATAGTTGATGATGGCAAAGTCGCTGATTGTGAGTTTCATTTTATTTCAAACGGTTCTGTTACAAATCCGATTTTATTAAATGATGAAGTTCAAAAACTTTCTAAACGACTGGATGGTATAGACAGGGTTGCGATAGGAATGCCTGTCGAAAAATCTCCTGGAGCTTCCTTGTCAGGTTGTTTAGCAGGGGACGGATTTACAATTTACATTTGGGGATTTAAAGGCGGGTTTACAATTCCTAAAGGATATGATTTTGCAGGTGAAGGTACTACTCAACGCTTTATTCCAAATGACAGAGCAATCTTGCTGCCTAAAAACCATGATCTGACTATGTTCTATGGTGGATTGGTGACCTGTCCGAATATGTCGCCTGATATGCAGGATGTATTTAATTCAATCCAGATTATTAAAGCTAAAGAATACGCATATTGTTATCCTAAAGCAAGTGCAGGAATAACGACACTTGAACATGGTGTAAAAGCTGCACCTTTGTTTGTTCCAACAAATCCTGACGGTTATGTATCATATTCAAATCTTTTGTAGGCTTTTATGAATGGATTTGAAATGCTTGAAGTTGATAAACAGACCATTGTTGATAATGGTCTGTTTTCTACAAAATGTATTTTATACAGTCCGGACGGTAAAATTCAGGGTCGTGGTTCAACTTTATCTGAAAATGATCCGGATTATGACAAAGATGATAAGCTAGGGTGTTTTGCTCCGTTTATCGGAATTGACATAAGCACGGATACCGGACTTGGAATTTTTGCTGACAGAGCAGAAGTAACAATTAACATGACCAGTGTAAAAATTGGTGTTGTTGATAAAGATTGGCTTATTGATATATATTTCCCTTCAATTAAAGAGTGGAAAAAATTTAAGTGTGAGCATGTTGCGATAGACAGAATGCTTGGAATTTATCTTATAAAACCGACTATTGCAAAAGATATTCCGGATATAACAAGTTTAAGAACAGGTAAATTTTAATGAAACCTATTTTTGAGGAATTGATTCCGCCGATGAAACAAACGTTTGCGGTTGATTTGATAGCGGAAATTATAAGCTCGGAACGGGATAACCAGATTAATATTGCCCGTAAAATGGGTAAGGATGAATGTTGGATTAAAAATTATGTTAACTTTGAAGTTAAAAATCATGAATTCCGCAGTCCGAATATCCATGAAATGGCTTGTATTTATATTTATTTTGACAGGTCTGACTATGATGGTACTCAAACTATGTCAAGGTTGCAATCTACAAATCAGCTTGTAATAGAAGCTTTTGCGTCAGGAGACAATGACTTGTTTGATGAACATTCTGTTAAGATGTCTGGTGATGCAATAGCGGATATAAGGCTGGATTATCTTATTGCTCAAATTAAGCAAATAATGATGAGTGAAGCCGCTGAGAATATCCGCATTAAAGCCGGAATATCTTCAACCATTTTAAAATCAGTGGAAAGAACTTTTTATCCGGAAAAAGAAAATATGGTTAAAAGTTCCTTGTCGCAAAAAATGATTTTTGAACTTGAATTCGATGAAAAAACAAAATATTTAACTGGAACACAAATAAAAGAACTATATATACAGAATCATATCCGTGATCAGCTGATTTCGGTTTTAATTACGGATTTATAAGGAGGATAATTAATGACTGTAAAATCTATTGCGTCCGATGCAAGAGCATCGGCGACAGGTGTTGCATTTTATCAGCGTGCACAGAATACCGGAGCATATTTACGTCCGGAAAGGTTGTTGTTTTTAGGAAACTATCAAACCGGCAAGACTATAGAACCGAATACGATTTATTCAGGCTCCGGGAATGCAGATGATGTCGGTGTAATGATGGGGTTTGGTTCCCCATTACATCGAATGGCACTGAAAGCATTTCCGCAGGATAGAAGCGGTGCTAATGTCGAAACATATTTTTTACCTGTTCCGGAAATTGAAAACGGAACAAAGCATAAAGTTAATTTGTCCGTAACCGGTAAACCAACTGTAAATTCAACACTATATTTCAGATATAAAGAACAGCTTTTTGAAGCTGCTGCTGATGTAGCGTCGAAAGTTGCAACAAATGCTCATAATAATCCGGCATTGGATCCCAAAGGGATAAAACTTAATGCGTTTAATTATGAAAATATACCATTCACGCTTAAAAAAGATGCAGAGGTAAAAGATATTCTGACAGCAATTAAGGAGGTTCTTGATGAATATGTGGAGATACCTTTTACTGCTGTAGTTGACGATAAGGCTTCTGCGACATCAGCAAAAATACAATCATCTGCAGTTGTAGATTGCACAACTTTAACTGAAGATGATTATTATGTAGCATATTCTGTTGATGGCGGTGAAAAACAGGAAGCTTTAATTGGAACGGTTTCTGCAGAAACTGCTGAAGATGTAATAACAGCATTAAGCAGTCATTTAACAGGACTGACACTTACAGCAGAAAGCCCTGAAGCTGCAAGTTCTACTTATATATTAACATCAAACACAAGCGGGGCTGCTTCAAAGATTGAAATTTTAACTCCGTCAACAGGAACGGACTTATTTGCAGCTCTAAATATTTCAGGTACAGCAAACGGCAGTTCGACTGTTGTATTAACTTTGGAATCAAAAGTTAAAGGAGAGTCTGCAAAATTTGAAATTGATGTTGTTAATTCTGAATACAAGCCGATTACAGCATCTGATTACGGTGTTAGTTTTTCTGCTGCTGTTGTAGGTGAAGGGGCTGGGCTTGTAAAAATTGATGATTATCTTGAATTAATTACTGAAGAACTCGGTATTACAAGAGTATGTTCACAATTTAATGATGACAATTCTCTTGATGCAATGAGAGAATATTTTCAGGGATGGCGTACTGATACTAAGATTGCACAGTATGTAGCTTGCTATACAGCAAAAGAGTTTCCGGAAAGTAAACTTAATGAAGGTACTGTTGATATTGATTCCCTTGTTGAGTTTGGTAACAGCAGGCGGGATGATCAGATAAATATTCAAATTTTCGGTGATTACGGAAAATTAAGACCGTTAAAATGGGAATTGCGTGATAAGCTGTTAAAAGCAGGAATTCCGAATCTTGAACCGTTAGCGGACGGAGGCTATCAGATAGGAGATTTATGTACATTCTATCATCCTCTTGGCAGTAAGAAAACGCTGTATATGTATGACAGAGATGTGTGCTGTCTTGGTAATATGGCATACAATTTGATGTATCCGTTCAAATACGATGAAAATTGGGTGTCTGTGGTTGTCGTTAGGAATAATGATAAAACTACAAATCCAAAAGCTAAAAAAGTAAGTGCCTTTGTGGATAAGATTAACAGTATTATCAGTGCATTAGGGAAAGCGGCTATTTTAGCAAATGTAGAAAATTCTTTAGGTTATACCATAGGTGAAATTGACGATACAAATTCGGATCGTATTAATGCTAACACATTTCCAACGCTGTCAAGTGTAAATCGTATTGTTGATATTTGCAATATGGTTGGATTTAATTACGGAGGTTAATAAGGATGTCAGGATATTTAAAATCTATTACAATAGAGGGTTATGCCTTTGGGGTGCCGAATGACTGTGAGGTGAAAGTACATGTAGGTGGTGAACAGATAACAGAATACGTGACCTTTGGAAACAATGAAACCAGGGCTGTGAAAAAAGTAGTTCCCGGACGACTGGAAGGTTGTCAGGTTGATGCAAATGAACTAAGTGTCCTTGAATCTTTCCTTGGAAAGGAAAGATTGTCTATTCGAGTAGAAACCGACGATAAATCTTATACCTGTGAAGGAATGATTGTTGCTGAAGATATGGGTGTATCAACCAAAAACAACATTACGGATGGTTTTGATATTGTATCAAATACAGGGAAATTAAAACATAGTTAAAAGTAGATGCTGAAACGGTTATTAACTGTTTCAGCATTTTAAAAGGAGAGTATAATGAAATTTGAAGAAAAAATGACTAAAGAAGATGCTGAAAAATATATTGATGAAATGGCTGATAAACTTGAAATTGATTTAATTGATTTTGGTGTAAGGGAAAAAACTTCTGAGGAAATAAAGTTATCTACCAATCTTTTACAAGGTGTAATGGCCGGGTTAGTTTATTATGACGAAGAAAAAAAATGTCTTGTTCAAAAATTAACAAGAACTATTCATTCAGGGGATTTCGAACGTAATGAACTGTATTACAAAAATAAGTTTAAAGTCCGGAATGCTAAAAAACTGAAAGAAGGCGGTTTTGATGCTTCGGTAAAAATGTTATCAAATGTTTGTGATGTTCCTGAAGCTATTATAAATGAAATGCATGGAACAAATCTTGAAATTGCTATGGCGTGTCTTGATTTTTTCTTGAAATAAGGCTGCCTAAAATATTGGCAATGGCAGATTTTTTGTGGCTTGAAAGATTTGATACATCAACGAATGTTGATAATATGCCGGCTTGTGAGGTACTTGAAAAAGCTCCTCTTGCCTATAGGTACGAGAAAAAGAAAAATACTGTTTCGAAAGGCTAATTGTGTCATTTTCTATATTTACAAAGTTCAAGGCTGTTGACGGGGTTACTCCTGCTTTTAAATCAATGATTGAAAAAGGAAACAGCTTTCAGCAACAGGCAGGACGAATTCAGGGTGCTTTTAACCGTGCTTTTCGTTCTATTGGTTCAGGGTTTAAAAATTTAGGCAACGGTATTACTTCTGTTACAGATAAAATATTTACCGTTAAAAATGCTATTATGGCTGTGGTTGCGGGGCAGGTTGTACAACAGATTGCAGCATTAGGCAAAGCTTGGATAGATCTTGCATCGGATTTGACAGAAACACGCGGCAAAATTGATGTAGTATTTGATTCAATGAGCAAGCAGGTTACGGAATGGGCAAAAACCTCAGTTAAAAGTATGGGGCTTGCCCAGCAGACTGCATTGGATAGTGCGGCTTTGTTCGGTGATATGGGGACAGGTATGGGGATGTCGCAGAAACGTGCAGCTGAAATGGCAATGTCTTTAACCCAGCTCGGGGCTGATATGGCATCGTTTAAAAATATCTCTAATGATATTGCGACAACGGCTTTAAAATCTGTTTATACGGGTGAAACCGAGTCTTTGAAAAATCTTGGTGTTGTAATGACGCAAGCAAACCTTGAAGAATTTGCACGCAGCAAAGGATTACGAAAAAAGATAAAAGATATGAAAGAGGCTGAAAAAGTTGAACTCCGATATTTGTATGTAATGGATAGAACCAAAAATGCCCAGGGTGATTTTTTGCGAACAGGTGGAAACGCAGCAAATCAGATGCGTATGCACTCAGAAATGCTTAAAGAAATTCAGACAAACTGGGGAATGGTGATACTCCCTGAATATACAAAATTATTAACTAAAGCAAATCAGCTTCTTGTTGATAATATGCCTGTTATCCAAAAATTGTTTGAAGATTTTTATAATATTCTAAAAAATTGTTATCACATGTTTGCGGGGCTTTATAATGTAATTCAGCAATTTGCGGGTTTTATTAAATCGAATTCCGACAAAATTATTGCAGCGATTAGCGGAATTGCAACAGTAGGATTAATTGCAAACTTTAATAATTTGGCATGGGCTGTGTTAGGGCTTGCTATAAAATTTGGAACATTAACAACTTCAATATGGGCAAGTGTTGCAGCCATAGCTGCACAGACGGCAGCATTATTGATGAATCCGATGACCTGGGTGGCAGTTGCAATCGGTGCAGTGGTTGCAGGGCTTGTATTGCTTGCATTAAATTGGGATAAAGTAAAAGCGGCTACACTTGATTTTGTACAAAAGGCAAAATCCTGGATTATGGATTTATGGCAAAAGATTGAACCTATTTTTAATAAGATTAAAGAGGCTGCGGAACTCGCATTTAGGTTTACTCCTGTTGGTGCTGTTGTAAATGTTACCCGAAATGTTATGGAAAAGAGGAAAAACTCAAATGATAAAAAGGTTCCGGGCTTTGCTTCCGGAACGAATTATTTTTCCGGCGGGCTGGCACTTGTTGGTGAACGCGGGCCTGAAATTGTTCAACTTCCTGCAGCGACAAAGGTTTATAACAATAACAGGACTGTCAGAATTCTTGAACAGATGTCACGTCAGAGAAACGATAATGTTATCGATTTTGAAAAGTATCTGGATAAACGTTACGAAATTGAAAGCCCGCATAAATCAACTGAAAATAACGGAGTATTGGAGATAGAACTAATTGCCCCGGAAGGTTATGACGCAAAAGTCGTTAATGCCAGAACCGTTGACGGCAGGGCGTTTAAAGTTAAATTAAAAGGTAAGCGGAAGCAATAATGAGTTATTCAGACAGACAAAAACAGGTTATTTGGACATCTCCATCCGGTAAAAAATTCATTTTACAAACTGACGGAAAAATAAAATATTCCAGAAAGCGTAAAGGTGAAGTTAAGAATAACCCTACACGCAGTTATGGAAAGAATAACAGTAAAACCTCATATAAAACCGTTAATATGTCGGATGATACTTTTCATGACATGGGGGTTTCCGGCCGTGATTTTTCATTAAAGTTATACTTCTTTGGCGATAATCATGACATTGATGCAGATAATTTTGAAGCAGCATATTGCGAACACGGAAAAAGTAAATTACAGCTTCCTTATGGCAACATAATGATTGTTCAGGCTCTTGATATTGATTTTGAGCAGGATACTGTTGAAAAGCTCTCACATACGGAAGTAAATATATCGTTCCATCAGTGCAGCGGCACTGTGTATCCGACGGCCAAAGCAACAAAAACAACAGCATTAACAAAGAATATAAATCAAATGCAGGAAACATTATCCGAAAGTTTTGCGGAAACTGTTGCGGTGATTGAGGATAAACAAAGTTTTGCTGACAGGTGGGGTTCTAATCTTGATAAATTGTCAGAAAAATTCAACGATATTCAAAATTCTGACTTTATCGGGATTTTACAGGATATAAAGTCGCAAAACATCTTAAACAATCCGCTTGTAATGTCAACACAGCTTGGAATACTGTTAAAAAAGGGGCTTTTGACTTATGATAACGTTTCGGATGTGATTACGTCAGTATCTGATATTATTTCAGGTTTACTGCCGTCATCTTCAGAAAATGTGACAAAATCTGAATATACAGCTGATGATTTGTTTTTGAAATCAACAATTATGACAGGCTGTGATGTTATTAACAGCAGTGACTTTGAGTTAAGAAAAGATGCCGTTCTTGCTGCAGAAAATATTCAGGAAATAAATGATAATTATATTGAGCAGTCTCAGGATATAGAAGAAATTATCAATAAAAATCTTGAAGATACGATAATAACCGAAATTGATACAACGGAAATAGTGAATCAAACAATAGGTTCTATTATTGATAAGAGTGATGACTTAAAAGTAGAAAAGACATTATTTTTAAAAGAGCATTCCAATCCTTTAATGGTGGCGTTTGAAAATTATCCGGATATGTTTAAATCTGATCCGGAAGCGGCGATTGATTATGTAAATCGTACAAATAATTTATCTGGAGATGAATTATTCTTTTTAGAAAAAGGCCGAAAGATTGTAATCTATGTTTAAGAAAATTTACAAGGGTAATATTGACTATGATAATATCTCGCGTAAACTTTACGGCGTGCCTGATAAAGCGGGCGATTTATCTAAGATTAATAATAATACTGACGGGTATATTATTGTACCTGCGGATGATGACTTGCCGGCTGATGGTGAAGGTGTTCGCTGTAATATTGACGGTACTGTGTACAGCCGTTTTTATTATTACCTTTTAATTAATATGCTGGGAGCTGTGAAAGGGGTTATTCTGAATTTTGATTCTAATCCGGAGGAATTTTCTTTTAAAAGAGGTCAGAGTGTTTCTGTATATGATAACGACGGGTTATTTTTGAACGGGTATATTGCTGACATTCGGCCGGAAACGACAAATGCAGGGACTAAGACCTGTCTATATATAATGTCATCAGCCGGTATTTTACTTGAAACAGTTGTTCCGGAGCCGCTGAATTCATCTTATTTAAGTATAAAATCAATAATACAAACAATATGTGATTATTTCGGCATTCAGGTAGAATTTGAAAACAATCCGGATTTGGATTATGTTTCACAGACTGAAATCGGTAACAGCTATGCGGCAAGAGAGGACGAAACCTGTTGGGAATACATAACAAGGCTGGCTTCTTCAAGAGGATTTATAGTTGATGATGACGGAACAAAATTGTATGTAGGGACTATACAGGATACGGATGCAAAGATGTCGTTTCTGGAGGGTGAGACTGTCGGGGTTACTGATTGGAATGCTGAATTTTCAACTGATGAGCTTGCGAGGTATTATGTAGCTCAAACACAGTATCCGGAGCCAGCTCAGTCTGTTGCGGAAATTCCTTACGATTTGCCGATAACCAAACGAATACTTGCAGATGACACCTATTCCGGCAGTATCAGTGATTTTGCAAACTGGTATGCGTGCCGTTCGATAGGGGATGCAATAAAGGTCAGATTAAGTGTTAATGACTTCTTTAACCTCAAGAAGGGCGATTTTGTTTATCTTCAATCACCGTCTTGCTATATCTTTGATGAAATAAAAATGATTGTAGAAGAATTTGAACAGGATGGAGATAAGGGGAATTCAATTATTTTAACACTTCCTTGTGCTTATACAGGAATTATTCCGGAGAGTTTGCCATTATGCTAAAACTTGCGAAAATACTAGATAAAACAATATCCGGAGTTATCAGAAAATTTAAGACAACTCCTTACGGTTCTGATGCAGTTTATATGGAGCAATACCATGGCGGCGGTGATGATTATAACCCGCCGGAACAGATTAAGGCTTTGTCATCTAATGTCGGAAATAACCCCAGAGACGGCGTTTTGTTTCTTTTTCGGGATAATATTGAAAGAAAATCGGAACCCGGTGAAAAACGATTTTATTCAACTGATGCAAGCGGAATAAAGGTTGCAGCTGAAATTCATTTAAAAAATAACGGTGATGTTGTAATTGTTCCGACAGGTAAAATTTTGACATCCGGAACCTGGGAACATAATGGAGAGCTGAAAGTTTCCGGAACGGTTACGGGTGCAGTCATTGTTGCAGAAAACGGGGCAAGCGGCACTTATTCAAATTCAGTCACAACGGAAAGCGGTATTGTGACCGGAGGTGCATAATTGGATATTTTAATGATAGAAAACGGCGACGGAGGGGAGCTGGATGTAAGTTCTGACGGTGACCTCATTTTGAATTGCACATTATATAATGCTGTTTATTTAAGCCTTTTGGGCGGAAAAGCTTTTTACGATGTCCTTGATAATGATACGTTTGATATTGAGAATGATGACGTTGAAGCCGAATTCAATAAGCCTGCTACTCCTGATAATTTAAAAAATCTTGGTGCAATAATTGCGTCAAAACTGGATTGGATGGTAACTACAGGATTAATAAGCAGTGTTGATGCCTCAGCTGTCTCAGGAGAAAATAAGACTACTGAAGTTGTCCTTACGATAACACAGCCTGACGGTTCGGTTGAACGGTACGCACTGGTATGGGATAGCGAAAAGTCGGAATTGAAACGTTTTGGAGAGATTTATGGCAGGGTATAAAAAGAAAACCTTAAAAGAGATACAGTCAGATATTATAAGCGATTATACAACGAGAATACAAAAAGAAACCGGAGTTAAAGCTCCGCTGCTGCCTAAATCTGTTGTGCGTTCTCTTGCCTGGTCTGTTGCGGGCATTGCGTCAATGTATCAAAATTATCTTGCATGGGTATATTTGCAGATATTACCTCAAAGCTGTTCTTTGCCGGTTTTGAAGATGTGGGGTAGTCTGTTTGGTGTTGAATATAAGACCGGGACTAAGACAACACTGCAAATTGAGATTAACAATGTTACGGCGTCATCAATAATAGCCGGCACGTTATGGAAAAGTACAAAAAACGGGGTTGTGTATGCGTCTTTATCAAGCGGGGTACCGATTGACGGTGTTGTGACTTTAAGTGTCGAAGCCAAAACTTCCGGCCCGATTGGAAACTTAAATCCCGGAGATGAGCTTGATATTACAAACCCTTTTGAAGGTATTCCAGATAAAGCAATCGTAAAATCTGTACTGGTTACAGGCAGCAATGATGAGGATGTTGAAGATTACAGAGCCCGTGTTTTAATGGCATTTAAACGTAAAGCACAAGGCGGAAGTATTGTAGATTATTATTTATGGTCAACGGAGGTTGCCGGGATTTCCGATGCCTTCCCTTATGTGTTAGAATCCGGTACTGTTGTTGTTTATCTGGTTGCAGCCGGCAGCAGTAATGACAGAACTCCGTCGGGTAATGTAACGCCGAACCCGTTTCCGGAATGGGACAATGGTAACATGAAAACAATATCCGGCTCCGGTTTAATGTATCAGGTTGCTATGGCGATTAACGGAACTGACGATATGAAAAATACAAGACGTCCGGCCGGTGCTGTTGTTGAGTTGAGAAAGCCTGTCTATACCGGATACAGAGTTGAAATAACCGAATTAAGTCCGGCCACTAATGATATTAATACAAAAATAAAGGCTGCTATTGTTTCATATCTGGATACTAAAAAGCCTAATGTTATGGCGTTAGGTTATACAAAGCAGGATGCAACAATTAATGCAAGTAAGCTAAATGCCGCAGTACAAAATGCAATAGATGCTGATGGCGGCACTTACAGTTCGTTTGTCTTAAAAAACTCGGGCGGTGAGGTTATAAACGAAGATATTCTTGGAATTGGCTGTCTTGCATACCTTGAAAAATTAAAAATAAACGGTGTGGACATAGTATTATGATTTTTCAGAGTTTTAAAAGCCTTCTCGGGAACGGTCGTGCTTGGCGTCTTGTTAATTATAATATAAGAGCGTTGGTTCAGGCATTAATCAAACCTTTTGAGGATATACGGCGTGCGGGTTACAGAATTGTATATGCTCCGTTTTTGACTTCAAATCTATATGCCACGGAAGATGAGCAGCTTGCAGATGTTGAAAATTACGAAAAACTTTTTGATATAGAAGTAATTTCCGATATATTGAAAGAACGTCAGGCGAATGCTGAAGTTCAGTGGTCTTTACGCGGCGGCCAGGGGTTTGGGTATATTGAGCAGGTAATGGCACGTGCCGGGATACAGGTCAAAGTAGTAGAGAATATACCTATGAAAGACCTTACTTATCTTGGTACTTTTGAATACGGTTATACGGAATACGGTCAGACCGTAAATGATGTAAAGGTTCAATACGGGGCGTCCGGATACAAACTAATTTGTAACGGGGCGTTGTATTACGGAAACAGTTATGATGATCCTACAAAAATTACCCGTTGGGATAAGGTTTTGATTATAACTGTTATTAATCCGATGACATACGGCCAGTATAAAATTTTTATGGATTTACTTTTAAAGGTCAGACCCGCAGAATATGTATGTCTTTGTAAGATTACTTTGTATTAAAGGGGATTTATGAAAAACTTATATGATTATGAAAAAACACAATCGGCAACTGTCGATTTACCTTTTGGAGCGTTTAAAAATGAGAGTTCACCGGGACAGCAAGACGGAACGGCAATAGTAGCTGAACATATCCAGGATATTGCTTATTGTCTTTATCAGGTTCTTCAGCTTGCCGGCGTGACTCCGAATGGTGAATTGGAGGACGGAAATAACAAAACGCAGTTTATTAGTGCATTGACAAATATAGGAATATTGAAACATTCCGATAAGGTGGCTTATAACGCATCTGTGCTTGTGTGGACAATAAACGGCAGTGATTTTATCTTATATCGTTCAAATAAAGCACTAAACAGTGATGATTTGTCCGATGCGGAATCATGGACAAAAATATTGACCATTGATAATCGGAATAAAATTAATTTTCATGTACAGACAAACATTTCCGGAGGCTCCGGAAGCAGTATGCCGGTATTCTGCTTTAATTCAGGGCCCGTAGATGAGAATGGAGAGCCTGCACTGATAACGCTTTCGGGTAACACCTTAACCCAGCATTCACCGGCAGTATGTACAACAGCAGACGGCGAAACATATACGATAAATGAAGATATTTCACTTGACATATCGCAGTTGCCTGCAGGGGATTACAATCTATTCTATAATCCGGATACAGAGGGGTTGGAGATATATAATAATAAAATTTATATCCAAAAAGCTGAACCTTCTGACATGCAGATAAATGATGTCTGGGTTGATATAAGCGTAATGCCTTATAAAGCTAAAATAAAAACTTCCGAAGAAGTTTTGACGGAGAGTAAACTGGTCGCAAATGCAGTCATATCAATACTCTCAGATGGGGGGGGGGGTAGCGCTTAAAGTGCTTTCCTACAACGTTTTGAGAGAAATAGAAGGATTAAAAAGCAAAAAAGCCGATAAAGACCTTTCCAACGTACCCTCTGACGGCAAAGCAACCGCCGTAAGCTGGGGAATGCCGGATTATGAAAGAGGAGTAAAAGGAGTTGTTGCGGCTTGGACAACTGTGGAGTATGATTGTCTGGTTGTAGCCGGAGCGACCCTGCGAGGCGGGACTGTAGGTGAAGCTCAAGGCATGGAGTGCCTGAGTTTGAAAAACTCATCAGGTCAGCTTATTCCGACATGTTCAGTTGATGACAACGGCTGGATTAGTGTATATCAGAGCATAGCTAGTGACGGCTATGTAACAGTTCAGGCGTTTGTTCCAAAAGGATACAGCTATTATTATTATACCGGATACCCAGAAACTCAGGGACTTATGGTTTACCCGCTGAAAGGAGCAGTCTAATGACAATATATTTTGACGAAAACAAAGAAGCGTATGCACAATTGGATACCCTTGAGAGGTGGGGGAGAAGTTTACTTTTTCAATGCAGTGATGAAGAATATCAGGAATATTTAGAAGGCAAGCGTATTTGGCAGAATGAAAAACTTGTAAATAATCCGAATTACGCCACAGAGCTGGCAGCAAAGGAGCGTGAGCGGGTTATGAACCTGAGCCTTACGAAGGCGGATGTTCTGCTGGCACTCTATCAGGACAAAGGGCTTTCGCCGGACGATATTAAGGCAATGCTCAAGGACAATATTCCGGCATTAATCAAATTCGATTACGCAAGCTCTTACTACAGAGGGGATGAGGTTGTAATAGCGCTCGGCACACAGCTGGGTTATTCCTCTGACGAGATGGATTACCTGTTTGAGAATAAAACCTTCCCGCCAAAAACCGCTGAGGAAGCGAAGAATTAAAAGTGAGGTGCTCGCAATGTATTACAATGACGATTATTGGAAATTTCTTGATTCAATATTTATAGTAAAACCAGTTGATGAAATATTAAACCCCAAAAGGCCCAATAGAAAGAAAAGAAATAAGAAACATAACAGCATATTGAAATAGACAAACAGGCAGGATTGTGATAGTATAACCCTGCAGGGTAACAGGTGCCTTTTTTGAAACGGAACAACCTACAAAATATCTTAGAACTCGGGTTGGTTCCCGACTAGAAAGGGGGTCGATATGAATGATTTCAATTTGACTTTATTTTTGCTCTTATTGATTTTAATCATATTTAAAAGTGGCACCCACCTAATAAGGTAAGCACCACTTAGAACTCTCTAGGGCATCCGGCTAGCTTGGCAAGCTGCCACCCTGTATCTTTATTATTTACTATTTTCTCCTGTTTGTCAAGTGTAGGCAATAGAAAAATTTTAAGGAGGAAAGTATGTAAGAAGAAATGAAAGAAGTGTTATTGCAGTGGTGTGAATGGTAAACGAGCCAGACAAGAAGCACCTCTGTGCAATGTGCGAACCTTCAAGTAAAACCACGGGTCAGAGCTGGCTCGAGTATTACAACGAACAGGCAAGAACACTAAGAAAAGAATTGAATAATTTAATGGGTTATCCTGAACCGGTAAAGCCGTAAAAAGACGATAAGCCGCCCTCTCTCGTTGTGAGAGGGCAGAATTGCTTAATGAGCGAATGTGAATTTAGCAATTCGGGTGAGGGTTACAAACAAAATAGGAGCATATAAATGAATACAGAAGTAAAGAATAACCCGTACAACAGATTTACAGCAGACGAATACGGGCAGGATTACGATATTTTGCATATAGAGCTATGGCAGGGTGAAACTTTGCCAAAAAATTATACTTGGTATGGCTTAGGACAAGAGGCTTTAAGGTCTGAATATCCTGAATTATATAAAGCAGTGGAAAAATACGGCTGGTTGGTGTCGGAAGAGGACTGGCAGGCAGGGCAGTACGGTAAATTTTCAGACGGCGACAATGAGACTACATTCAGATTTCCGCTGATACGCGACGGCGATGTTTTGGCTTTCACAAATGGAACAACCATTTCAAACGGTATGAAAATAGAGCCGGAATTGCCAAATATTATAGGTAGTGTAGATTTTATAGATGATATTGGCATATCTTCTGCATCTGGTGTATTTAGTTTAGGAAACTATGGAAATAGAGATTTATCAACAAATCGTTATGTGGGTGGTTATAATACAATATCTTTTTCCGGCTCAGCAAGTTCACCGGTTTACAAAGACGGCGGAACGGTAAAACAAAGCGGAATAGCAGCAAGATTAATTATAAAGTACAAGTAACCCGAAAAATTTTCGCATTAACAGATACTAGCGAAAATTTTGAGTGGCATTTGAAAAGCGGCTTGCGAGCTGAAGGCGAACAGGCTTGCTGGAGAGCAAGACTGTGCAGCCTGTTAAACGCGGGCAAACAAGCAGGTGAGCCTTGCACGGCCAGCAAAGGCGGGGCGGAGAAGGCGACACTAGATTAAAGGAGAGAAAATGAAAATATATTTATTTGATATAAGCACAAAACGTTATATAAAAGAGGGAGAGGCTATCCCGAACCCCGAAAACAAATCAAATCCGCATATCCCTGCATACGGTACGGTCATTGCCCCTCCTGTGTGCGGTGAGTGTGAAGCTGCATATTTTATAAACGGTGAATGGGTAATAAAGCCTTGTTATTACGGCAAAAAAGCGGTTCATGTTGAAAGTAAGACAGTGCAAACCGTTTATTATGAAGGGGAGTTGAAGTCGGGATTTCAGCATGTAGAAGATGAGACTGCTGCGGAAATTGCGGAAAATCCTGACCGTTATGAGGAAAAGGATGGGAAGCTGGTAAGGCTTTCGGATAGTGAATATTCAGAATATTTACAGACAAAGGAAAAGGAAGCCCGGACAGCTGAAATAAAATCACAGCTTGCGGCATTGGATGCGGAAGCTGTCAGGCCTTTACGTGCAATTTTGGCGGGAACACAGACGGATGAGGATGTAATAAAATTACACGATATTGAAAATCGTGCTGTTGAATATCGCAATCAGCTGGCAGGTTTGAATTAAGCGGATTGCTGAACCCTGTTGCGACATATCTAAAACTTTCAAGGATTTTTGTGTTACATTGCAATAACTTCAACGTTATCAAGGTTAACTTTTTGTTTTGCATGCCATAGGTCGTATGCTTGCTGCAGGTTAAGCCAGTACTGTGCAGAAGTTCCAAATGCTTTAGCCAGTTTTAGTGCCATTTCTGCAGAAACCCCGTTTTTGCAATTTACGAGTTCTGATGCTGTTGTTCTTGAAACTCCAAGTTTTAGTGCAAAAGCTGTTACTGATAAATTATAATCCGGTAAATATAAATCTTTTAAAATTTCTCCGGGATGAGATGGGTTGTACATATCCATAAGCTTTATCCTTTCTGTTAATGATAGTCTGTATAATCAAGAATATAAACGTTTTCGTTATCGAATTCAAAAGTTAAACGCCAGTTAGCCTGAACAGTAATTGAGTAAAGGTTTTGCTTGTCGCCTTGAAGCTGATGGAATCTTAGTGAAGGAAGTTTTAAATCATCTGTTGTAGTCATAGCTTCAAGGATTGATAAAAGCATCTTTAATTTTTTAGTGTGAATTGCTTGAATACCTTTGGTATTACCAGTTTTATGGAATTTTTCAAGCCCTTTGTGTTTAAAACTTTTAATCATACTTATATTATAAACCGTAAACTAACGGTTGTCAATAGCTATTTTTAAAATATTACAAAACATGAAAAGAAAGTGAGGAAATTATGGACGAAAAGATGAGAAAAGCTTTATTACAGTGGTGTGAAAGACATGCAGATAAACTGGATGATTGGTTTATCGAAGCATTGGATGATTTGGCCGTAACAGTTGTTACGAATACGGAAACACCTATCGATGACGGTATTGTTTTGGCGGTTAAAGACCCTGTCTTGGAAACGCTGAAAGAATTTATTCAAAAAGGTGTTGATAAAATCGACGGTGTAGAAGGTAATCTCGGAGCAGCATAATGTTTGACTTTTCAGATGCAATAAAATCGGTTGGAGAGGCTTTTACAAGCCTCTTTAACCTGTTCAAAACAAATAAAGAAACCCAGTCGGAATCAGAGGTTATAAAAGACAAACGAAAAGCTGAAAGTGCGAATAATATTGCAGAGGAAATCTTTTTGCTTGTTGATAATTGCCGCAGAGGATTTTCGGATAAAGATTGGGAGGAGTATTTAGACTTGAAACATAAATTTAATAATAAGGATTGAAAATGACAGTAGAACAATCGCAGGAGTGTTTTGAGCATCATATGACGCTTAAGAGTGCACTTGATAAAATAAGCTGCACACTTTTCGGCTGTCCGGAAAAGCCTAACTACATACCGATTGTGACAAAAGTAAGAATAATGTTTTCAATACTTATTTTTCTTGCGACATCATCTTTAGCAGTGCTGGGGGGTGTTGTAACACTTTCGGTAAAAATCGGTGTGCAGCTAGAAAAAATTCAGAATATGAGCGTTGCACTGGACAATCATATTGAGCGGTCGGAGGTTCGACTGCAACAGCATGAGAACAGGCTGACGGCTATTGAGTATGAGCTTGCAAGATATGATAGAACAGGATATAGGAAGAGGAATGAATTATGAAAATATTTTTAAACGCAGGACATGGCGGGTGTGATCCGGGAGCTGTTTCTAAAAACGGATTAAAAGAAAAAGATGTAGCAAAGCGTATTTGCGAAATTTTAACAGATAGATTAAAGCAAGCGGGGTATTCGGTGGTTTTGTTCCAGGAACAAAATTCTTTTACTGAAGTTTCCAAAGCTGAGAATAAAAGCGGAGCAGATATATTTATTTCTGTGCATTGTAACAGTTTTAGCAGCAGTTCTGCAAACGGAGTTGAAACGCTGTATTATCCGACATCTGCAAAAGGTAACCGTCTTGCTGAATGTATTCAGACAGGGTTATTGAAAACTACTGGACTTTTTAACCGTGGATGTAAGATGCGTCGTGATTTACACGTATTAAGGGCAACAAAAGCCCCGGCGGTGCTTGTAGAGACCGCATTTATATCAAACCCTGAAGAAGAAAAACTTTTGCGAGACAAGCCGGAAATATTTGCAGATGGGATATTTGAGGGATTAAAACAGTATATAGTTTAATAAACTCTCTTTGCTTATTGTGCAGCCTTGATTTTATAAATCAAGGCTTTTTGTTTATTGTTAACTCTTTAAATAGAATTTTATATTCAGTTGGAGATTTTTTAGCTTTATATAATTTATTTATATGTGTATAATTTGTTTTAACAATTTGTATCAGTTCATTTTGGATATTTTTATTAATTTTACAACCAAAATAAATTGTTTTAATATCTGTGGTTTCAAAAGGCAGATCTATATAAGATTGGGAACGTAATTTATTAATTTCGGTTTCAGCTAAATAATCCTTTAGGGAATTAATTTTTATTGTTTTATCCACTATAATTCTTTTTTCTTTTTCGTATTCCCAAGTTTTATATTTAGTCGTAAATAGCTGTTTTAATGCGTTTTTTAGGGCTTTACAATCGGATGCTAAGTATTGTTCATAATTATTGTCAAATCTTAATGTATTCTTTTGATATGTTACGTTTGTACAACCATGTAAAAATTTTGCATTAGGATAAAATTCAATTACAATACCAGTATGACAATTTGCATAATGCCCCCACATCATTAAATCTTTATTGGTTGTGCTTAGTGAAAGAATTAGAGTGTCATTTGCTAGATTATCAAATAAAGTTTTTAAACTGTTCTTTTCTTTTGTTGTGATATTTGAATTGGTAAATCTATATGGAGGATGTGCGTCGTATGGATCATTGAAATTTAAGGGAGAGTTGAACCTGATTGTTTTATTATTTAAAACAAGTTTACCAACATCGGAACTCATATATTTAAAATTTTTCTCGTCCATAAATTTAATTCCTCAGTTTTTGTATAATTTATTAAAATATTCTGTAGCAATAACAGATACGATACGTAAAAAATATATAGTTGTAAAGACTTCATTTAGGGAAGCTTTGGAAAATGTTTTTATACGCAATGATTGTAAACTAATGTTTGGTTTTCTGAAGTAAAAATGGGTGACTTTTGGGTGACAAAACTATAAAAAAACACAAAAATTTATAAAAATTCAGAATAAAACACAAAAGGTTATATTGGCTAAAATGCAGTTATATAAAGAAAAATTAGAAACTATCAAAAAACACAAAAAGTAAAGTTGTCAACTCATAACCCGAAGGTCGTTGGTTCAAATCCAGCTCCCGCAACCATCTCACTGGAAGTATCAAACGCTGATACTTCCAGTTTTTTAGTCTTTTTAGGTTTTTTCAAAGACGTCCAAAACGGGTTAATAAACTTCACATTTACCGCTGTTTACAATTAATGTACTTTTTTGTCCAGATTGATTTGTACGGATAGATAGATTATTTTGGTAAAGTTGGCTTTGTGTGGGAGTTTCCGGGTCGGAAAAATTAAGTTTACCCAAAAAATCAAACTGGGAAACTGGACTTTTTCTGGACTGTACGGATAGATTGAGATTTGCAGAATTTCAGTGAGATACGCACTGTTTTTGAGTTGTACGGATAATTTGATTATTTCGGAAAAGTCCAGTTCCGCAAATTTTTAGAAAAATTTAAAACGAGGTCGGAAAAATTTTTCACAATTTTTATGAATATGCGAATGATTCAATTTTGTAACCTGCAACTTATTAATGAATTTTCTTTACTATATTTCTTGTTTGCCAGAGGTATAATTGTCCGTTTTTTATACCGCCCTCAATATCTTGAGGTTTCCCGAATTCTTTTTCTAATACAAGTGCATTTTTAACCAAATTTTCTATTATATCCCGAATTTCATTGATATTTTTAAGTGAGGTTGATTGTTTATGTATTAGTTTATAATTTTCATCGAACAAATATTCTTCATACTGACTGTGTTCTTGTTCTATTTTTAATTCTTTTGTTAGTTTATTATATGTAATTTGATACGGGTCAGGTTTACACCATCTTTCTTTATTTATAAACAATTCTATTAATATTTTATTCTTATCAAAAGGTGCTTCTGTGTATGTAGTAAATGAATAGTCTGAATTAATTTTATCTTGTATTATAACGCTCGGTTTTATTAAATCGTCAGGAATGTTATGTTTCTCTCGTGATTTGACCGCGATTGGTTTATTTTTTGAATTCATTACTTGATAAATATCATATAATACTAAGTCTTTAGTATCTTGAGGGTGTGAATCATATAATCCGGCAGCGGAATAACCTTCTAAATCTTCGTCGTTAAATGCAGAACGCACCATAACATCCCGCTGTGTAATGATTTTTGAGGCATAGTCTTTTATTTCGTCAAGAATTTTATTATCATGCCATAGGTTATCAGGATTTTCTGTAATTATATTTTCAACCTTTTCTAAATAACCGGAAGGCAGCACAAAAGCATTAGGAATAATTACATCTTTCAGCTTTCCTTCTTTGACTAAATCTTTCATCCGTTTAAGATTATATGCTTTGTTTCCGACTGTATCTTTTTC
>CASFGU010000008.1 GCA_949294395.1 uncultured bacterium
ATAGGATAGGATAGGATAGGGGGTGAATAGCATTTTTTTCTGCACGATTAACTTTACAAGTATATAAGCACCGGTGAAGTTAACTTATTAAGAAAGGAGTACAGTATGACAAAAATTAATGGAACAAATTTTGAGAATGTGCAGGGTGCGCCGCAGCAAAACACAGGAGCCGCAAAAACTCAAAAGAAACTGAATACAGTGTTTGATGCTGAGAAAAAACTAAAAGAAGCAAATGATTATTTAAATCAAGGATATTATCAGAGAGGTGATATTGTTCATATGACACCGGTAAATGATGTAGTTTATCTGGATGAGGCTCAGGTTCATCCTGAAGAATATTCTGTTGACGATTTGAATAAAAAGATTGATGATTTATCCGGCCCATTTAAAGAAAAAGTTTTAAACGAAAATTATGATTATTCAAAAATGATTCCTGAAAAGTCTGACAATAACAAAATTGTTTATGAAAGAGGAAATATTGAACGGAATTATGACACATTGTCTTATAAGCCACAGGATACAGTTGAGGTAACAAGAAATGAAGTTCGTGATTATAATATTGCGCAGGAGTTAACTGAAATTAGAGATAAAAAAGTGCTTATGGATGATGTGGAAAACCGCTTTAATTTGAAAGCTCCAAACTGGCAGCCGCAGGATTCTGATAAGGTTGAATAAAAGTAAAAAGTAATAATAAATATTAAAAAGCTCCCGAATAAATCTTTCAGGAGCTTTTAGTTATTTCCATTAGGGCTTTCATATTCAATGCCCATTTCTTTCAGTGTTCTTATAAAGTTTTGTGCGCAGATTTTTTGTGCTTCAGGAGGAACAATTCTCAAAATTTCAACTGTTCTTGAAATTACCGGATCTTTGTCGTACCAGCGGTTGTTTGCGTTCACCGGTTTTACCATTGCGTAGAATTTATCAACTGTTTCTTTGGAAACTTTTTCCTCAATTTTTTTCAGGAAAATTTCAGCCTGAGCATGCAGCTCAGTCTGATAATTCTTTAAAAGTTCGATAACTTCCAGCAGAAGCGGATCGTGATCGTACCAGCGCTTATAAGTAGGACTCATTGTGTATTCCCTCCGTCAGGCTGATTGGTGAAGAAGGCATGTCATCTCTTCTTTCAATCTTGCCACCTAACAATCTTAGCTTACTTTCGAAATTTTCGTATCCTCTATCTATATGATGTAGGTTTTCAATGACAGAATTTCCCTCAGCCATAAGTGCGGCAACAACAAGGGATGCTCCGGCTCTCAGGTCGCTTGCTGCTAATGTAGCACCGGTAAGCTTTTTCACCCCTTTTATAATTGCATGGTTTCTGTCCTGATGAATGTCTGCCCCCATTCTTCTGAGTTCAGGAACCTGCATAAATCTGTTTTCATAAAGGCTTTCTGTTATTATTCCTACACCGTTTGCAGTAGATAACAGCGTCATGGCCATTGACTGCAGGTCTGTCGGAAATCCCGGATATGGCTGGGTAACAAAGTTGATGGAATTCAGACGGTTTTTGCAGCTTACTTCAAGTGAATTAGGCTCGATAAGCTTAATATTTGCCCCCATTTTCAGAAGTTTATCCGTATAGAAAGTCAGATGTGCAGGACATACGCCTTTAATAATTGCCTTCCCGCGGGTAGCAATTATTGCGGTCATGAAGGTTCCTGCCTCAATTCTGTCAGGAATTGTTGTGTATTCTATCGGGTGAAGGCTTTCCTGCTTAACACCGTTTATAATGATTTCGGAAGTTCCGGCACCGTTGATGTCCGCACCGATTGAATTTAAAAAGTTTGCTAAATCTACAATTTCAGGTTCCTGCGCGGCGTTTTGAATCCTTGTAGAGCCGTCGGCAAGTGTTGCCGCGAGCATAAGGTTTTCTGTTGCCCCTACTGAAGGAATATCCAGATATATTTCCGCTCCTGTGAGTTTTGGAACTTTGGCATGGACATAGCCGTTTTCTATTTTAATTTTTGCCCCGAGAGCTTCAAGACCTTTTATGTGGAAATCAACTCTGCGCTCTCCTATTGCACAGCCGCCCGGAAGTGCAACTATAGCTTCTTTGCATCTTGAAACAAGTGCACCGAGAACTATAAATGACGCTCTCATTTTGCTTACCAGTTCATACTTTGCAGTGATGCTTGTAAGATTTGTTGCATCAATTGTGACTGATTTTTCAGCTTTGTTATAAGATGTCCGTGCTCCGAGTTCTTCAATTACTCTGAGCATTATCTCTACATCGGTCAAGTCCGGTACGTTATAAATTTTACTCTCACCCTTTACCAGAAGTGCGGCAGCCATAAGTTTCAGTACGGAATTTTTTGCACCGCCCACGGAAACTTCGCCTCTCAGGGGTGTTCCGCCTTTTATATAATATTTCTGTGTCAATTTTTTGCTCCGAAAAAATTTTTAATGTGTTTATCTCATTTACTTATATGATAATACAATTACTTTCGTTTGGTGTAAATAAGTTAAATAATGTAAAGAAATAATCTATTTTAAATTATTAAAAAATAATAAATTTTCCTTGTTAAATGTTTTTGATAACTTATAATAATTAATATATTATATAGTATGTAAGAGGTAGAGATATGTCACATAAACACATCAACAATCCGTTCAGAAAACATCTTGACGAAGAAGTAAAAGAAGAAAATACAAATGAAGCTAAAGACGAACAGGCTGAGGCTGATTCCCCTGAAGAAAAAAGTGACGGGGCTAAAAATGATGAGTATGAAAAATTAAAGGCTGATTATGATACTTTAAATAATCAGTATCTCAGACTAGCCGCTGATTTTGAAAACTTCCGCAAACGTCAGGAACAGGAACGCGAAAGCCTTTTGAGATACGGAGCAGAAACTGCTTTGAAAAAAATGATTGAAGTTCTCGATAACTTTGAGCGCGGTGAGAAAGCGCTTGAAAATGTTGAAGATTGCCGGCAGGTTAAAGAGAGCTTTAATCTTATTCATAAACAGGTTATTGAGACACTCTCCAAGCTTGGACTTGAACAAATTGAGGCAGCAGGAAAAGAATTTGATCCTAATTTCCATGAAGCGGTTATGCGCACTCCTACCGGTGAACATCCGGAAAATACTATTGTTGCCGAGCTTCAGAAAGGTTACAAACTCGGCGATAAAGTTTTAAGACCTGCTCTTGTTAATGTGGCTTCAGCAGAGTAGAATAAAAAATAAAGAGCCTTGCTCTTTTATCAGAATAGGGAAGAAATTAAAAGGAAATGACAGATTACTATGAAATACTCGGCGTTGAGAAAAGCGCCACAAAAGAGGAAATAAAATCGGCTTTCAGGCGTAAAGCCCGTACACTTCACCCCGATGTTAACAAGGCTCCGGATGCTGAAGAAAAATTTAAAGAACTTGGAAAAGCTTATGAAACCCTGATGGACGATAATAAACGCTCCACTTACGACCGGTTCGGCGAGGACGGTCTGAAAAATGCGGGATTCAATACAAGCGGGCCGTTTGACGGGGGCTTTGGTGATTTGAATGATATATTTAACGCATTTTTCGGCGGCTTTGGCGGCGGCTTTGGATTCGGCGGCAGACCCGATCCTAATGCTCCGCAGCCTGGTGAAGATTTAAGAACAGATGTTGAAATTACCTTTGAAGAAGCTGTTTTCGGTGTGACAAAAGAGGTTAAGTTTGAACATCTGGAAACCTGCCCTGACTGTGGAGGAACAGGTGCGGAGAAAGGTTCAAAACCTGTTACCTGTCCGACTTGCGGAGGCGCGGGTCAGGTTCAGACAGTTGCGAGAACTCCTCTGGGTTCGTTCACGCAGATTAGCCCGTGCCCTGACTGTCACGGTACCGGACAGAAAATCAGCAATCCTTGCAAAAAATGCAAAGGTTACGGCAAGATTGAAGTTGAAAAGAAAATTGAAATTAAAATCCCTGCAGGGGTTGACAGCCATTCTAAAATTCGTGTTTCAGGAGAAGGCGACGCCGGTACAAACGGCGGAAGAGCAGGCGATTTGTTTGTGGTTCTGCATGTGAAGCCTTCTGAATACTTCACACGCGATGGAATTGATGTTTACACAAAACTGGAAATCTCTCCGGCGCAGGCAGCCCTCGGAGATGAAATTGTTATTAAAACTCTTAACGGGGAACAGAAAGTTCAGGTTTATGCAGGTATTCAAAACGGAAACACAATAAAGATTAAAGGCGCCGGCGTGCCGGTTATCTCCCGCCCTTCACAGAGAGGCGATCATATTATTGTTGTTACCGTAAAAATCCCGACAAAACTTACTGAAGAAGAACGCAGTCTGTATAGAAGATTGTATGAGCTTAAAAATGATAGAAAGCCGCAGGATTCGCTTATGGACAAAGTAAAAGGAGTATTTAAATAATGCGCAGATTGTTAACTGCATTTGCGGCAGTGCTGGCGCTTTCGTCTGCCGTTAATGCAACACAGCTTCCTGACAATGTGAAGAACGCAGTTACTAAAGATTTTCCGAATACCGATTTCAGGTTCGACGGGGTTGTAATTCTTCCGGACAATACGGTTTACCTGCCTTTAATTCCGGCAAAACTTAATCCGGATAAAGAAATCACCGTAAAAAGCACCTATCCGTCCGGAAAAACTCTCTCAGATAAGCCGGATGTTGTTGTGTTTGATAACGATTATGTTCTGTTGAAAGTTCTGGTGGACAGCAAAGGGCAAAAAAGTATTGCACGGATGGATAATCCTCCGCAGGAAGTCAGAACAGGGCTTCTGCCTCAGGATATGCTAGTTCCACGGAATCTTACAATTCCGGATAATTTAAAAAATATTATAGGAAACCTCGAAATTACAACTACAAAAGATACGGGGCTTATTGTTCCGGCTGTTAAAACGGCGGCTTCCGCGGGTCAGATAAATTCTCTTGCGGAGCTTCCGCAGTTTAAGAATAAGATTTTATACGTGGCGTCAAATCTTTCAAAAAATATTCAGGTAATGAATCCGGAGCGAAAAACTCCTGCTTATGCGCTTGAACAGCAGAATATTCCTGTTGCGATAAAGGGATACAGGGATAGTTTCCTTCTTGTAACCTGTTTCGGTAAAAAATCGCTGGATGTGATTTCTCTTGCGGACGACAAAGTTATTAAGCAGATTGAATTTAAAACCCGTCCGGATGAAATTGTTATGGATTTTAAAAATAATATTGCCTATGTCGCAAGCGGTGAGGACTGCAGCATATATTTAATTAACCTTGGCAGTATGACTGTGAAAAAACAGATTAAAGTTAACGGTATGTGTGAAAAGCTTACGCTAAGCGCAGACGGAACAAAGATGTTTTATAATGACAAACAAACACACACCATCTGGGCAATTGAACTTGATAACAACTATCTTTTAAAAGAAGTCGGCAAATTCCCGAATGTTTCAAAGATTGCCTATCTGAATAACAAAATTTATATAACAAGCCGTACACAGAACAGGCTTGCAATTGTTGATTATCAGACAATGGGGTTGATGTCCGAAAACTCCATTGCAGAAAAACCTGTTGACATGCTGGCTTATAAAGATTTTTTGTATGTACTGGGTGCTGTAGGTAATAAAATTGAGGTAATCGACACAACAACGGATAAGCTTGTAGAAACCATAGAACTTTCAACAAATGACGGTTTCCCGTCAAAGCTTAATTATATAGAAGGAACAAACCTTGCGCTTGTGACTGATGCAAAAGCCGGTGTTTATACAATTATTGACCTTGATGCAAAGAAAATTCTAAAGACAAATCCGATAGATTTGCCGGTAAGTTCAATTGTTGTAGCGAACAGAGTGAGAAAAATAGGCAAATGATTACTGATTTTTCAGAAACAGCACAGGGAGTTATTATAGAATTAGAAAAAACTCAGCGTGATTTCTGGAATATTTCGCGTCCGACCGCGTTATTTTTGTATAATTTGATAAAAAATGAAGGCTTTACGCACGGGCTGGAGGTAGGAACTTCAAACGGCTATTCCGGAATCTGGCTTTCGACGGCTTTGAAGGCAAACGGAGGAACGCTTGACACTATAGAATTTTACGAAAAAAGATACTCTATTGCGCGTGAAAATTTTGAAAAATGCGGAACCTCGGATGTTGTAACAATTCGTCCGGGTGAAGCCTGTGATGTTTTGCGGGCGCTTCCGGAGGACTTTATGATTGATTTTGCTTTTGTGGATGCAAACAAAAGAGAGTCTGTAGAATATTTTAAACTTATCCATCCGCATTTGAAAGCGGGCGGAATTTTTACCTGCGACAATGTTTTGTCACATAAGGAAAAAGTTCAGACATACATTGATGCGATAAATTCCCATCCGGATTACAGGCATGTTGTGCTTGACCTGCCGGCAGGTCTTTCATTTGCAAGGAAAATAAAGTAAAAAAGGAGATATAAATATGCCAAAATCCAGTAATAATAAGGTTTCGGGGGGGGGGGGGCAAGGTTTAAGCTTTGCTAAAAGGCTTATTAACAACAGTATTGTACGATTTATTAGCATATTTATTGTTTCTTCAAAATTAAGAAGAAGGTTTAGATGTAAATTTTTATATTGTGCTGAAATGTGTTCTAACGGAAATAAAGTTTTTGTGGTAGATGAATACGGTCAGGTTGAGCAAATAACAAATCCTGTTGACGGATTGAGGATTTCTTTTGAAGGTTGTAACAACCAGATATTTTTAAATAGAAATATTGAATTTAAAAAGTCCAGACTAATCTTTACGGGGAATAACGCAAAAGCATCACTTGGATCCGGTTATTATGACAATTTTACTGCAATATTTGCAACCGATGCTAATTTAACTATCGGAAACAATTTTAAATGTTTCGGGGTGAAATTTCATTTGCGGGATTTCGGCTCAACTATTTCTGTCGGGAATAATTGTTTATTTTCTTTAGAAATTAACATCTGGGGATCTGATATTCACTCGTTAATCAAACTCGGCGAAAATAAAGCTTACAATTTAACAAAACCTGTTTTTATAGGCGATAACGTATGGTTAGGCTATCATTCTACAGTAACAAAAGGTTCAATAATTTCCAATGATAGTGCTGTGGGAACAATGGCGGTTGTGTCAGGTAAATTTGTTGAGCCGAATGTTGTTCTGGCAGGTAATCCTGCTAAGGTCGTTAAGCATGGTATAATATGGTCTGAAACTTCACCGTCTGAATTCAATCAGCAATCCTGCTGAATTTAATTACCGGTACAACTGAAAAATTTAGCTGAAGAGTCTGTTTTATGAATTTTCGGGCACGCTAATGCTCTGCTTCCCGCTATCGTCTTTATTGTCCTAATAACTTTAAAACCCTTATAAGTCCTGTTGTGAACTCTTTCACTGCCGTCAGGGGGGGCTTTCGTCCTATTGTATAACAAATCGAGAGTCTGCGGGAAACGGGTTGAGCGTAGTTGTTTCCTGCTGTTTGAGGCAAGCAACCTTTCAATTTTTCGATTCTTTTAATACATTTTTATAATATCGCGAACCTGTGCAAGGACTTCTCCTGCGGTTACTCTTGCACGTTTTGAACCTTCATTCAGAATATCTTTAACCTCATCAATGTGGGTTTCATAATAGCGGCGTTTTTCCCGGATTTCGTGAAGTTTTTCGTTAATCACCGCACCGAGTTCACGTTTGCAGTCAGCACAGCCGCGTTCACCTTTTTTGCATTCGCATTTTACTTTTTCAATCTGTTCAGGAGTGCCGAAGATTTCCCAGTATTTGAAGGCTACCTCACACTGATCAGGGTGTCCTAAATCTGTTTTTCTCATGCGGCTTCTGTCAGTGATTGCCGACATAACTTTTTTGGCCGTAATTTCTTCTGTGTCGGAAATCTTAATATCATTCTGGAAAGATTTGCCCATTTTGTTTCCGTCCAGACCGCAAATGAGAGAGCAGCTGTTTAAAAGAGGTTTCGGTTCATTAAAGAAGTCTGTTTTGTAGATGTGGTTAAATCTTCTTGCAATGTCGCGTGTAATCTCAATATGCGCAACCTGATCAATGCCGACGGGAACATGTGTTGCGTTCATCATCATAATATCTGCGCTCATCAAAACAGGATAGCCGAGAAGTCCGTAACTCATTTGAGAATCCTGAGAATCTTTTGAACGGAGAATTTTAACCATATCTTTTAAGCATGGATCGCGCTCAACCCAGTTCTGCGGGGTAATCATCCCGAGATAAACATTGAGTTCAGCAATTTCCGGCACAAGCGACTGCACGTATATTGTCGAGATTTCAGGGTTAATTCCGGACGCAAGCCAGTCTATTACAACATCTGTAACATCCTCCTTTAAAGTTTCTGTTTTATCATATTTTGTGGTAAGCGCGTGCCAGTCAGCCACAAAGAAAAAACTTTCATACTTATGCTGCAGTTCCGCCCAGTTCTGGATAACCCCGAGATAATGTCCCAGATGAAGTTTGCCTGTAGGGCGCATTCCCGATACTATTCTCTCTTTCATTAACGTTGCTCCTTTTCTTCTGTTTATTATACACGAAAAAAGCATTTTGGAATTATATTTTTTATTGTAATTTTAAAAAAAAATGTTATAATAGACTTATGAAAAAAATATTATGTTTAATTCTGTTTTTGGGAATTGCGGGCTTTATACAGGAGAGTGCAGGGGCTGCAGATGCTGTGCCGGAAGAAGAAACCCCTACTCCGCAGGTTGAAAATGTAAAACTTGATATGAGAGATTACGATGAAGTTGAGGTGCCTGCCGGAACTTTTATTCCTGTTGTGAGCGCTCAGGAAATTTCAACTCAGTATTGTCCTGTCGGATATAAGGTCAGGTTTACCTCTACAAACGATTTGTATATGCAGGATACAAATGTAATTCCTGAGAACACGGAATTTTACGGTTACATAGAAAAGCTTAACGAGCCCGTGGTCGGGACTAATGCTTCTATGGTAATTAAAATTTCAAAAATGATTCTGCCTGACGGATTTGAGGTTCCGATAAGAGCATATATCTACACGTCTAATAATAATATAATCGGCGGGGAGATGTCGCAGCCGGCAGAATGGATTAAAATGCCTCATTATCAGAGTAAAATCGGGATTAACACAACACTGCAGATACGCCCGGGCAGAGCAAGAAAACAGGGTGAGCATACTATTATAAAATCCGGAGAGGACAGGCTTATAATACTTACAGACAGTGCTTATATCACACATACCTTAACAAATTGACAAATGATAAATTGCTAATAAAATGTTATATTATCAGAAGATATGTGTATGTAAGTGAGGAAGGGAAAAAATATGAAAAAAAGTTTAAATCTAATACTAGCAGTAATGCTGTTATCAAGTAGTGCTGTTTTAGCTGCTGGCAATTATAACTATACTCAAAATACTCAAGCTCCGGCATATCAACCTACATATTACAATCAGCCAAAGATGACAGGAAACGGTACACTGAAAGGAAGTGTTGTAACTGTTCCTGCCGGACAGCAGATGGCCGCGGTTGTGACTACCCCGTTGAGTTCTGAAACACTTACTCTCGGGCAGACTGTTACCCTTGCACTCGGCTCGGATTTTTATTACAACAATAATCTGATTGCACCTGCCGGAAGTTCTGTCACAGGAACGGTTCTTGAAGTTTCAAAGGCTAAACGCGGCAGTATGAACGGAAAACTTACTCTCCGCTTTACGCAGATTATAACCCCTTACGGAATACAAATACCAATTTCTGCAGTTATAAAGACTGAGGATAATTCAGGTACACTTATAGGCGGAACCAAAATGGATGTTACAAAAGATTACGCGAAAGATTTAACAGTCGGTGCAGGTGCCGGTGCGGTATCCGGTGTTGTTTTCGGTGCGCTTGCCGGAGGTGATATAGGAAAAGGTGCCGCTCTCGGTACTGCTGTTGGAGCAGGCGGAGGGCTCGTAAAATCTTTGTGGGATAAAGGCGATAATGTGGAAATCCCGGCAAATTCCAGAATAGAACTTGTACTTACCCAGCCAATTACTGTTAATCCGGCAATTTATAACTCCAATTATTAGTAAGCCGGCTAATAATTTTATTTCCGGTTTGGAATAAAATTATTATTGAAAAACAGATTTGGGAAATATTTGTTGATAGGTAGAAAAATGTCAATCTTAGGAAAATACTCGGACAACTTAATAGAAGAAGATGATACGGACGAAATCCAAGGTTTTACCACCCCCGTCGTTATCCGGAGAAAAGAAGAAGATTCTTTAAAAAAATCCATTCTTATTTCAACTCTGCTTCACCCTGCGGTAGTTGGGGCATTCTGTCTCGGGTCGCTGATATTGACGCTTCTGGGGATTCATCTTTTTACAGTGGATAAACCCGAGCCTAAGATGAAAGATATAGAGTTTGTACTGGTTGACAAAGAAGATACCCCGATTAATAAAAACACGCCGTACCGTGCGGATATAAATTCACGCGCGGGCGGTCATCATGATCCTACAAGAAAGGTTTCAATGCCGTCACCAGCGCCATCGGCAGCCCCTTCAAGGGCTCAGTCTGCTTCCCCTGCTCCAAAACAGGCGCCAAAACCTGTACAACAGAAGCCTAAGCAGGTTTCAAAACCGAAGCCGAATGTGTTTGAACAGATTATGCAGCAGACAACAAAACCTCAAAAAACAACTCAGCAGGCGCCGTCACCTGCCCCGAAGGCAAAGCCTCAGGCAAAACCTCAGCCGCCTACGGCAAGACCTTCAATAAAACCGCCAATGACACCGAGACCGGCAGCAAAGCCGTCCTCAGCGTTTCAGGTTCCTGTACCAAAAGGCGGAACCTCAGGCGGACGATATACAACAGGCCCGATTAGCGGTTCCGGCAAGCTTGCACACGGAGGCTCCTCCGGAGGAGGCAGCGGAAGCGGACGTTACACTCCTGCACCGGTTCTTGCACCGACAGGCGGCTCTGGTTCCGGTTCAAAACTCGGCAGAGCAGGCGGAGGCGGTACCGGAGGGTATGGCAATCCGGGGCCCGGAAATCCGAACGGCAGACCCGGAATTGATGCGATTAGAGAACCTGATTTCGGGCCTTACATGAGAGAACTCCAGCGCAGAATAAAAATGAACTGGAATCCGCCTAAAGGTAACGAAAGTAAACGTGTTGTTCTTTTATTTAAAATTGCAAAAGACGGCAGACTGTTGTCCTGCAGTGTATTCAAATCATCAGGACTTCCGGGTGCCGATAAGGCTGCACTGGATGCGGTAAAACTCACAGCACCGTTTAAGCCGCTTCCGGCCGAGTATAAAGGCTCCAGCATCGATATTCAGTTTACATTTGACTACAATGTATTCGGGGCAACCGGATATTAAGTATAAAAATAACGTATCACAAGATAAAGAGGATTAAACTATGGAACTATTATTGAACTCAATTAAAATGGATTGGCCGGTATTATTACCTATTCTGGTATGTTCAATCCTTGTAGTTGCAGTTGTTATCAACAGGGCAGCGTTTTATAAAAAGAACAAGCGCGACATTGTTCTTTTTATTCCGAAAATTCAAAAAGAGCTTGCCAAAAACAATCTTCAAGCAGCGCAGAATGTTGCGGTTGATTGCGGCGGGGTTATCGGCGAAGTTACAGAAGAAGCTGTCAGAATTTTTTCGGAACAGCGCAACGGTTTTTCGCGCTCATTTGATATTGCGGCAGCCCTTGCTACAAGAAAGCTCGAAAGTCATCTGACAATTCTCGGTACAATCGGTGCAGTTGCTCCGTTTTTAGGGTTGTTCGGAACTGTTGTCAGAATCCTTTATACTTTTCAGGATCTGGCTATGCAGGGCAACCAGTCTGCAGCGGTTGCAATGGGTATTGGTTCTGCCCTTATTGCTACAGCTTTCGGTTTGATTGTTGCGATTGTTGCGGTTATTTTCTACAACTCTTTCCAGTCTATTGTAAAGCGTTATGACGATGATTTTCAGTTGATAAAACTGTTGTTCCTGAGCTTTGTAGATTCGGAAACAGAAGTGAAACCGGCCTCAAGTGCTTCAATGTAGTTTCCTAATAAGTACGCTCAAGGTTAGAAAATAAGGATTATAAGAAAATGGCATTCAGTTCATCATCAGGCAAAAAGAATAAAGGGTTTACGGACATAAACATAACACCGCTGACCGATATTTTTCTGGTACTGTTAATCATAATGATGGTAGTTGCACCGACATTCCAGTCAATGGATAGCTCGATTACGATTCCTGAGATTAACAGCGGTGTGTCTATTGAACAGAAAAACGCTACTGTTTCAATAACACAGGACGGTGTTATGTATGTTAACGGTAAAGAAATCAATCCTGATACACTTACTGATGAACTGCTTGCGATAAAACCTTCCTTAGAAAAACCGGAAGTGGTAGTGAAGGCTGACGAGAGAGTTAAAAGTTCCGAAATAATGAAAGTTATGAACGCGGCTCAGGACGCAGAGTTTAAAAAACTAATCGTAGCGGGCGAGCCGTTAACAAAAAAAGAACAGAAAGATTTAAAAAACAAGTCCGGAAGGCAGGGAGCGTAAGCTATGAATCGTGATACATTCAGTGATATAAACATAACACCGTTAACCGATATTTTTCTGGTGCTGCTTATTATAATGATGGTGATAGCACCGCTTTTAGACCAGCAGGGGCTTAATCTTACGGTTCCGGAAAATGTTGCCGAGGAGCAGGCAAATAAAGAGGCTAAAATTCTGACGGTAACTGTTACAGCAGATAATAGATATTATATTGAAGGCGAAGAAGTTTCAATCCCGCAGCTTGAAAGTGTTTTGAAAACTCAGGCAAAGGCGTACCCTGACGGTATGATGATTCAAACGGATGGAGAGGCAACCCACGGCGCTGTTGTAAAGCTTATGGACAGTGCCAGAAACTCCGGCATTACAAGTATATCTGTTTCTGAAGTATGATGTTGAAAAGTTTTGAAAAATAGATTATAATAAAAACGTAGACGACAGCTGGTTGGAACAGCAATAAATGTTTTCTCGAACACGCTCCTGCTCTGCTCCCGCTATCGTTTCGAAAAGTTTTTACAGGTTGAAAAGAAACGGAAGATTTGATATAATAAAAAAAAGACAGAGGAAAGCCAAAGAGATGCTGAACTAAATTCAGGGCAGGCTCTGAACTTGATTCAGGATCTCAAAAAGAAGAAAAAAAGCAAAGGAGATTAAACGATGGAAAACGCAAGTATAGCAAGGATTTACGGGGGGGGGGGCAAGTAGTTTAAGCTCCTTAA
>CASFGU010000009.1 GCA_949294395.1 uncultured bacterium
GGAACATCCTGAGTTTAATGTTTTTCAACCCGAAGCAGTCGAATATGTTAACAACCAATTAAATATACAAAATTCAAAGGGCTTGTCAATACCGAAAGACTGGCATGGTGTTATATATGATAAAAATAGCGGATTTAGCAAGCGATTATCCAATTCGCCGGAGTTGCGTACTCAAATAATGTCAAAATATGATAAAAAAACAAAAAGATTTACAACAAATCAAATAGGCATAGGATTTAGCGAAGATAAAAATTTGAACTATTCAATAGGGCACGGAACAATCCTAAATCCCCGCATAGAAAATGGCAAATTTAAAGGAATTTTATTTGATAAAAATGACTACAAATGGTTAAGCAAAGAAGAATTACCGAATTTAGAAACTCGAAACCTAAATAATAGTGCTTATGCCCTTCAAACTATTAACAAACTAACAAACTATTATGTTATAATACCGGACATTTTAAATTAAGGAAAATAAAAAGCAGAAAGGTAATTAGAATAGAGAGAGATTTGCAGCTTAATAAAATAAAAAATATATTTTTTATGATTTAATATTTATATGGATAATTTGGCGGTTAAGACATTAAGAAATATTCCCTCTCTGGATAATCGTTATACAAAATCTGAGATGAAAGCTAAAGCAGTTGTTGTATTAGGGAGTTCTAAAACTACGGAACCGCTTATGGAGTATATGGAGTTGTGTTCTCAGACAACTAAAGCTCTTGTTCAAAACGGGTATAATATCGTAACCGGTTGTGGAACGAAAGGTATTATGGGGGCTGCTTATTATGCGGCGAGAGAAAGCTCTGCTCTGAATATGGAAGGTAAACCCGTTCAGAACCTTAGTATTATAGTAAACCCTCTCTGGGGTGATGAAAATCTTGATGATTGTATTGTGATTGGTAAGGCCTCATCTGAATCCGAGCGTATTATGAAGTTCACAAAAGTCGCGGATAACTTTGTAATTTTCCCTGGCGGAACTACTACTATGCAGGAGGCAACTACTCTTATACGTCATAATGTTCATTCGGAAGAAAGCGGGCTCAAAAAAATTATTCTTGTCGGTAAAGAGTTCTTTTCAGGTTTAAAACAGCAATACGAAACAATGGCTAATATGCAGTTTATTAAAAAATCTCCTGAGGTATTTTTTAGAATACTTTCTGATAAAAATGAGATAGTTAAGGCAATACTTAAAAAATAAAACAGTTGGATTTTAAATCCGTCTTATAATTACTTTAATAATTAATTAATAAATAGTTATTGTAATATTTTCGACATTAATTGCCTCAAAGCATTTCTCATTTATCAATTCAAGTCCGGTTGTAATGAGTTTTCTTCTTATTTCCTGTGCAGATGCCTATCTTTTATTTTCTGGTATACTTCCAGACAATAATTTCCCTTATGCTTTTAAATATACAGTTATTTTAATATAAAATAGAAAAATCAAGAAATGGTTAATTCCGTTCAAACTTATTTTTGTCTTTTCCGGTAATTTCACGGATTACCCTGCAAGGGTTGCCTGCTGCAATAACATTTGGCGGAATATTTTTGTTAACAACGCTTCCTGCGCCTATAACTGTGTTGTCACCGATTGTAACGTCCGGAAGAATAACAACATTTCCGCCAAGCCAGACGTTATTACCGATTGTTACAGGGAACGCGTATTCCAGTCCTTTGTTTCTTGTTTCAGCATCAATCGGATGCTGTGGGGTGTAGATAGCACAGTTCGGGCCTATAAATACATTGTCGCCTATTATGACTTTTGCAGGATCAAGTATTATTAAATTGTGGTTTGCGTAGAAGTTTTCGCCGATTTCTATATTGTACCCATAATCACAATAAAACGGCTGTTCTATTAAAAAATTTTCCTTTGTTTTGCCTAAGATTTTTTTGAGAAGCTCCTGTCGCGCTGCTGTGTTTTCCGGCGGCAGATTGTTGTATTTATAGCAGAGTGACTTGCAGTTAATACGTTCTGCAAGAAGTGATTGGTCATAGTTTCCGTCGTATAAAAGTCCTCTGTCACGTTTTTCTTTTTCGTTCATTTATAATCTCCTTATTTGAGAAAAATTATAGCATGAAGAGGGCAGATAAGTGCGGTAAAAGACGTTAGGACGTTAAGTGCAACAAAAAAATGAAGAGTGAATGGTTCGACAAAGTTGAAATGTTGAACGGGTGAAAAGTTGAATGGTTGAAAGGTTTATCTTTTGATATGTCATTCTGAAACATTAATCGTTGAGGCTCGTATGAGTTGCCGCTGTTCAGAATCTCTTTGTTTTGAGAGCAGGTCGGATTTATTAATCCGACGAAATAATCATTTATAGAGAAACAGTAGTATTAATTTTCTCAACACGCTCCCGCGCTCCTCCCGCTATCGTTTCGAAAACTAATACTACTGTTACTTAATTAAAAGCAATGTTTCATCGGATTTGTAAATCCGACCTACTTGCTCAGCTGTTCTATTTGTATCACAGAGGGGGAGGCAATAGTAAATCCTTCAACTTTTCAACCTATTTGAGCTGCTATTCATCACTTATCAATAATTTAACAGGGGGGGTGCTTGACTGATAGCTGCTATCAGGTTGTAAAATATTTAACATAACAAAATCGGAGAATATTATGAGTAACAAAATGAGGATTATTTTAGGCGTTGTGCTTGTTGTATGTGCAATATGCGCAGCCGGTGTATACTATCTTTTTACTAATCAAAACAAGGAGGTTGTTAATATGGGCGATAAAAAAGTTTTAGTAGCATATTATTCTTATTCGGGCAACACAGAAGCTGCGGCAAAGAAGATTCAGGCGATTACCGGCGGGGATTTGTTTGAAATTCAGCCGGAATCTGCGTATCCAAAGGATTACAATGCCGTTGTAAGTCAGGCGCAGGAAGAAAAACGAAAGGATTTCAAACCTGAACTCGTTGATAACGGGAATATTAAAGATTATGATATAATATTTATAGGCACTCCGGTGTGGTGGTACACAATGGCATCGCCTGTCAGAACATTTCTTACAAAAAATGACTTCAGCGGGAAGGTTATTGCGCCTTTCTGTACACACGGCGGAGGCGGAGAGTCTGCAACTTATGCTGATATGAAGAAACTTGCGCCGGATGCGAAAGTTCTTGAGGGTTATACCTCTTATGAAAAAACAGCGTCTGACAAGGATATTAGAATTTGGATAAACAGTTTAAATTTACAGGGAGAATAAAAACAAGATGAAACGCAGAGATTTTATTATAAATTCGGCACTTGCAATAGGCGGAACCGCACTTCTTGCCGGCTGCGGCAAAAAAGAGGTTAAAAAAGCCGAAAAACAGGTTGTCAAAAGAAAATTTCATAATCTGGAAATTCCTCTTATTGCACTGGGGTGTATGCGGCTTCCTATGCGTGACGGCAAGATTGATATGGTTGAACTTGACAAAATGGTCGAGTATGCTATGTCACACGGCGCAAATTATTTTGACACAGCGTATATGTATGTTGAAGGAAAATCCGAAAATGCTATCGGCGAAATTCTCAAGCAGTATCCGCGCGAAAGCTTTTTCTTAGCGGATAAGTGTCCGGCTTACCTTGTTGAATCTCCGGCAGATGTGCGCAGGCTGTTTGAGGAGCAGCTTAAAAAGTGTCAGGTTGAGTATTTTGATAACTATATGGTTCATAATATTAATAAAAACACCATAAACAACTACCGCGACAATGATATGTACGGCGAGATTTTGAAGCTTAAAGAGGAAGGCAGGGTTAAGAATCTGGGCTTTTCCTTCCACGGGGATCCTAAAATGCTCAGAGAAGTTATAAAAGAGCACAAGTGGGATTTTTGCCAGCTTCAAATTAACTACCTTGACTGGGAAGTTATAAATGCAAAAGAACTATATGAAATTGCAGACGAGGCGAAAGTTCCGGTTATTGTAATGGAGCCATTGAGAGGCGGAGGGCTTTGCAATCTGCCGGAGAAAGCCGCAGCAAAGTTAAAAGAAGCATGTCCTCAGGATACTCAGGCATCTTTCGGGCTGCGCTGGGTTTCAAGTAAAGACAGAGTGTTCACAATCCTGAGCGGAATGAGCAATCTGCAGCAGTTGAAGGAAAATGTGGATACATTTACTGACTTTAAAGAGTTTACGGAAGCTGAAGAAAAGACAGCCGCAGAGGTTGCAAAAATTATCCAGTCGCAGGGTGCAATTAACTGTACTGCATGTAAGTACTGTATGGAAGTTTGCCCGCGCGGCATTAATATTCCGGCAATCTTCGGGCTGTATAACGTTTACAAATCAAACGGCAACGGGTTTATGTTCGGTGTAAATTACAACGCTCTGAAAGAGGAAGAACGTGCGGATAAATGTATTAACTGCCACCTCTGCTCTAAAAATTGTCCGCAGGGGCTTGATATTCCAGACTTGTTGAAGAAAGTTGACGCAACTGTAAAAGAGGTCGGAGATAAAAAGTAAATATGAAAAACAAAACTCTTTATAGAGTAAGAATTACATCTGCAGCGATAGTATTTCTTCTTGCAATTTCAGGAATTTACGGGGTATTTTATCCTGTAAAAATTTTCGATATACAATTTCTGCCGCTTTTGCAGAGAGTAATTACGGATTTTTCTATAATTGCTTTTGTCTTTTTTATAATGCTTGCAGGGATTACGTTTTTGTGCGGAAGAATATACTGTTCAGTAGTTTGTCCTTTCGGTATTTTGCAGGAGATTATCGGATTTGTGAAACATAAAGTTCATAAATCAGGCAAAAGTTCCCGTCAGGTGAATTTTCCGCTGAAATATTTTGTTGCTGCAGTTGTGTGGGGAACTTTTTTCGGCGGAACAGCCGCTGCAATAAGGTATGTTGAGCCGTATACCCTTTTCGGCTCTGCAATGACTTTATCCGTGACCGGATTAATTGCAGCAGTAATCGTTCTTGCCGCAGTTATATGGAAAGACAGAATTTTCTGTACAAATTTTTGTCCTGTCGGAACTGTTCTCGGGTTGATTTCAAAAGTTTCGCTTAACAAAATCTATATATCGGACATTTGTGTTTCCTGCGGAATGTGCGAGAAAAATTGTCCTTCCGGCTGCATAAATTCTCATGAAAAAACTGTGGATAACGAAACATGTATCAAGTGTCTGAAATGTCTGGATGTCTGCCCTAAAGGCGGGATTAAATACGGTATTGCACCGAAAAAACAGATTAAATTCAGCCAGAAAAGGCGTCAGATGATTATTGCAGGGGCTGCGATTGCGCTTTTCGGCGGAATGATTAAGGTTGGGCTTGAGATTAAGGACAGGATTGCAGAAAAGATTAAAGAGGTAATTCTCCCTGCCGGTGCTCTCAACAGAGAACAGTTTTTGAATAAATGCCTCAACTGCAACTTATGTGTAGAAAACTGTCCGGAAAAAATTATTAAAAAAGCTGACGCTGATTACGGCGCCGTTTATCTTGATTACACAAAATCGCACTGCCGGTTTGACTGCAATGAATGCTCTAAAGTTTGTCCGTCCGGTGCGATTAAGCGATTACCGCTGGAAGAAAAGCAGCACACAAGAATTGCTATGGCTATGATAAATTCAGATAAATGCACGCAATGCGGAGAGTGTGTTCAAGCCTGCCCTGTGCATGCTATAATTAAAGAAAACGGGAAGGTGCCAGTGTTAAATGCAATGAGATGTATCGGCTGCGGCGCCTGTAAAAATTCCTGCCACTCTGGTGCTATAGAAATTTTCGGAGTAAAAGAACAGAAACTTTTATAAAAAGGAGAAGAAAATGTCACTCGGTATAACAGAAATACTTTTAATTCTTGTGGTAATTATACTTTTATTCGGCGGGAAAAGGATTCCCGAAATCGCAAGGGCTCTCGGACGGGCATCTTACGAGTACAAGAAGGCCAAAAATATCTTGAAAGATGAGGCAAACGAACTGAAAGCCACAATAGAAAGCACTGTTGAGAAACCGGAGCAATTTGATCCTTCAACAGACAAAGAAAGACCGGAAAACTAACTATGCCGGAGGACAGCGGTGAAAGTTTAATATCTCATCTGGAAGCGCTCAGGGAGACTCTTTTGAAATGTATTATTTCCCTCTGTATTGTCTTACCTGTTTCTCTATGGCTTGCACCAAAATTTTTAAACCGGTTTATTGATATTCTTGCAGGCGGCAGCAGGGTTGCGTTTAACTTTTTTTCACCGATGGAGGTTTTTTTAATCCAGTTAAAAACAGCGCTTGTGCTGGATGTTGTTATTTGTTTCCCGTATATTGCAAAAAAGATATGGGATTTTATACTGCCGGCATTGTATGAGCACGAGAAAAGCTTTATTAAAAAAATAGTTTTTGCCTCAACAGGTTTGTTCGCTACAGGGGCTGCTTTTTGTTTGTTTATTTTAATGCCGCTGGTTGTGAAATTCGGGATGAGTTTTTCAACGCCAAATCTTAATCCGGTTTTCGGGCTTTCAAATATCATAGGTCTTTCGCTTATGATGGCATTAGCATTCGGGGTAATGTTTCAGATGCCTTTGATTACGATTGCGCTCATAAAGTCGGGAATTGTTTCTTATGATACGGTGAGCAACCTGCGGCCGTATATTATTGTAGTTATTCTTATTCTTGCCGCAATTTTTACGCCTCCGGATGTTGTAAGCCAGCTTATGCTCGGTATTCCCACCTATCTTCTTTTTGAAGCGGGATTGTTTTTTGCAAAACATTCAGCCGCAGGAGGAAAAGCAGGCGAAAAACTTGACTGATAGCTGCTGTCAAGAGGTAAAATAAATTTATGAATGATAAATATATAGATATGGATTTTGCAAAACTTGATATAGACCGCACAAAACGCCGCGGCTGCAGTGAGGCGGTATTCTGTGAATGTAAAACAGAAGAACAGCTTATAAAAATTTTTCAGGGTTTTAAAGAGCAGGGGCAGAATGTTATAGGAACAAGGGTTCAGCCCTCTCAGGCAGCGGCGCTTTTGAGAGAGTTTCCTGAGATTAATTACAACGAGCAGGCACGGGTCGTTACCTTAATAACAAAAAATATAGAACGAACCGGAAAAGTGGCTGTCTGTACCGGCGGAACCGGCGATATTCCTGTGGCGGAGGAAGCCGCAGAAACTGCAAGGTTTTTCGGCAGCAATGTCAAGAAGTATTACGATGTAGGCGTTGCCGGAATCCACAGACTTTTTGATAAGCTTGAGGATATTAAAAAAGCAAACGTAATTATTGCTGCTGCCGGCATGGAGGGAGCACTCGGCGGAATTATCACGGGTATGGTTGATGTTCCGGTTATTGCTGTTCCGACTTCTGTGGGGTACGGGAGTTCTATGAAAGGACTTTCCGCGCTTCTTACAATGCTCAACAGCTGTGCCGAGGGTATGACGGTTGTGAATATTGATAACGGTTTTAACGCGGGTTACAGTGCTTCTCAAATAAACAAACTTATAGCGAAAGGAAAATAAATGGACTTATATTTTGAATGCAAATCAGGAATTTCCGGTGATATGTCGGTTGCGGCGCTTTTGGATTTAGGGGCTGACAGAGAAAAACTTGACAGGGCGCTCGCTTCAATGAAATTGGATAACGAGTTCAGTTATGTTATTTCTAAAAAGCCGGTGAATGCAATTATGGCAACTGACTTTGATGTTATTATTCCGGAGGCGCATGAACACTCCGGCGAACATCATCACGAACATCACAACGGGCATGAACATCACCATCATGAGCACAGAAATCTTGATGACGTGAATGCAATTATTGAAAAAGCTGAGATTACAGAGGGGGCTAAGGGGCTTGCTAAAAGAATTTTCAAAATTGTAGCGGAAGCAGAGGCAAAAGTTCACGGTAAAAATCTTGAAGAAGTTCATTTTCACGAAGTTGGCGCCATAGATTCAATTGCGGATATTGTGAGTTTTGCGGTGCTTTTTGATGATTTGAAGCCGGAGAAGGTTTATTTTTCAACCCTCACTGACGGTCAGGGTTTTGTGATGTGCCAGCACGGGAAAATTCCTGTGCCGGTTCCTGCCGTGTGCGAGATTGCTTCAAGGTATGCTCTGCCGCTTAAGATTACTGAAAATGACGGGGAAATGGTTACTCCGACAGGTGCTGCAATTGCTGCGGCGCTTTATACAGGCGAAAAACTTCCTGAAAGTTTTGTTATAGAAAAAACCGGATACGGTGCGGGCAAAAGACCGTATGAAAATCCGGTTCTGAGAGTGATGGCAATTCAAAGAAAAGGAGAATAATTATGCACTTAGGAAATGGTATTATCTGTCCGGTGACAGGAATTCCGATGCTTGCAATTGCGGGCGTCACAGCTTTTTATGCTTACAAAAAGGCTAAAAAAGAATTTTCAAAGGATAAAATTCTGCCTGCAGCAGTTCTGACAGGACTGGTATTTGCACTGCAGATGATTAACTTTGCAATTCCAACAACAGGTTCAAGCGGACATATTGCAGGGGCAATACTGCTTGCCGCATTAATCGGGCCTTATGCGGCGTTTCTTGCAATGTGTGCAATTTTAGCTGTTCAGGCTGTATTTTTTGCAGACGGCGGTCTTCTTGCACTCGGTTGTAATATTTTTAATATGGGAATTCTGGCATGTTTTGCGGCGTATCCGCTTTTCTATAAGCCTCTTGCAGACAGAAACAGAGTTGTAACCGGCGCAATTCTCGCATCTGTTGCAGCACTCCAGCTTGGCTCGATTGCAGTGGTTATAGAAGGTGCGCTGTCAGGTTCTGTGGCATTATCAAGTTTTTTAAACTTTACAGGGCTTATGCAGGCAATTCATCTTCCTATAGGTATTGTTGAAGGACTTGTGACAGGCGCTGTTATTGTTGCTGCAAAGTTTATGGATGCAAAGAAATTTTCAGCGGCTGCCGGCGGAATTTCACTGATACTTGCGGGTGTAATATCACACTATGCTTCTCAAAAACCTGACGGACTTGAGTGGTCACTGCTGAATATTCCTGTTGCCGAGCAGACACAGAACGCTCTTTACGGAATTTCAGAGGCTGTTCAGGCAAAAACTGCGGTTCTGGCAAATCTTCCTTATACATCAGGTTCGATTTTAGGGCTGGTTCTTGTCTGCGGCTTAATGTATTTGACCGGACTTCTTATCTGCCGTAAGATGATTAGAGAAAATGCAGAATAAGTTTGAAGATGTAAAACTTTATTTAGAGAATTTGGAAAAGCAGGGCTTATGCCTTGCTTTTTCAGGCGGAATAGACAGTGCGCTTTTACTTTATCTCTGTAAGGATTTGAATATTACAGCCGTTACTTTTAAGTCGGTTTTCCAGACGGAGGAAGAAATTAATTTTACAAAGTCTTTCTGTAAAAAATATGGTGTGCCTCATGAAATAATTGAATTTGCACCGCTTGAGGATGCTGTTTTGAAAAATAATCCGAAAGACAGATGTTACCTTTGTAAAAAGCTTATGTTTATGAAACTGAGAGATTTTGCGGCTGGAAAGGTAATAATCGACGGGACAAATTTTGACGACCTGAACGCTTACCGGCCGGGGCTTAATGCTTTAAAAGAACTCGGAGTTCTATCCCCGTTTGCGGAGTTTAAAATTACAAAACAGGAAATACGCGGTTACGCAAAAGTTTGCGGAATAGAAATTTTTGATAAACCCTCAACCCCGTGTCTTGCAACGAGATTCCCTTACGGAACAGAGCTTTCGGAGGAGAAAATAGCGCTTGCCGCAAGGGGTGAGCGGATACTGCGGAACGCCGGCTTTGAAAACTGCCGTCTGAGGCTTCACGGTGACATTGCGCGGATTGAAATTCCTACGGAAAGATTTGCGGAATTTATTGGCAAAAAAGACTGTATCACTGAAACGTTGAAAGCTTCCGGCATAAAATATGTTACGCTGGATGTTGAAGGTTTAAGAAGCGGGAGTATGGATTAATATGAAGTATCAAAATAAAACCGGCGATAAAGTTCAATGCACGCTCTGTCCGCGTCAGTGTATTCTGAAAGACGGGCAGGAAGGTTTCTGCCATGTCAGAAAAAATTCGTGCGGAGAAATTATCCTTGATACCTACGGATATAATACAGGGCTTGCGATTGATCCTGTTGAGAAAAAACCGCTTTATCATTTTTATCCGTCATCTCCCGTTCTTTCTTTCGGAACTCTCGGGTGCAATATGGGCTGCCTGTTTTGCCAGAACTGGACAACCTCTAAAAACAAATCCGACAGCAGACTGTTAAATCCTGCTTCTCCGGTTCAAATTGTTGAAACAGCAAAAGCTTACAAATGCAAAAGTGTTGCCTTTACCTATAACGATCCTGTTATATTTTTTGAGTATGCAATTGATACCGCAAAACTTTGCAGAGAAAACGGGATTAAGACAATAGCTGTGACTTCCGGCTACATAAATTCTGAGCCGGCGGCGGAGTTTTTTAAATATATGGACGCTGCAAATATTGATTTAAAAGGTTTCAGCGAAAGATTTTATACAAAAAACTGTCTTGCTCATCTTGAGCCGGTGCTTGACACTATAAAATACGTTAAAAATGAAACAGACTGCTGGCTTGAGCTTACGACAATGATTATAGAAGGGGAAAACGATTCTCCGGAGGAACTTGAGGCAGAGTGCAGATGGATAGTTGAAAATCTTGGTAACTGTACCCCGCTGCATTTCAGCGCATTTTTCCCTAAGTATAAATTTGCAGACCGTAAAGCCACAGAATTTTCTACTCTTTTAAAAGCTTACGAAATTGCAAAAAATACCGGACTAAAATACGTTTACACAGGCAATCTTACAAGCATTGAAACCTCAGGTACCTATTGCAAAAAATGCGGACGTCCTTTGCTTGTCAGAAACGGTTATGAAATTACGGGGTATAATCTTAAAGGCGGGGTGTGTATTTTTTGTGGTACACAATGTGACGGCAGATTTGATGAATAAAAATTTATGCTGTATTATATAAATAGATGTAAGACAAATTCCGCGGCAAGAAATGCGCGGCACCTTATCAGAAGGCGGTGATAATTATGAAATCGGTAAAAGAAGTTTCTATAGAAGCAAAAATTCAAAAAAGGCTGCATAACAATCCGAATTGTTTGAAGCTTGTTAACTACCTTTTTGCAGATGATGAACTGCAGGAACTTCAGGATTATGCAAATAATGTTTCCATAAAGCGTCTTGGCTATAACGACCATGGCCCTGTTCACATGCGGCAGGTTGCCGGAAACGCTATAAAAATGCTTAATATTCTGCAGGATTCCGGCATAAAAACATCGCTCGAAACAGAGGAAACCGGAACTTTTGAGGACAGCATGTGCGCGGTTATTCTTGCAGGGCTAATGCACGATCTGGGTATGTCAATCGGGAGGCAGGGGCATGAAGATATGTCAGCCATGCTTGCCCAGCCTATTATTGACAGAACATTGATGCACGTTTTCCCTGATAATCTTCACAAGCGTGTGGTTATAAAATCTCTCGCAACCGAGGCTATTATCGGTCATATGTCAACAAAGAAAATTCATTCAATAGAAGCCGGTATAATCCTTATTGCGGACGGCTGTGATATGACCAAAGGCCGTGCAAGGATTCCTCTTGCAATCAACCATGCTCCGCGTGTCGGGGATATTCACAAATACTCCGCTAATGCCATTAACCGTATCGGTATTCACCACGGGGATAAAAAACCTATTAAGATTGAAATTGAAATGTCAAGCGATGTAGGATTTTTCCAGATAGAAGAAGTTCTTCTGACAAAGATTAACGCCAGCCCTGCAAAAGAATACGTTGAATTATACGCCGGCGTTGAAGGTCAGGAACCGAAGTGTTACCTGTGATAAAGCCTGTTCGTCAAGACGATAAGTCCGGTAAAGAAGCTGAGATAGTTAACGAATACATGTAGATTTCAGATAATTACTTTCTGTTTACTTAATCAGAACATAAGTATTTCGTTCAACTTCCTGCGCGAGTTTTTTGATAACCCCGTTGTCCATCCTCACGCAGCCTAAGGACGCATAAGTACCCAGACTTGCCGGATTGTTGTTTCCGTGGATAAACTGTCCGTTTATTCTGGAAATGTTTGCAGGCTTATCTGAACCGAACAGTGTAATCTCTGCTGATTGTGCCTGCCCGCAAGTTTTATACGGTTTTGTACTACTGTTAAAATTTATGTTATTTATTCTGTCCATTTTACTTAATCTTTTTCAAAGATGAGAGGAAGTTGTTGTTTACAACATCACCGTCTACTTTTGTAAGGAATACCTGCGCGTGCTCGTCGCCTGTTTCCAGCGGCGGCAGCTGTTCAAGCTCTGCCGCATAATACTGCGCATCGTTCCGGCTGCTTAACGGAATCCTGTTTGCAAGACTGTTCAGTGAGAAACTCCTCAGCGCGCCGGCAAATCCTTTCTTCTCGTTGCTGAATTTTGTGTAAATTCTCAGCGTTGCATCGCTCTTTTCAATATCGTAGCGGCCTGCAATGTAACTGCTCAGCTGCGGGGAGGAAGATTTGATTTTCAGAAATTCTATCACGTTATTTCTTATAAATAAATCCCCTGTGATTTTCTTAAATTTGCCTTCAGGAATGTTCACTATATCTGATATTGTGGACGGACTAATCATAACAAGCGGATTTCTGAAAAGCGCCGCAAATTTCATTACGTATTCCACAAGCCCGATTTTTTGTATCTGACCGTCATTAACTGCAAACTTTATTGCACCGTTAAGCTTCAGGCTGTCGTCAGTGTATAAATCAATTATGCCGCTCGCCTTACCGGAGATTTCTCGCGGAAGGTTCAAAAGTGTTGTTGACATCAAGTCGGAATTCACATCCTTTGCACCGAGTTTGAGGTTGTATTTGTGTTTCTTAAGATCACAGAATACTTTCACTGACGAAATCCCTTCCGCTATGTCAAATCTGTTTGAGTGAAGCTGGAGGATGTTATTTTTGTCCAGTGTCAGATTAGCTGCAAGGTTGCCGAATTTTATGTCTTTGTAATTGCCTTCCTTCAGCCTGAAAATACATCTTTCAATAATAAGATTATTTACATCAAATACAACGGCATTATCTGCCTCTTCGCTGTTTTCATCTTCAAGTTCAGCCTCTGAAACTTTTGGCTGTTCTTTTATTGCTTCTGTGTTTTGCATATTGAAAGACTGCAAAATTCTGTCAACGTTAAGTTTGTCAAGCCCGAAATTTACATCTTTTATAACAATCGGAAATTTTATACAGTTTGCAATATCTCCTGTAAAATCGAAGTTCATTCTTTTATATCTGCCGTTGGCAACAAGATGGATGGTGTCTTTATCAGTATAAAGTTCGCCGTTTTTGATACCTATTCTCTGGGACGGAATGCGTATGCCGCTAAGTTTCATATTCCCTTTGATTTTCGGGTAAGTTCCGTTATTGACCATATATAGGTCACCGGAGAATTTCCCGCCTTTAAATAATCTCTGACCTGCAAGCACGTTCAAAAATTCACTCGGAAGCGGGTTCGGGATATTAAATCCGAGTTTCGGCACAAAAGGTACAGGTTTTGAAAGGTCTACAATCCCGCTTAAAGTAAGTACAGGTTTAACTTTGCTTCCTTTCACAATTTCCTGCGCAATGTAGTAGTTAATATCTTTTATATCAAGAATATTATTTTCAAAATGTAAATCTGCTTTTACCGCTCTATCCCAGTTTGTCGGAGTAAGTGATGCCCCGTCGACCAGAATATCCTCACCTTTTGCAAGTTTTGACGCCCAGATTATATCAATTTTATTATCAAGGTATTTAACGTTAATAACGGTTCCTGCATTTCCGGTTATAGTGAGCGGGATGCCGACTAGTTTTGAAAGATAATTCTGTGCAAAGTCGTTTGTGGCAACTGTTTTTATTGTGACATTTGTATCGCCGGTTTTTGCGTAATCTTTCATTGAGCCGTTAACGGAGGCTTTATTTGCCGGACTTGTTCCATAGTAGCCTTCAATGTCCTTAAAAATTATGTCATTTTTAGTTAAAAGCACCGTACCTTTATTGACCGTAACCGGCAGGTTGCTTACGGGTATAATTTTTAAAGAGCTTTTGTTCAGGTTAATTTTTCCGTTCAAATCATTTTTTGTTAAATCAATATCAAAATCAAAGTCGCCCTTCATATCTTTAAAGAAGGCGAGCATTTCGCTTCCATTGTTGATTAGAATGTTGGAATTTACAATATCAATTACGTCCTGAACTTTGAATTTTTTCGACGAAAGATTTACGTTAAGCCCGTTTTTTCTTGACGCGTCAGCATTAATATGCACCTGCGACTTATTTATATCAAGAACGCAGTCGTTAACAAAAAGAGTTTTGTCTTTTATAACGACTTTGTTTTTGTCCGCTATTGCAAAATGGAGAACTTTGTCTTTTTTCTTTATTTTAGTGTCAATGTCAAATTTTAAGTATTTTGCAATCTTCTGGGTATTATCTATTTTGAGGTTGTCCGCGTTGAGTTTTACATAAATGTCAGGCTCGAGTTTGTAGAGGATTAAACTTTTTTTCAGGAAAAGAACAGAATCGAAAAAGTCGATTTCCCACTCGCTTTTTTCCTGCTTTTTGGGGTCTTTTTGCTGCGGAACAAGAGCCATCAGCTTATTAACATCTGCAAAGATATAGTCAAGTCCGAATCTGTTGAGGATAATTCTTTTTTGGAAAATATCTCTTAAAGAGATTTCCGCATCAAGTTTTTCAACGTCAAATATTTCAACGTCATCTTTTGCCAGTTTTATTTTATCTGTTTTAAAAGCAATCACCGGCGACAGTTTTGTTGTCAAAACAGGGTTTTCAATTTCCACATCAAGAGAAGTGTATTTGTTTATATTTTTTTCAACAAAATTAATAACTTTGGGGTTTGAAACAGCTGCCGGAAGAATTTTTAAATACGTAACAGCACCGAGAGCAGCAATTACCGCTGCTGCGCAAATAACACCACCTGTAACTTTATATATTTTTTTCATATTATCCTCAATATTAATTATATCATAACACAATTTTATGCTATTATATATTTATGAAGAAACTTTTACTGGTTGTAAGTTTAGTTCTGGTTTGCCAGAATATTGTTATAGCGGAAACGCAGCAGGCTTCTGTTGCGGAGAACGCTTGCGTGAAAGTTTTCCGGGGGGAGGATAAAGAGGGGTTTTTCGGTCTTAAAAGCTGTGATGATACCATTCTTGCCGAACCGGAATACAAAAAGATGATTCTTCTGGGAACTTCTGCTTTTATTGTTCAGAAGAAAAATAAATTCGGATTGATGAACAATCATGGTGATATTATTGTTCCTGTTAAATATACTCATGCAGAAAGAATGCTCGGTAAATATTTTAAAGCCGGCAAAGGTTCAAAATATATGCTTTATGACGAGACAGGCAAAGAAGTTCTTCCTCAGGAATACTCTTCAATTGACCTGTTGTTCGGCGGTATGCTTTTAACCTGCAAAAATTTTAAATACGGTGTTGTTGATATGGAAGGCAACACTATTCTTGAAAATAAATTCGATGATATTTATATGCCTCAACCTAATATGATGAGGATAAACTATAACGGTCAGTGGTATGAAATTGAACAGATTCGCGGAGAAACTCTTACTTTGCCAAAAGATGTTCAAAATATTAAGGGTAATGAAAACTTTATGATTTCGGAAATTATTGCAAAACCCGGCACCGCAACCGGTTATTACAGCGTAACTTTTACAGATTATCTGTTGAAAATTTTTTCATCAATTTCACCGGCGCATGAAAAAACCATTGACGAACTTATGTTGTCGCAAGGGGCGGATACTGTTTCAATATTTTTTAAACTCGGCTGGATTCCTAAGTATCCGTTTGTCTACGCAAGAAATTATTTTAACACAGTGAGAACGCCGAACAATGGACCATTGTCGGATGTTAAGTATGAATTGAAACGCCGGCTGCAGTAAAGGCAATAGGTCGGTAAGTAAGTAAAGAGTGATGAGACTTATAGTTATTGAGAACCCTTCACTACTTACCCTTCACCCTTCATTAAAAAAGGCTGGATTGCTTCGGCTAAAGCCTCGCAATGACACTCCTACCCTCGCCCCTTGCGGGATACAAAGGGAACCGCTGAGCTGTGCGAAGCGTGTGACCCTGTATGCCTTGTGCTGAGGGCGGAATTTGTTAATGAGCGTCAGCGAATTTACAAATTCGGGTGAGGGGTAATGTCGGTCGGGCATACCTGGCAAACTAAGATACTTTATCAGGCAAACAGTTCCGTTACCTCAAACTTATTCACATCAATAAGCCCTTTATCCGTAATTTTTATTTCAGGGATTACCGATAAGGACAAAAATGCCATACTCATGAAAGGATCCGCAATTTTGCAGCCGATTTTGCGTGCGGAGTTTTCAAGTTCTGCAATCTTTTCCATAACTTCAACCGCAGGTTTATCGGACATTAATCCGGCAATAGGTAATGGCAAGTGTGCCAGTGTTTTGCCGTTTTCAACAATAATCTTTCCGCCCTGAGATTTTTCCAGTTCTATTGCCGCGTAAAACATATCTTCGTCGTTTGTACCGATTACTATCATATTATGGCTGTCGTGGGCTACGGTTGATGCGATTGCGCCTGATTTCAGCCCGAAGCCTTTGACAAACCCGAGTCCTATATTCCCCGTTGCTTTGTGGCGTTCAAGGACGGCAATTTTTAGAATATCATTTTCCGTATCCGGTATTGCAAATCCGTTTTCTGATTTTACAGATTCAATTGAAAGCTTTGTGATTAACTGCTGCGGGATGACGTTTATAACCTTGATTTTATTTTTGTCTGCAGGAATTTTTATTTGAAAATCTTCATTGTACAAATATTTTATGTTAACGGAACCCCTCAGGGCAGGCGGTTTTAGTTCTGTCATATCAGCGGTTATTTTCCCGTCTTTTGCAATAAGTTTTCCGTTTTTGAAAACCATTTTCGGCTCAAAGTTTTCAAGGTCATCAAAAACTGCAATATCTGCTTTATAACCGGGAGCGATTGCGCCTCTGTCGTAGAGTTTGAAGTATTCTGCGGTATTGAGGCTTGCCATCTGGACTGCCTTAATCGGGTTAACTCCGAGTCGGACGGCTTTTTTAACCATTCTGGAGATGTGTTTGCCGAGATGTTTCGGGTGGCGGTCGTCTGTTACAAACATACATTTGCGGGTATTGTACTTTTTTAATACAGGAATCAAAGGCTCTAAATCTCTTGCACCTGTGGCTTCACGTATCATCAAATACATTCCGAGGCGGAGTTTTTCAATTGCCTCATCAGGGGTCGTGCATTCATGGTCTGAAGCCACACCCGAGGCAATATAGGCATCAAGATTTTTCCCGCCTAAATTCGGTGCGTGTCCGTCAACGCGTTTATTTTTGTCTATACCGAGCTGAATTTTGCTCAAAACGCTTTTGTCACAGTTGATTACACCCGGAAAATTCATCAGTTCCGCAATCCCGAGAACCCACGGAGCGTCAATCAAAAGCGCTAAATCGTAGCTGTTTAAATCAACTCCCGATGTTTCTAAATCTGTTGCGGGAACGCAGGATGGCAGCATCATAAAAACATCAAGCGGAAGATTTTTTGTGGCTTCTCTCATAAAACTTATACCCTGAAGCCCCATGACATTAGAAATTTCGTGCGGGTCGGCGATTACGGTTGTGGTGCCGGACGGAAGAACAAGTTTTGCAAACTCCGACGGCATAAGCATTGAGCTTTCCAGATGGACGTGACCGTCAATAAATGACGGGGTGACGTAAGCCCCGTTGAGGTCTATTGCTTCTTTTCCTCTGTAACCTTTTGAAATCCCCGCAATCTTATCACCAATAATTGCAATATCGGTTTCGTAAATTTCTTCTGATAAAACATTCACAAGCTGTGCGTTTTTTAGTACCAGATCCGCCGGCTCTTCGCCCTTGCTTACTTTTATGATTTTTTCGATGTTATTCATGTTCCTGCTTTCCGGCGCGCCGCCTTAAGGCGGCGCGCCTTTTTATCTATAATAACATGAAATCATTATTTCGGCAGGTTTTTGAAGTAATCTTTATCCGTGAGCGCTTTGTATGCGCAGGATATGCCGTTATAAGTGTTTGTGGATGTCGGGCTGCAGTAGTCCGGATACTCACTGAGCGGATACAATGTTCCGTCAGCTCCCATAGGCAGAACTTTCCCGTCATTTCTAATATTAAATGTGAAAACATCATGCCCCCAGGCGTCAGGTTTCTTGTTTATGCCGTTAATATCAACGGTCAGAACAATACCGTAAGAACCATAAGCATCATTAGACATTAAAAACATCCCGTCAGTCATCATATAAAGTCCGTTGTCAAACCAGTCAGCGTTGGCAATCGTTTTCATATTGTATGCTTTGTAATGTTTAGAGGTCAGCTTGCCTTCGCTATCTCTTTCAAAAACGTCACATTTGTTTTCTCCGCAATTTACATATTTGCTAAAGTATTTGGCAAATTCTGGCAAAAATTTTGTTGTGGTATTGTGTGTCTGAGGTGTGACTGTCATTCCGTAATCCAGATCCATCCGCTGCTTTGCCTGTTGTAAAACAGAATATGTTTTCTGTAGTTTAGCCTCGAGTTCCTTTCCCTGCGTACGGTTAACCAGTGCCGGCAGTGTCATTGCGGCTACTACTCCGATTATGCCAAGCGTAATTAACACCTCCGCTAAGGTAAATCCGTTCGCTATATTTTTGATATGAAAAGCGTCCATAATGGAAAACGATTTAAAGAAAGTCGTACGCTTTTTTAGTAATTGTAGAACGTGTTTTTTAGAAACCCGTTCCTGACTAAGGTTTTGACTGAGAGTGCCCCCCCCCCCCTGTCTGAAATTCACTCATATCAATGGTTTTCATACTATCCTCCTTTTTTTATTATTATAACTTATTTATCTCCATTTTTCAAGCCGGATAATATAATTTTTTGTTTTTTCTCTTGTTTTACTGTCAACTTCAAAGATTTCGTCAATTGTCGGATTTTTTATTACTTCGTGTTCATCAAATATTTTTTTAGTAATTTTATAAATCTGGTATAAATTTATTTTCCCTTCGAGGAAGGCAAAGACCGCTTCTTCATTTGCAGCATTAAGGCAGGCTGTTGCGGTGCCACCGAGTTTACCGGCTTTGTAGGCTAATTTTATTGCCGGAAATTTTTCAAAATCCGGCGCCTCAAAATCAAGCTGCGCTATTTCTGCAAAACTGAAACTTTTTGATTTAATTCCTTCATAGCGTTCAGGGTACGTGATTGCGTATTGTATAGGAATGTGCATACTCGGTAAACCTAATTGCGCAATGACGCTTCCGTCCCTGTATTCAATTGCGGAATGTACAACACTCTGCGGGTGAACAACAACTTCTATATCATCATAATCAAAGCCGAAAAGATGGTGGGCTTCTATGATTTCCAATCCTTTATTCATAAGAGTTGCGCTGTCGACCGTGATTTTTTTGCCCATGTGCCAGCGCGGGTGTGCAAGCGCTTCTTTTACCGTGGCTTTTTTCATTTCTTCAATCGATTTATGCAGAAACGGGCCGCCGCTCGCTGTAATTATTAATTTATCAACCTGATTAATGTCTTTTATGCACTGGTGGATTGCACAATGTTCGCTGTCAACAGGAATAATTTTAACCCTGTGTTTGCGTGCGGCTTCCATAACAATATCGCCTGCCATAACGAGGGTTTCTTTGTTTGCTAAAGCAATATCAATACCGGTTTCGATGGCTTTTAAGGTTGGTTTAAGTCCGATTTTCCCCGAGCAGGCAACGAGGATGATGTCATTTTTTTTGTTTGAGCAAATTTCTTCAAGACCTTCCGCGCCTGTGAGAATTTTATAACCCTCACCCGAATTTCTGTCACCCGTTCCTCGTGTTGAAATTTTTCCCTCTCCATCAAGGGGCGAGGGTGAATTATGGCAAATAATTTCCGGTTTGAATTTTTCTGCCTGCTGTTTTAAAAGTTCAACATTTTTTCCGCCGGCCAGTGCAATAATTTCAAATTTGTCCTGAAGTTTTTCTATAACTTCCAGCGCCTGAGTTCCGATTGAACCGGTCGAGCCAATAATGCTTATTTTTCTCTTCTTTACCATAGGTTTATTATATAACAAACAAAACTTGAATAAATTTAAAAAATAATTTATAATAAAAAAGACAGCGGAAAAGCCAAAGAGATGCTGAACTAAATTCAGAGCAGGCTCAGAAAGCAGTACAATGAAAAATAAATAAAAAACTTTTTTCGGACACGCTCCCGCTCTGCTCCCGCTATCGCCTCAAAAAGTTTTTTATTTATTTTGGAATA
>CASFGU010000010.1 GCA_949294395.1 uncultured bacterium
CGTGACAAAATAGATGAATACATTTATTATTACAATAATAGAAGATACCAATGGGGGTTAAACAAAATGACACCTTGTGAATACAGAAAATACCTTGAAATGTCCTACTGACCGATTACATTTTAGTGGGGACATTTCATACTAATCCGACATTTTTTGTAAATGAATATTTAAAAGATTTGATAATTTTAGGATAATCATATATATTCCCGGGTTTAATAATAACGTGAAGATGTTCAGGCAATATACAATATGCTATAAGCTTAAATTTGTAAATTTTTAATACACCAAATAATGATTTATACAATAAATCAACATTTTGAAGTAATAGAGGAAGCCTTTTATTAGTAACGATTGTGATAAAAACTAAACTGTTTTCAAGATATAAACGCCTGTAATTCATAAAATAATTATATTATAAAGTTTTGTCGGATTAGTAAATCCGACCTACATTAGCTTATACAAGCCCGCTCATTTTTTTTAAAATGTTTCGCTGCTTTTTGCGAATTTGTTCAACTAAATTATAAATATTATTTATTTCCGGTGTTCCCGCAGATTTGTCAAGTGAATACTCTGATAATATCTCAAGTAAACATGCTACTGAATAATTCTCATATTGCACATCTTCCAAAATATGATACTCTTCTTTTTCCATAAAAAAATATTAGCAATTTTTACATTTATTTTGAATAGTATTATAATAAGTATTTTTTGGTATTATAATCCAAGTTATGAACAGATACTCGCGCAACATATCTCTGAAAGAAATCGGGCTTAAGGGACAGGAAGAACTCCTTGCCTCAAGCGTTCTTGTCTGCGGCTGCGGCGGACTCGGTTCCACTGTCATCGCAAACCTCACCTCCCTCGGCGTCGGATTAATCGGGATTGTTGACTGTGACAAAGTCGATATTACTAACCTCAACCGACAATTTCTCCATAAATATTCATATATAGGAAAAGACAAAACCTCCTCGGTTGTCGACTGGGTTAAAGGCTACAATCCCGAAATTAACGTTGTTCCTTATAATATCAAACTCTCCCCCAAAAACTATGAAGAAGTTGTACATGATTACGACATTATTGTCGACTGCTTCGACTCCTACGAATCAAAATTTTTGCTGAATGAAATCGCCGTAAAAATGAATCGTCCTCTTGTCCACGGCGGAGTAAGCGGGTTTTACGGACAGGTTACAACAATTATCCCCGGAAAAACCCCTTGCCTCCGATGTATTCTGCCTGACGCAGATGTTAATACGAAAATTCCGGAAGGTATTGCAAGCCCTGCTGTCAGTCTTATCGGTTCCATTCAGTCAATGGAAGTCCTAAAACTTATAACAGGAGCAGGCTCAACACTTGCCGGAAGCCTGCTGACCTGTAATATGCTTAAAAACTCTTTCAAAACTCTCAAAATCTCCAGAAATTCAAACTGTCCGCTCTGCGCAGACTAAACTTTTATTACTTTTTTAAACAAGTTTTTTCCCGAGTTTTTTGACAAAAGCAATATCTTCTGACGGCACTTTGCCGGTTGTGGTAAGATAATTCCCTATTAAAATTCCCTCAACGCAGCACTGTAAAGCTTTTTGCTGATTTTCATCAGAAAGCCGCATTCTCCCGCCACAAAAACGCAAAACAGACGATGGATTTGCAATCTTAAATACTGCAAGCGTTCTTAAAACATTTTCTTCATCTATTTTATCAATATAATTTTCAAAAGGTGTCTGAGGTATCGGCATAAGAATATTAATCGGGATACTCTCAGGCTGAATTTCAGCAAGTTCAAGCGCCATTTCAATACGCTGTTCAACACTTTCTCCCATACCGAGAATTACGCCGCAGCAAAGCTCCACGCCGTATTTTTTTACCAGACGGCAGGTGTTAAGCCTGTCCTGCCATGTATGAGTAGTGCAAACCTCTGGATAATAGGATTCGGAGGTATTTATATTATGGTGAAATCTTTTTAATCCTGCATCAGCAAGTGCTTTTGCCTGTTCATAATTTAAAATTCCGATAGAAGCGCAGCTTTTAATCCCGTCAACTTTATTCAGGGCTTTTATCATATTAAGAATTTTGTCAAAATCTTCTTCATCCGGAGTTTTGCCGGAAGTGACGACAGCAAACCTTGAGGCGTTATTTGACTTTGCTTCTTCTGCGGCTCTGATAACATCTTCCACAGGAATAAGCGGGTAAGTTTCTATATCTGTTCTGTAATGCGAACTCTGCGCGCAGTATTTGCAATTCTGGGAACACCTGCCGTTTCTGGCGTTCACAATTGAACAAAATTCCACAGAATCTTTCACAAACTCAGATGAGATTTTTAACAACTCATCAAGTTCCATATTATATAATTTTAACAGCTCATCTTTTGACAATTTATTTTCTGTAATCATAGTACCTCACCGGCTCATGTTAAGATAGAGATTAAGCTTTGTCAACGCGCTCCCGCGATTGTTCCGGCTATCGTTTCTAAAACTAATACTTCTGTGCCTGATGAACATTCTTTTCTGTCGGATTTGTAAATCCGACCTGCGTCTTATCGTCTTTTTATTCTCTTATTTCTTAGCCGATTTATCAGCGAGTTCCGAGTCTACGCGGAGGAAAACAGGTGTTATATCTTCTTTTGATATAAGTTTACCCACTTTGATGTTATCTGCTGTTAAATCGTCTAATTTTACGCTCAAATCGAACGATAATTGTCTTGCCATGTTTTTAGCAATATTCGGACAGTATGGATAAATCATGGCAGACACAATGCACATAACTTCCATTACTGTTGTCAGAACCTGCGCGCATTCATCTATTTTCCCTTCTTTGGCTAAAGTCCACGGAGCGTTATCAGTTACGAATTTGTTTGCAGTATCGACAAGCCCTGTTATTTCCTGTGCTGCTTCCGCAACCTCAAAATGATTGAAGTGGTTTTCTACAATTTTTACTGTGCCGAGAGCTTTTTTCAAAAGTTCGTTTGCGCCGTCAACAAGCGATAAGTTTTTCGGCTGAACAACTCCGTCAAAATATTTTACAAGCATAGAAAGCGTTCTGTTTAGGAGGTTGCCCATGCTGTTTGCAAGGTGTGCATTAACTTTTTCTTTAAAATCGTCATCAGAATAGTTTCCGTCGCGTCCGCAAGGGGCCGAGGTTGCCATATAGTATCTGAAAGCGTCAGGTTCTTTAAGTTCAAAAGTTTCAAGAACCGATGTCGGGGAAATTACGTTGCCGAGAGATTTTGACATTTTTGTTTCATCTATCGTAATCCAGCCGTGTGCAAGGATGTGTTTAGGGAGCGGCAAATCCAGCGCCATTAAAAACGCAGGCCAGTAAATACTGTGAAATTTCAAAATATCTTTTCCTATAACCTGAACATCTGCAGGCCAGTATTTTTTGAAATCTTCCGGCTCTTTTTCAGTATCATAACCGAGTGCGGTTATGTAGTTTGAAAGCGCGTCAATCCACACGTAAATTGACTGTTCGGCGTCGCTCAGAACATCAATCCCCCACTGAACATTTGATTTTGCGCGCGAAACAGAGATGTCCTGAATATCTTCCAGCTGGTTTAACACTTCGTTTGCACGGAATGCAGGAACTATAAAATCAGGATTTTCTTTTATGTGTTTTATGATAGCATCTTTGTATTTAGATAGTTTGAAGAAATAATTTTCTTCTTTAATGACTTCCGGTTTTTTTAAGTGGTCAGGACAAAGGCCGTCCTCTGTTAAGTCCTTCGGGTTAAGGAAGCATTCACAGCCGGTGCAGTATAGACCTTCATAAGAATGTTTGTAAATATCTCCTTTTTCCAGAAGTTTGTTAAAGATTTTTTGAACAGCTTTTTCGTGATAGTCGTCGGTTGTTCTTATAAATTTGTTATAATCAATATCAAGCGCTTTCCATGCGTCTTTAAACTTTTGAGCGTTTTCGTCGCACAGTTCTTTCGGGGTAATTCCATTTGCCGCAGCTGTTTTTTGTATTTTAATGCCGTGTTCGTCTGTTCCTGTCAAAAAGAACATATCGTCAGTTCTCTGCGAAAAATGACGGGCGATGACGTCTGTTAATATTTTTTCGTAAGCGTGTCCTATATGCGGTGCTCCGTTTACGTAATCTATTGCTGTTGTTATGTAAAATTTTTCCATTCTTATTTCCTCTTTTGTTTATATAAAAAATATTATCACGAAATTTTAATTTTCATGATTTCTCTGGAAAACCAGAAAATTTAAACCGTTATAAATATCTCTCACCTGAGTATAATTATTTTTCACATAACCGCAGAATTGAAGTCCATAATTCTGACAGATGTACGGGAAAAAGTAATCTTTCATGCTCTGGTTACTAAAGACAATATACACAGGTTTTGTTTTTTCAAAATGTTCTATAAACGCTTTATCCGTAAAGGTTTCGGAATACAGCGGAATCATTGAATTGTAATAATCATCAGAAGGTGTTGAATGTTTTGATAAAAAGTTTACAATCAAGCCTTCCGGAAATATTACCATATCTGTATTTTCTTTGTTTTCCAGAAACTTCAAAAGCCCGTTAATTGAAGCAGCATAGGGTTCGCTTGTATAAATGGTTCCCTTAGCGGTTGTTATTTTGTGAGTAAGAACACGTCTTTCAAAGCTGTATGCAACAAGATAGCTTAAACTTACGGTAATCATAAATACCGCCGCATATTTTTGATATTTTTTATCTACAATCGTAAAAATTACTGCAAAAAATGAAACTAAAAGTATTGCGGTGTAAAAGTTTCCGTAATTTGCAGGAGTAAGTCCCCAGAAGGATTTTAAACCCGCAGATATTGCTGATACAACAAGTACAAAAAGCGCTATGTTACTCTTTAATTCTTTAAAACATACAATAGATAGAATAAATAATAGCGGGATTAAAAATACAAAAGACTTATATCCTGCAAGATAATATGACGCAATAACTGAAATAGCAGCGATTACATATCCTGCAATTTTGTTTTTATCAGCAAAGAATCCGGCAAGAAACAGTCCGAGAAGTCCTGCTGCAGTTTTTAAAAGATTAACCGCCCACGCTTCAAAAACCATTTTGTTAAAAAATACGCCCTGTGATTTGTAGAAAAATTCAAGCGTTTTGCACTCTGACATTTTGTGAATTGTTTTTGCTGTTTCTATGAGATTGTCTAATCTGAGTCCCTGCGCAAAAAGTATTCCGGATGAAATCAGTGGAACTATTGCAAAACAGGTGATTGAATTAAGTATAATTTTTAAATTTCCGGAGAATAAAACAATTACAAATAAAAGCCCCGAGTACACGAAAAAATCATATTTGTTAGCCGCGCTGAAACCAGCAAGAAGCGAGGCAAGATATAAATATTTGCTTAAATTTGTTTCCTTGTATTTTATGAGGAAAAATACCGAATAAATAAACCCCAGAGTTCCGTAAAGCATTCCCCAGCTGTAGGGAAAAGTAAAGTTAAACAGGTGGAATGCGCAAATGCCTGTGACAATCGTAAACACTCCCAGCGAAAAACTCAGAATTTCAGTGAGAAATTTCCGCGCAATCAAATAGATGCCGCTTACAATTCCTATCGAACACAAGGCGCCCGATAAATAAAGAGTTCCGAGTTTTGTTCCGAAAATCTTGTATAATAGTGCGTTCCACAGATAAGATACAGGGCCGTAGATTACAAAGAGGTCTTTATATAAGACTTTACCCTTCAAAATCTGTTCGGGATAATAAACCTCACGCCCTACATCCAGCAGAATATTTGCGTAGTGTCCCGTAAAAATCAACAATGCAATTAAGCATAAAATCCATAAAATACAAAGGTATTTATTTTCTATAATAAACTTTTTCATATTAATAAAAGTAACAAACAAAAATAAAAAAAGCAATTTATGAAGAATAAAATACTTTATATAGATGTGTAAAAGGAATGCTGAACTCTGTCCGTATGGCCGGAGGTCAGAAACTGACACACGACTGCAGTGGTTCATAAAATTTGTTGGTTAAAGGAACCGGCTGCAAAAGGCAGATAAAAGGCTTGGAGTTATGTTACCATTAAATGTAGTAAGCGATTTAGACAGACTGGCAGCAGAAGGCGTAATAGATTTTGATGCGGCGGCGCTATTGACCGGCGCACAGCCCCGTTATGTCGGCAACCCTCATATTCCAATGCTTCCGCCGACAGAAGTTCCTGTAAACAGCGGTCAGTTTAACCAGCCTGCATCAGACAGCTTTATAGACCCTAAAACAGGTCTGCCGAAAACACAACTTGAAAATTCCGGCAATCCTGTCTGGAAAAAAATTCTGTTTGCTGGACTTGTTATTGCAACAGGAGCTTTTGGAATTTCTAAACTCAAAGGTGTAAAAAATTTCTTTAAAAATAAAAATTTACAAATGCCGCAGTGTATAAAAAACGGCTGGACAGCATTTACAAAGAAATGTTCGCAGGGGCTGGAATGGCTTAAAGGTCTTTTCGGCAAAGGTAAAAAGTCATAAAAGGCGATAAGGCAATTCTGCGATGGGGCGATAAGAACGATAAAAAAGTGAAGCGTGAGGAGTGAGGAGTGAGCAGTGAAAGGGTCGCTTCTTCCTACAGGAGAGGGGCTGTCGTGCGCGAGTGACCATGTATGCCTTGTGCTGAGGGCAGAATTTGTTAATGAACAAAAGTGAATTTACAAATTCGGGAGAGGGTAAAAACAGGAAGAGTAGTATTAATTTTCTCAACACGCTCCCGTGCTGCTCCCGCTATCGTTTCGAAAACTAAGACTACTGTTCATGAATAGTAACGTAGGTAGATATACTAATCCGGCAGAGGGCTTTGAAGAAAAACCCTCTGGCACTATCGTGCCACCTCCCTTTATAAAGGAGGTAATTGTAATTATCTCCCCCCCTTTGGTAAAGGGGGAATCAAAGGGGGATTTTTTATTAAAACCCTCCGGTGCTGCGCACCACCTCCCTTAAAAATGAAGGTTTGGCTTTCATCACAACAATAAAGCTGAAAGAGTTTTCGATATATTTAATGTTAAACCATTCAACTATTCACCTGTTCAACTTTGCCACAGAGGTCGGGCAGGTAATGCCTCCACCGGCAGGAAAGCATAATTATCTTATCTGAACCGGCATTATCAGGCAGACAAAATCTTCTTCGCTGTTAGGTCTTAAAACTGTTGCCGACAGCGGAGTGTTCAAACCTATGTTAACTTCTTCGCAGTCAATGTTTTTCAAAGCCTCAAGCACAAACTTGTAATTAAAAGCAATTGTCAAATCTTCTGCTGTATAATTTACTGCAAGTTCTTCTTCAGATTTACCGGAATCCGGAGTGTCTGCGGTCAACTTCAAAGTGTTTTGTGAAAATTCAAGTTTTACAATACTTGTTTTTTCGTTAACCATAATCGACACACGCTCAAGCGCCGAAATTAACTGAGAAACATTTACAGTTGCAGTTTTCGGGCTTTCTGCCGGTATAAGCTGGTTATATTTCGGGAACTGGCCTTCCAGAAGTCTTGATATTGTTGTTGTTTTTTCTGATTTTATAATAATCTTTGTTTTTTCCATATAAATTTTAACAGCTTCTTCTTCAATAAACGAGGACATTTTAATAAATTCGTTCAGGGTTTTTGACGGAATAATAAGCTGTGTTGATTTGTTTTCCGGATTTTTAATTTTTTCGCGGACTCTGGCAAGACGGTTTCCGTCAGTAGAAGCAATCTCCAGAACTTCACCCTGAATATCCAGAACTATACCGGATAAAAGATTGCTTGTTTCATAGCTTGCAGCGGCAAAACCAGCCTGTTTAACGGCTTTTGTCAATGGCTTCACTTCAATTTCAAAGCTTTCAGCCTCATTAGTTTCGATATTGTAAACTTCCGGCGGAAATTCCGAGGCTGAAATACCTATTATATCAAATTTTGAGTTTTGACAGGTTATATTTACAGAAGTTGATCCTTCCGGCATTTCAAAAGTAATAAGTTTGTCGCCGAGTTTGGAAACTATCTCATTGAGAGTTTTTGAAGGAAGTGTAATTTTTCCTTCTTCTTCAACCTGTGCATCAACTTCGGCAATGACAGTCAAATCCAAATCTGTTGCAACAAGTTTAATGGTACTGTTGTTAATAGTTTCTATTAAAATATTTAAAAGAACCGGCTGCAAGGCTCTGACGCTTGTGGCGCGTTCTACTATCTTAATTCCGTTATACAAATCTTCTTTTTTAATGACAAATTTCATCCCTTAACTCCTTTGCTGTTTTATATGAAACTATGATATAATAAATAAAAATATAACTGAACATTATTTAAACAAAATTTAACTTATTAGTTATAACTTAATAAATCCCCCATTCTTTTTTTGAACACTAACAGCATTATATATATTAATTAAATATATATAGAATTAAATTAACAGTAATAATAATACGCAATTATTTGTAGAAAACCGTTTGAAAATATGATTATGATTGATTTTTAGATTGTAGAAAATTTGTAGAAAAGTTTTCGGGTTATTGACTGATTTTTGATAAAATAAAAAAATCCTCCAAATGGTGTAGAAAACTTCATGGTTTTCTACTATTTTGAACAAAGTTTTCTACAATAAAAAAGTCAAGTTTTTTACATTTATATTATGCTTGACAAAAATTTTGTTTTATGTTATAAAAATTGTGGGGTAAATGTATATTTATAAGTCTTGTCAAACGACGAGACTTTCTTTTTCGGGAGAGGGGGTATAAGGTTTTTTATTGAACCGTTTAACCCTTTATCCGGCTTTGAATTTACAAACCTGTTTTTTAAGACTGTCTTAAATACATACCATGCGTCTGATGAAAAATTTGCAATCCTTGTTTATTTAATTAAATAAATTAAGGAGGGCATATAATGAAAAAATTTTTATTATTCTTAATTGCAGTTATTGTCATTAGTAGCGGTTCAAAAGTTTTTGCTGATGAGGCTCAGGAGGCTTTGAAGTTTTTTAAAACCTATGTCAATGCCGCAAATAATTACAGTCCCGAATTAATAAAAATGTACTCGCCCGAGGCAAAAATAATACGTCAGGTGATTAAGCCGGACGGAGAACTTGTTGATGTTGAAACTGATACCGATACTTATATAACACAGATGAAAATAGGTCAAAAAGGTGCTAAAATGCGCAAATATAAAAATACCTATACAGATATAAAGGCAGAAAAGCTGGATGACGGCTATAAAATTTCATCACTGCGCCAGCCTTCCGGTGAAAAATATAAACTTAAAACTTATATGATTGTAAAAAAACAGCCTTCCGGAAAATGGTTGATAACAGAAGAATTGATGCAGACCAGAGTTCAGACATTTTTAAAGTATGCCAGAAAGTGAACCGTGAAGAGTGAGGAGTGAAGGGGTCGCTTCTCCCTACGGGAGAGGGTGCGATAATGTTGAAGGGTTGAAAAGTTGAAGGGTTGAAAGGATGAAAGGTTTATTTGTTTTCTGGTAAGTTGAAGTTAGTAGTTAGCAGGTAAGATTTACTAATCCGACAGGTTAGTTAAAGAAGATATTTAGATTGGGCAGCCCAATAAAAAAAAGACTACTTTTCAACAAGCATCAATTTCTTGGATATTATATACAAGTTTACACTAAATATGCGTAATACTGTCATGCTGAACTTGTTTCAGCATCTCTACCTAACGAGACCCTGAAACGAGTTCAGGGTGACAATTTCGATATTGTTTAGTGTAAACTTGTATATAATTCCCCAATTTCTCATATTTCCCTTTTTTATGCTAAAATAGATCTATGGAAAAGTTTAGATTTTTGACATCAGGCGAAAGCCACGGCAAGTGTTTAACCGCAATTATTGAAGGGCTTCCGGCAAACCTTGAAATTGATATTGATTTTATAAACGCAGAACTAAAACGCCGTCAGCAGGGCTACGGGAGAGGCAGCAGAATGCAGATAGAAACAGATACTGCAGAAATCACATCGGGTGTACGTTTTGGCAAAACAACAGGGGCCCCCGTTACTCTTGTGATTTATAATAAAGATTATGGAAACTGGCAAAAAATCATGAGCGTTAACCCTTCTGACGAAACTGATGAAAAATCCTTTACAAAATACCGTCCGGGGCATGCCGATTATGCAGGCAGTATAAAATATAACCAGAAAGACCTTCGTAATATCCTTGAGCGCTCAAGCGCAAGAAAAACAGCAATAGAAACCGCTGTAGGTGCGGTGGCTAAGCTTTTTTTGAAAACTTTCGGCGTTGAATGCACCTCAAAAATATTGCAGATAGGTAGTGCAAAAACTATTGAAGAAATGCACGCGGAAATAGATAGAGCAAAAGAAGCAGGTGACACTCTCGGCGGAAAATTTGAAGTTGTATATAAAAATCTTCCGGTGGGTCTGGGCTCTTACGTTCACTGGGACAGAATGCTTGACGGGCGAATAGCGCAGGCTGTTATGAGTATTCCTGCTGTTAAATCAGTTTCTATAGGCGATAACCACGCTTACAAAATGTCCGGAAGCGAGTTTCATGATGAGATTTTTATTGATAACGAAAAGATTTACCGCAAAACAAACAATGCCGGCGGAATTGAAGGAGGCATGACAAACGGTGAAGATTTAGTTGTTAGAGCTGTTATGAAACCGATACCGACCCTCAGAAAACCTCTAAAAACTGTTGATGCCAGAACTTTAGAACAAACAGAAGCACATTTTGAACGTTCGGACACATGTGCAGTCGAGGCATGTGCTGTTGTCGCAGAAGCGCGGATTGCCTGTCTGCTTGCTAACGAGTTTCTCTTAAAATTCGGCGGCGACAGCATGGAAGATTATAAAAACTTAAAATTGTAGTAAGATGTCTTAATTTTTGTTTGACAATTGGAGCCTGAATGACTATAATTGCTTTATGACTATAATTAAAGTTATCAAAGGAACAAAAGACATTTTACCTCAGGACGCCGGAGCATGGCAGAGATTGGAAGCAAAAGCTCTAGAGGTCTTTTCTAAGTATGGTTACAGAGAAATCAGAACCCCTATTTTTGAAGCAACAGAACTTTTTGCACGCGGGGTAGGCGATACAACCGATATAGTCAACAAAGAAATGTACACATTTGAAAAAAGCGACCGGTCGCTTACGCTCAGACCTGAAAATACAGCAGGTGTGGTTCGCTCTTTTATAGAAAACGGAATGGCAAGGCTTTCCGCTCCGGTTAAACTATGGTACAAAGGCCCGATGTTCCGCTATGAACGCCCGCAGGCCGGCAGACAAAGACAGTTTCATCAGGTTGGTGTTGAAATGTTCGGTATAAAACAACCATCTGCTGACGCTGAGGTTATTATGCTTGCTGTGGATTATTTGAAATCTCTCGGGCTTAATGACCTCGTTGTAGAGTTAAATTCCCTCGGCTGCCCGAAATGCCGCGAAGAATACAAGGCTAAAATTAAAGAAGTTTTGAAACCCGAGTTTGAGAACCTCTGCGAGGACTGCCGGAACAGGTACGAGAAAAATCCGCTCAGGCTTCTGGATTGCAAAGTCGAATCCTGCAAGGCTATTTTTGAAAAACCGGAAATCCAAAAAGTTATTCAGTCCGATTTTATCTGTGAAGAATGCGCCGAACACTACAGCAGTTTAAAAACATACCTCGACAAACTCGGAGTTAAATATGTTGAAAACAAACTGCTTGTGAGAGGGCTTGACTACTATAACAGAACGGTATTTGAAATTAAGTCAAACAACCTCGGCTCACAAAATGCAGTCTGCGGCGGCGGACGGTATGACAGTCTGGTTAAAAATCTCGGCGGCGAAGATACTTCGGCTGTCGGCTGGGCTATGGGTATGGAAAGATTAAACTCGCTTCTGCCGGAGGTTGAGCCTGAAAAACTCGACGGTTACATTGTTTCAAATTCTCCGCTTGAGGCTTTTGCTCTGGCGCAGGAACTCAGAGATGCCGGCAAAAAAGTTGAATTTGATTTATCTAATAAAAAGTTTACAAAACAGCTTGAAAAAGCTTCTAAGACCGCAAAATTTGCGATTATTTTAGGCGAAGACGAAATTAATTTAAATAAAGTTTCAGTGAAAAATCTTGAAACATCTGAACAGGTCACAGTTGATAGAAACATGGTTTTAAATCAGCTTGAAAAATAAGGAGTAAAAAATATGGCAGGTCAGATTCATGAAGTTATAAAAAGGCTTTCTAACGCCTTTAGAAAAAGATTTGAAGATTACAAAGGGTTGTATCTTTTCGGGGCTTACCTTGACGGCAAAGAGCACGAGGACGAAGATATTGAAATCGTTGCTCTGTTTGATATTGAAGATAAATCAAAGCGTGAACAAATCTGGCCTCTTGTCGGGAAAATAGAAACAGAACTCGAGGTGACAATTGACCTGTATCCATATACGGAAGAACAGTTCAAGGCTGATGAGGATTTGTATGACGAGGTAATGCAGGAGGGCGTGTTTTTTAATCCTCTGGGTATTATGGAAGATAAATAGTTTTGTTATTATTTTTATAAAAAAGAAAAGAAAGGACACAAAATGGACAAAGTTACTATCCGTTCAGACAGAAAAACTGATTACAAATTCATGTACAAAGGTGAAGATGTCGTTCTTGGCGCAGGCAAGATTATCAGTATTGCAGACGGTTTGGAACATGTTGTGCTCCCTACATGTGCTATGAAAATTATGAACAATCTGATTGTTATTAAAGACGACGTGAAATAAGGCTGCAACATAGTGGGAAATATAAATTTATGCAACCTTCTCGAACTAAAAAGAATCAGGAAATCTGTCAATTATTAGGGAAAACTGTAAGAGAACTGAGCGGGAAAAAGCGAAAATCAATTCTGGCTTATGAATGTGATTTGCCGCGCAGTGTGGTGCATTACATAATGGACGGCAAAAAGGATCCGCAGCTTACAACTTTCTGGCGTCTGGCAATAGGTTTGGGAGTGCGGCCGTCAGAACTTTTAAAAACCCTTGAAGATAAAATTGAAGGCGGTTGGGATTTTTTTACATAAAAAGATGATGATTTTTTTATTTTTGTTCAACAGAAGCGTTTTCAACGTTTTCATTTCTGGAAAATATTTCTTTAATTTTTTTCCAGAATTTTTGCTGGCCGACTCCTGCATAAGTTGTGATAACCATTGTCAGGACAAAGTAAAGATAAGTTGTCTGGACAGGGTTATAAATCCAGTATATGTCGTGGTTTTCGCGCACTGAAATCGGAATTCCGTTTATTTTGAGGAAGATAGCGGTAATTATATACATAACAAGCAAATGGTTTGCCATAATATGATAGGTTGTTTTGCCCATGTAATTAATAAATTTGCAGTCTTTTAGATACGGATAGAAAATTTTTACGGTCAAAAGCGAAGCCCAGATGCCTGTGAGTGCGGTGATTACAGGAACAATAAGCTGCTGGTCAAATCTTGCCCAGACAAGTACGTAACTTAAACCAATACCGTGCTCCGGATCGTAATCCCTGTTAAACATCCACAAAACCGACTGTAATGCTATGACTGCCCCCGCCCATTTTATTGTGAAAATATCATATTTGTCCTGAATATACTGTTTGTAGAAATATCCGAGATAAACAAAAAACATTGAAAACATCAACCTTATGATGACAAGCATAACAGGGGTTACCGGAACGATTTTGGAAACCGGTATTGCAAGAAATCCCATCAGAGCGAATACAATCAGATGAAAAATTTTGTTGTCTTTGATTCCTTTTAAAATTCTGAATACAAAAAGGAAAGTAATCATAGTCATAAACAGCTGGGTTACAAACCACAGCGGGCATGAAAGGTCAAACTGATGCCCGTTAAGAAACGGAGTGATGAAAAAGTTTTTCAAACTTAAAGGCATACCCCACCATTTTCCGGTAAGCTTTGCAACAACAACAGTCACCACGAGATAAAAAATATTATATAGAAAATACGGAACTAAAAGAGTTTTTACACGCCGCTCAAAGAAGTTTGCAACGTCATCAAGGTATTTTTCCTTAAACAAGTATCCCGAGATAAAGAAAAACAACGCCAGCTGGAACGAATACGGTGTAAACATTCCCAGAAGCGAAAACTCCAGATGTCCAGATACCACAAGCAGGATAGCAAGCGCCTTTAAAACATTAACTCTGTTGTCAAACATTGATTTAGCCCCTTTTTTCTACCTGTTTATATTAACATAAAAAATTTTAATCTTAAAAACTGCTCAATAGTTTATAATAAAAAACTTTTCTCGGACAAGCTCGCTCGCTGCTTCCACTATCGCTTCGAAAAGTTTTTTATTTAATTTAAAAAAGAGCAACGTAACAAAAACAAAGAATATTAAATAAAGGGAAATGCCAAGTATAGCAAGGATAGGTGGGGTGGGGGGAGGGAAATAGCTCCTTAATCAGTACAGGACAAGGATTGCAGGAAACTGATGAGGTTAAAGCCTTTAGCTGGCGTGCATTCCGGCGGCGGCTGATTGAGAGAAAATCCCCCTTAAATTTCCCCTTTAAAACGGCGTCTGTTAATTTTTCATTGATAACCCCTCCTCGAAATCAGAGAGCCGTTACCTCTTGCAAAACGATACTTAATCGTTCCCGTTCCCGCCATTTTCGGGGCGGGCGGCAGGGTCTCAAGGGGAGGACAATAATCTTAAAATTTATTGCAATGAAATGTTAACAATGCCTTTAAAAAGGGGGGATTATCATACATGCCCAACCTGCTAATCCGCTGCATTTTGGTGTTCTATTAATTCTTGTCGGACAGGATGTTCAAGCTACGAATCCGGATTAATTTTCTTCAGCCGCAGAAATGATTGTAGCCAATTTAAGCATAGTGTCGTTGTAATTGTGCCCATCACGCTGATATTCTTGTTTTATACGGTTATACAAGTTTATACAACCTGCATTTTGAGCTCTTTCTTCCAGGCATTTATAAAGCCGAGACTTTTCTGCATTTTGTGCTGCCGGATTTTCTCTGTATAAACATGCTATTGTATTTTTAACATGTTTAGCACCCGGAGTTTTTCTTTCAGAACCATTGCTCAATCGAGTAGTATAAGTTGTAAGCACTTCTACTACATTCGAAGTATTTATTTTTTTCAATCCGGCTTGAAGTTTTGTTAGCGATACTCTATGGAATAGTCTTGTGTCAGAAGCTTCTTTTAAATCCTGAATTATATATGCAGCCTCTTTTTTTGCTTTTTCTTTATCTATTTTTATTTCACTAGCAGTTTTTTGAGATTTAATCTGAACTTTTCCATTCTTTATTGCTGTAAATTCATCAATATTAAGTTCTCCGTCTTTATTTTTATCTGCAGTATTAAATTTCTGAACTTCCAGATTGATTATTCTGTTTAAATCAGATGGTTGCATATTTTGAGCTGCTACATAGTTTAGATATTCCATTATATTAAGTTTATAACTTTGATCTTCATCCGCAATTTTAAATTCGTGTACAATCTCTTGTTTTGTAAGATTTTGTGCCCCGGTAGAAACAGTAGATGCAGCTGACAAAGAAGCCGCTAAAACAATTGGCTTATAATCTATATTAAACATTAATTCTCCTTTCACATAATATTGTCTTAATTAAAAGATATAAAATAAATTTTTGCTAAAAGCTTAATTGCTACTTTACAAATATTTACAATTAGTTAGTAGCAGGCAGGTTGTGGTAAATTTTAATGCTAAAAATATGCCCTCAAGTGAAGAGTGATAGTACAGGCTTCACGCTTCACTTTTTGTCGCACTTAACGTATTAGTAAATCCGACCTACCCCTTATTGCCTTAAATAAATTAACCCTTTTCCTGTTCAACTTTGTTCAACAGTATATCATTTTCCGTAAGCTTAAATTCTTCAACACAGGAGTAGTCAACTGGCAGAATGAATGTTATGTAATCAGAATCTGCCTTTTTATCCATTTTCATAATATTAACTATCTTTTCTAACGGATAATCAGGAATTTTTGTGAAATTAAATTTTTTTATTACATCATCGGCAAAGTATTTGTAGTTGATATCAATAAGCTTACGTCTGACAGCCAGATTAAACGCGAAAATCATGCCTTTCACAATAGCTTCGCCGTGTGTGAATTTTTTGTAGTTTGTAAATTTTTCAATGGCGTGCCCGTATGTGTGCCCGAAGTTGAGAATTTTTCTCAATCCGCTTTCCTGCTCATCTTTTTCTACAACAGAAACTTTCAGTTTAATGCAGATTTCGATTAATTTTTCCAGAATTTTCGGCTGTCTTTCCAGAATTTTTCCAACATTTTCACTCAGAAAGTTTGTGAAGTTTAAGTCATCGCTGCAGCGGCAGGACTTTTCAATAAAAGCGTATTTTACAACCTCGCCCAGACCTGTTTTAAATTGTCTTTCATCAAGAGTTTTGAGAAAGTTTGTGTTAATGATGACAGCTTTCGGCTGATAAAAACTGCCGACTAAATTTTTGCCGAAATCCGTGTCAATACCTGTTTTGCCTCCGACTGAACTGTCAACGCAGGCTAGAAGGGTTGTCGGCACCTGAATAAAATTAATTCCGCGCATATATGTAGACGCCGCAAACCCTGCAATATCACCGGCAACGCCGCCGCCGATTGCAATAATTGTATCGCCGCGGGTTAGCTGCATTTTCAGCGCCTGAATAAGAATTTTGCGGTAATTTTTGAAATTCTTTTCCTTTTCGCCGTCTTTCAGGATGAATATTTCCTCTTTTTCAAACCCGAGCGTTTTGCCGTATAGCTTGTTAACTTTTTCGGACAAAATAACCAGAAACTTTTTGCCGGTGGCAAAGGAGAGTATTTTTTTACGCAGTGCGGAAATATCGTCATTTGTAATGATAATAGGATAGCTTTTTGCTGTGGAATTTATGTTTACGGATAATTCAGCCATTTATAACTCCGAGAATTTCTTTAACTACATCATAGGGAGTTTTGTTATCGGTGTCAATTGTAAAGTCGGCTTTTTCGTAATTTCTGGCGCGATCGTTAGAAATTTTTGCAATCCGCTCTACTGAAAAGTTTTTGGCAAGAAGCGGGCGGTGGGTTTCCTGTTTTATTCTTTTGTAAATTTCCTCGGGTGAAGCTTTAAGATAGATAACAGTGCAGTTTTCAAGCAGTCTTGAACGGTTGGCTTCATCTTCAAACGCTCCACCGCCTAAGGCAATTATTTGATGCTTAAGGGCAGAAAACTTTTTAATTTTTTCCCGTTCAAGTTCGCGAAATCTTGCCTCGCCGAACTTGAGAAAAATTTCCGAAATTTTTCTGCCGGAGCCTTTTTCTATTTCGCTGTCTATATCTACAAGGCTGTAGTCAGTTAAAACCCTGTGTAATTCTTCTGCCGCGGTTGTTTTTCCGCTGCCCATCATGCCTATTAATGCTATATTGTCTTTCTTCATGGCTGCTCTCATTTTGCACCGCAGGAGGTGTGTCAGTTAGAGGTTTTCAATATATTAATATTACACTAAATATTTATTGTAGAATATAATCTATGAAATGGATTTTTGTACTATTTATAATTTTTGTAATTTACGTCACGGTCGTGGAACCGAATATTTTGACTGTGAAGCGTGTTGAGATTAGGAACGAAAAAATGAAGGGGCTGCGGATAGTTTTTGCGTCGGACTTTCACTTTAAACCTTATGAGAGGCACCGGCTTGCGAGGATAGTGAAGAAGATAAATGAGCAGAATCCGGATGTTATTTTTCTCGGCGGGGATTACGTGAACGGTCATAAAAAAGGAAACACGCTTAATCTTGGGACTATTGCGGAAGGTCTGGGCGCTCTGAAATCTAAGTACGGAACTTTTGCTGTTATGGGAAACCATGACGGCTGGCAGGGGAAGAAAGATATAATAGAAGCTTTTGAAGCTGCCGGTATTACAGTTCTTGAAAATTCATCGCGGGATTTAGAGAGATTTTCGGTTGCGGGGGTGGAGGATTTGCAGACCGGAAACCCTGATATTGAAAAAGCTCTGCGCGGAGTGAAATCTCCTCTGATACTTCTTTCGCATACGCCGGATGTGATAGAGGATGTTCCTGAAGGGGTGGATTTGCTGCTGTCAGGGCACACGCACGGCGGGCAGGTGGTTCTTTTTAAGCCGTTAACTGTTCCTTCAAAATACGGAACCAGATACGCATACGGGCTTTTTGAAACCCGCGGCGGGAAAATGTTTGTCACACGCGGACTCGGTACAAGCATTCTTCCGATCAGGTTTAATTGTCTGCCCGAAATTGTTGTGGTTGAAATTCGTTAAAAAAGACGTTAAGTGCGACAAAAAGTGAAGGGTGAGGGGGTTAACAAAGTTGAAAAGTTGAATGGGTGAAAGGGTGAACGGTTTGACATTAGTATAGTCGGATTTGCAAATCCGACGAAAGATTGCTTTTAAATCAAGCACAGTAGTATTAATTTTCTCAACACGCTCCCGCGCTGCTCCCGCTATCGTTTCGAAAACTAATACTACTGTGCCTCAAAACAAATTCCTGTCGGATTAGGAAATCCGACCTATTTTACTCCCTTCCTAAGGGATTTGTTAACTTATCATTGAATAACCCCTCCTTGAAATCGAAGATTTCGGTCCTCCCGCAAGGGGAGGACAAAAAATAAAAAGTTAACAATGCCCATTACAAAAGGGGTAGTATAACTAATACCTCCCTTGTAAGGGAGGTGGCGCGAATGCGCCGGAGGGTTTTTTCAAACCAATCACCCGTTCAACCATTCAACTTTTCATCGTCGGATTTACTAATCCGACAGGAAAGTAAAAGACCGGCAAAAAACAAAAAGCAGGAGTAGGATTATATCTGGTTAATCTTGCCATAGTTATGGGAACACTTGATTTCGGGCTTCCTGCCGGATTAAATAAGTTACTGAGAACTAAAGTGAATGAAGATAAGAATAAAACCGGTAATGACCTAATCCTTCATGACAGATTCTTTGACTTCTACAGGAGCTCCGGCTTTTTTAGGTTTCTTAAATAAAAGCATGAGCGGAATTACAAGGAAACAGATAAGCCCGAAAATTCTGAATGAATCTATAAACGCCCAGAGGTTTGCCTGTTCAACAAGGCTGCCATACATAGAATACTGCGCCATATAATGCGCCATACTCTGGTTTGCATAAGCCGTCAGTGCCGATGCGGTAGATTGAACCCTTTCTATAAATACGTTGTTTAATTCGTTGCATTTGCCGACAAGCATATACTGATGAACCTGCGCAAAACGTGTAAGCATTGTGGCAACCAGTGAAGTTCCCACAGCACTTCCGATATTTTTTAATAAGTTCTGGATACCTGTCGCGTTTGTCATCTGGTCGTTTCTGAGGGTTTCAACAGAAAGATTCATAATAGGCACCATAGCCAGACCCATTCCCATTCCCATAAAATAGTTAGGAATTGCGATATTCATATTGGAAATCTGAAGGTTCAACATACCGAAAGCCAGCCCTGCACCGCCGATTAGTGATAATCCTGCCACTACCATAAGCCTGTTATCAATTCGATTTGAAAGGGTAGCCGTTAAAACCATGGCAGTTAAACTTCCGAATCCTCTCGGCATCATTGTAGCGCCGCTTAAGAACGCCGTATATCCCATCATACTCTGCAAAAATTGCGGAAGAATTACTAAAGACGCATACAATACCGCCTGAATTACGACCTGTATAATCGTTCCTGCCGTGTAGTTTTTGTCTTTAAAAACTTTTAAATCAATGAGGGTATTTTTTCTTGTAAGCTGTGAGTGGAAAAACAAGAAACACGCCACCATAGAAATTCCGAATGTCCATCTAATCCATGTTGCGGCAAACCAGTCGTCGTTGTTGCCTTTATCAAGCACAGTCTGAAAGGTTACAAGCCAGATTGTAAGATAGAAAAATCCAAGAGTATCAATTTTTACATTTTTCTGTTTCTTTGCATAAGGCGGATCCTCAACCAGTTTGTGGGAAAGGATTGCCGCGGCACAGCCAAACGGAACGTTTATATAAAAAATCCACGGCCACGTCCAGTTATCTGTAATCCATCCCCCTAGAACAGGCCCTATAATAGGGGCTAAAATTACCCCCATACCGAAAATAGACATCGCAAGCCCGCGCTGTTCTTTCGGAAAACTCTCAACCATAATCGCCTGTGTGATAGGCAGAATTCCGCCGCCGCCAAAACCCTGCAATACCCTTGCAAATATCATAAATTCAATATTTTTCGCCATACCGCAGAGCATTGAGGCGATAGTAAACATTAAAATGCTTATTACAAAAAAGTTCTTACGCCCGAACACTTTGCTGAAAAAATCAACAGCAGGAATTACAATTCCCGCTGCGATTAAGTAACTTGTCAAAATCCACATGGATTCATCTCGTGTTGCCGAGAAGCTTCCGGCCATATATGGAAGTGCAACGTTTCCTATTGTGCCGTCCAGTACGTAGATAAATACTGCAAGCATCACGGGGATTACCATTATCCACGGGTTAACGGTCGGTTTCCATTCTTCTATTGCTCGTTCGTCTGACATACAACTTCCTGATGTTTTACTTTTCTTTCACTTTTTAGTATAAACAGAACTGGTATTAAAATAAAGCACGCAATCGCAAACACTTTAAAAGTTGTCATATACGCACATAGAGTCGACTGCTGTATAAGCTGGTTATAGAGCATTTTTCCTGCCATATACGTTGCATTGAACATATCGCCTGCCTGATGGATAAACGAGCCGGCATAAGAACTTAATCTATCCGCATAATTATTATTTACATCAGTCAGGGATTTAACAAGTCCGTTCTGGTGAACCTGAGAAAATCTTGAAATCATTGTTGCAACAAGAGAAGTTCCGATAGCGCCGCCGATTGTTTTTAAAAGGTTCTGAAACCCCGAGGCGTTTGTCATCTGTTCATCCTTCAATGTAATACAGGATAATGTCGTAATCGGCATCATTGTAAACACAAGCCCGATACCGAATACAAAGTTCGGGATAACAATATTCATCATGCTTATTTGTAAGTTCAATTCACTCAGCATCCAGCCGCCGAGCCCCATACAGAGAAGTCCGATAATACCGTAATTTCTGTAGCTTATACGTCCGCCCACACCCGCAAAAATCGCAAGCGCCATAAACGCCCCGAGTCCGCGCGGCATAATCGCAACCCCGCTTGTAAATGCGTCATATCCCATCATATTCTGGAGTAACTGCGGCAATATTGCAAGTGACGCAAGTAAAACTCCGTTCAATAATATCAGCATTATGGTTCCGCAAAGAAAGTTGCCGTCTTTTAATACGTCGAGTTTTATAAGCGGTTTTTTGCCGATTACCTGAGATATAAAGAAGAAAACACATCCCAGTAGTGCAATGGCACTTAACCAGCAAATCCACGGCGCATTAAACCAGTCAGCGTCGTTACCTTTATCAAATACAATTTGCAAAGGTATAAGCCATACGCAAAGCCATAAAAATCCGAATTTATCAAGATGTGTATTAGGCTGGCGTCTTGCATAAGGCGGATCCTCAAGGAATTTTTTCGCTAATGCAATACAGAAAAATCCAAACGGAACATTTATAAAGAAAATATACGGCCACGACCAGTTCTCGGTAATATACCCGCCCATAACAGGCCCGAGGATAGGTGCCACAACAACGACAAGCCCGAATACAGCCATCGCCTTATTTCTTGCTTCACCTTTAAAGCATTCCATAGTAATCGCCTGCGCCATCGGCATAAGACAGCCGCCTCCAAACCCCTGCATTGCACGCGCAATTACAATCATCCCGATTGAATTCGCCACCCCGCATAAGAATGACGCAAGGGTGAAGATAAAAACCCCGAGCATAAAACAGTTTTTTCTTCCCATAAATTTACAGAAAAAATCTATCATAGGAATTACAATACTGCTCGCCATCAAATAACTTGTCAGAACCCAGATGGATTCCTGATTACTGACGGAATATGTTCCTGCAATATGCGGCAGTGCTACGTTTGCAACGGTTTCATCCAGCGCATACATAAATGTCGCAAGGATTACCGGCATAATTATCAGCCAAGGATTAGTTTTTGGCTGCCATTCTTCTGTCTGGATATTTTCTTCCTGTGCCATAATTTTCCTTCTAAGGTTACAACGCCGTTTTCTGTGGTCGGCGTTCAAGTTTTTAGCCTTTCTGAAAAAAGTGAGTTCCGGTTTTTATGCCTCACTCACTTTTTCAATTCTCCCTCTTTCTTACTCTCTTATTCTAACCTTTGGTACAACTGACATCCCCGGAACTATGTTGTATTCCTCCGGGTCAATTTTTTCGGTGAATACGATTTTTACAGGGATTCTCTGTACGATTTTTACGAAAGATCCCACAGCGTTTTCAGGCGGGAATAAGCTTGCCTTTGCGCCGGAACTTCTTTGAATACTGTCGATTTTACCTTTGAATACATGATCAGGATAAGTGTCAATTTTAATATCAACAGGCTGTTCAGGTTTCATGTGTCTTAACTGGTTTTCTTTGTAGTTTGCCACAACCCAGACATCGTTCGGAACTATTACAAACAGAGGCGAACCCGGTTGAACATACATACCGACTTCTACACGTCTGCCGGAAACTGTTCCGTCCTGAGGTGCTATTACTTTTGTGTATTTTAAATTTAATTCTGCCTGATCTCGTTCTGCTTTAACTTCTTTTAAATTAGCATCCGCAACTTTGTTATCTGTTGTTGACAACAACGACTGCTCTGCCTGCATTAAGTTTGCCTGTGCAGCATCATATTTTGCCTGTGCATTATCAAGAGTTTGTTTTGACACTGCTCCTGATTCAAAAAGTTTTGTATATCTGTCCAAATCTTTTTTCGCAACATCTATATTAGTTTGCATTGCTTTAAAGTTCGCTTTTGCATTATTTTGATCAAGTAAAGTTTTCTGATACTTTGCTTCTGCTTTTTCCAGTGCGACTTTATAATCAGTGTCATCAATTTCCGCAACGACCATGCCGGCTTTCACAGGCTGGTTATCGGTTACGTAAACTTTTGTAATATGGCCTGAAATCTTTGGCGACACCTGAACGGTTGTTGTTTCTACATAAGCATCATCGGTTGACTGGTAAGTCATGGCTTCATATACAAAGTATCCGACACCGCACGCAATCAGTATCCCTATAATTGCGCCGATTGTTCTTTTTCTGCCTTTAGGGGGTTGTTTTTTCTCCTCTTCATTAATTTCTGTTGTTTTTTCTTCTTCCATTTTTGACCTCATTTTTATTTAAATTAATTAATTATATTTTCATATCTATAAGTTCTTCAAAACTTAAACGCAGACGTTTTAACGAATCCTGAATTTTGTTAATATCATTATGGCTGATTTTGCATGTTGTACGGTGTTCGTTAAACATTTTTTCTAATTGATTATTTATATATGTTAAAGCTTCTTCGCCTTTTGGGGTTATTTTAACTTTTTTAACAAGTCTGTTATTTTTAGTATCAATACAACGTTCAATAAGTCCTTTTTCCTCAAGAGAATTTAATATCTTTCCTGTATTAGCCCTGTCTTTTAATATTAATTTTGCAAGATCTCTCTGGCAGATGTTCGGATTACATGAAATTGTATCAAGCGCGGCATGCTCGTCCGCTCCAATCCCTGCGCCAATTTTTTCAAAAACCTGTGCACCCAGAAGTCTTAAAACTTTTGCTGTTTTTTCAAGTTCGTAATATATGCTATCAGTAAAGTGTTTTACTATCTTTTCTTCCATTGTTTTCAATTCTTTATTATTATTTTAATTTATGTTGTAAAAAAAATATGTTGCATTTACAACAATAGTATGCTAACATATCATTGTAAAAAATGCAAGTAATAAATTTAGAAGGAATTAGAAATTGAGAAAGCTAGTAATATTAACCCTTTTAGCAAGTTTAGCAGCAATGAATGTCATGCCGCTTGCTGCTATTGCAGAAGATAAAACAAATACATCTTCCCCGAAACAATTTAAGAGCATGGTTAAGAAAAACAAAAACAAAAAAGTATCGGATGATTACAAATATGCTTACGTAAATACAGAATGGTGGGCAGGTTTTAATGATCCTATTCTCAGTGATTACATAAATCAGGCTGTAAGAAACAACTACGATTTGAAAATGGCAACATTGAATGTTGAGGAATATTACCAGAACGTAAAACTCCAGTTTGCAAACGAACTTCCGCAGGCGGGTGTAGGATTTTCGCCGGCTCTCACAAAAATGCCGGGGCAGACAAATACTGATATGATGTTTGTTGCACCTGCTCTTGTCAATTATGAACTTGATATTTTCTTAAAAAATCATGATAAAACAAAATCTGTTAAGAAACTTTACGAAGGTTCAAAACTCGATGAGCGTGCCGCGTATATTTCTATTGCGGCATCGGTTGGAACAGTTTACCTGAATCTTGTAAAGCTGGATAAGACAATTGAACTTCAGGAAGAAATCGTAAAAGCGCGTCAGGAAATATATGACCTTATGGTTATGAGTAATAAAGAAGGTCTGACTTCTACTGCGGACACAGTCAGAGCAAACAAGGCGCTTGTCAGCGGGCAAACCCAGCTTGTTGAACTTAAAAAGCAGAGAGAAACCCTCTTAAATCAGTTCTGCGTGTTATTAGGTGAAAGCCCTGAAAATGCCGGAGAGATAAAAAGATCATCTCTTGACAGTTTAAAATTTGACAGAACAGTTCCGGAGTCGATTTCTTCAGACATTATTGTTCAAAGACCTGATTATTTGAAAGCGGAATTAATGGTGGAAAAAGCCGGTATTGATGTAAGAGTTGCGAAGAAAGAATTTCTTCCGTCAATAAATATATCCGGTCTGGCATTTTTCAACGCCGGAGATATAGGAAGCATTTTTACAACAAAGAATATGCTTCTGTCGCTTGCGGGCGGTGCGCTGCTTCCGATATTTACAGGCGGTTCAAGGGTTGCTAATTTACGTTTAAAAAAAGCGACTTATGAGAGAATTTTGCAGGATTACTACAAGACAAACCTTACTGCAATTCAGGAGGTTAACGATGCTCTTGTAACCTCAAAAATGGACAAAACAAAAATGGAGCAGACTTTGAAACAATCACAACTCGAAAAAGCCGACTACAGCTATAACGAGGATAAATTTAATCAGGGCACAATCTCCAAACTTGACCTGCTCCAGTTTAAAGAAAATCTTCTTGCAATCGACCAGCTGGTAGCACAGCAAAAAGTTGAGTGCATGGTGGATTCTGTCGGCCTGTATAAGGCTACAGCAAGTAAAATATAACAGCAAAACTTAAATAATCATCACCTCTTTACTTATTAGAAGTAAAGCTTGCCGGTAAGAAATTACCGGTTTTTTTTATGAATAATTTCTTCTTCAATTTTGTTATGAGTATAAAAAATGAAGTAAAGTTGTTGTGTGCCAGAAGAGGGGTAACCTTAACAAAGCTTGCAGAAGAACTCGGCAAAGAGTTGAATAAAACTTATACTCTCGGTAATTTATCCAAAAAATTAACTTACGGTTCAATACGTTACACTGAAATCGCGTTAATTGCCGAAATACTGGATTACAATATAAATTTTACGGAAAAATAACTCTGCTGTTACTCCGCCTCCCAGCGTTTGGCGTCAAATTTTAAATCTCTGACATTAAGTTTTAAAGATTTCAAATACGGCTGAAGTTTTACTAAAATCTGTGTTTTTTTGAGCATTAATTCCTGTGCTACAATTGAGTTTTCACACGCTATGACCATTACGTTTCCGCCCATCATGGAATAAGGTTTTGATTTTGAGGCAAATTTTGCGCCCGCAGCTTTTGCCCAGAATTTGTACAGGTTGCTGCGCGTCATTGCTTTTTTGAAAGTCTTATCCTCAAGCAGTTCCGCGATTATTGTATCTGTTCCGACAAAGTCTGTGTATAGCACTTTTTTCAATTTTGCGTTCCCGATTTTTTTGTGATAGTATGTTTGAATGGATTGCATTCAATTACATAATATCATAAAAGCCTCCAAAAATATATTGATTATTTCCCACTTAAATCCTGACGGCGATACGCTCGGTTCTATGTGCGGGCTTTATTCCGCGATTAAGGATAATTTCAAAAAGAAACCGGATATGCTTATGTTATCAAAGCTTCCGGCGATTTACGAGTTTTTGCCTTATGTAAAAGAGGCAAAGCATATCTCTGAATTTGACAAATCAAGAGAATATGATCTGGTGATAAATGTTGATGTGGCATCTTATGACAGAATGTGCGACGCCTCTGTGTTTTTTGAAAAGGCAGCACATACCGCAAACCTTGACCACCACAAAACAAACGATAGCTATGCAGAGATAAATTTTGTTGAGCCTGAGGCAAGTTCAACCGGCGAGGTTCTATACAGGATTATGAAAAATACCGGCTGGAAAATCAGCACTGACACAGCAGTTTGTCTTTATACGGCAATATTAACGGACACCGGTTCTTTCCGGTTTGATAACACGACACCGCGCGCTCTGAATTTTGCCTCGGAACTTGTGGCGCTCGGGGTTAAGCCGTCGCAGGTTTACAAATACTGTTACGAGAATAATTCTAAGGAACTCGTGTTATTTCAGGCGTATTGTGTCGGGAAATCCGTTTTTGAAGATGATAACAGCATTGCATATACAATTGTCTACAAAAAGGATATGGAAAAGTTTGGAGCGGGTGAAGATTGCACGGAGGGTTTGACAGAAAAGTTAAGGGCTATTTCTACAACGGAAGCGGCATTTGTTGTGAAAGAACTCGGTGCAAATCTTTCCAAGGTATCCATGCGCAGTAAAAATATTGATGTTGCGGAAATTTGTGCTGTCTTTGGCGGCGGCGGACACAGGCTTGCCGCAGGATGTGTTATAAAAGCAAACCCGCAGGAAACTGTTAAAAAATTGTTGGCGGAAATCAGAAAACAAAAGGCATGAAAAAAAAGTTCAATATAAAATTAGATGGTTTTTATAGAGCGATAAAGCGTCTGGTTATTTCCGTCATAAAGAACGATTTTTACGGAATGGCATCCGAGATGGGTTTTATGATGGTTATAGGAATATTTCCGTTTATGCTGTTTTTGACTGCTGTTTTCGGATGGATGGGCAATAAATCTTTGATGGATCCTATTCTGGCATTTTTGTCAACGTTTATGCCGGAGCAGGCGATGGAGCTTATTATAACCGTATTGTCGGAAGCAATGATATTTTCACACGGGCGGCTTATGGCAATAATAGGTTTTTGCGTCACTCTGATACTTTCAACAAATGCTATGGCAGTTGTACTTAAAGGATTAAACAGGGCGTACAAGGTTGAGGAGACCAGAAACTTTGTCTATACAAGGATTTTATCATTTTTAATGGTAATCGTGGATACAATGGTAATGTTTTTGACAATAAACCTTATCGTATTCGGCAAAGTAATAATCGGGTTTATGATGACGCATTTTCACATGTCAAAAGGGGTTGCGATTACGCTGTTGACGCTGCGCTGGCCTATTGCGTTTGCGGCATTGTATCTGATGGCGTTTTTAAGTTATTATATTTTGCCGGATTTACGCGGGAATGAGAGGTTCAAGCGCAAGAGTGCAATTCCCGGAACTTTTTTCTTTACGATTTTCTGGCTGGTCGGCTCGTGGGGATTTTCGATTTACGTAAACAACCTGAAAACCTATAACATGGTATACGGCACAATCGGAGCGTTTGCTGTTTTGATGGTATGGCTTTACTATACATCGGTTCTTATACTTATCGGCGGGGAGATAAATTCGCAGGTTTATAACAAACTTAACGAAAAGGCGCGTGAAATACAGTCTGATCTTGATGCCTTGAAAAGAAAAGAAAAATAGATTATAATAAAAAAGACAGTGGAAAAGTCAAAGGGATGCTGAAACAAGTTCAGCATGACAAAATAAAACATTGTCATCCCTGAACTAAATTCAGGGCAGGCTCAGAACTTGATTCAGCATCACAAAAATAAAGAGTACACGAAGAGGAATATCTATAAATGTTTTCTCGAACACGCTCCCGCTAACGTCTCGAAAACATATATAGATATTCCAAAGAAAAGTAATAAAAAAGAAAAAGCAAAGGAGATTAAACGATGGAAAACGCAAGTATAGCAAGGATTTACGGGGGGGGGGGCAAGTAG
>CASFGU010000011.1 GCA_949294395.1 uncultured bacterium
CAAGTTTTCGGCAAAAGAAGGCAAACAAGTTCAGGATGACATGTTCTGTTGTCCTCATATCGCACCTTATTGCCGGATAGTCTTTTATTGCCCTCTCTCACTGTGATACAAAGGGAACCGCTGAGCCCTGCGAAGCGAGTGACCCTGTATGCCTTGTGCTGAGGGCAGAATTTGTTAATGAGCGTGAGCGAATTTACAAATTCGGGAGAGGGTATAGCGTCCGCAATGGAAAAAGATTTAAAAAAATCTAAACGCTTAATATTTTCTAAAAGTGAGTGCCAGAAATTCTTGTCCTGAGCGAATTTTAGGCTAGCAAAGCCCCCCCCCCCTCTGAGTTTTGAAGCTATAGTTGTGTTTTGCATAAATGTATCCTCCTTTTTTTATTATTCTAACATATTTATCTTATTTTTTCAATAAAAAAAAGCCCCACGAAATTTTCGGGGGCTTTTTTTGAATTTAGAATTAAACTAATTCTTTTACTTCTGCTGCAAATGTTTTAGGATCTAATTTTATACCAGGTCCCATTGTTGTTGCAAGGTAAACTGATTTTACAAACGTACCTTTTGCAGAAGATGGTTTTGCTCTGAGGATTGCGTCTGCCAAAGTTGCATAGTTTTTAACAAGATCCTCGTTAGAGAAGTTTGCTTTACCAATAGGGCAGTGAATCATCCCCTGTTTATCTGCTCTGAATTCAACTTTACCGGCTTTAGCATCTTTAACAGCTTTTGCTACATCCATTGTAACTGTACCTGTTTTAGGGTTTGGCATCAAGCCTTTTGGCCCTAATACACGACCTAATTTGCCGAGCATACCCATACAATCAGGTGTTGCAATAAGTGTATCAAATTCAAACCAGCCGCCTGAAATTTTATCAATAATTTCTTCAGCACCTGCAAAATCTGCGCCTGCGTCTTTTGCTTCAGTAGCTTTAGGCCCTTTTGCTATAACGCAAACTCTTACTGTCTTACCGAGGCCTGCCGGCAACACTACGGTTGATCTGATTTGCTGGTCAGCCTGACGAACATCAATACCTAATCTCATGTGGCATTCTACTGTTTCGTTGAACTTTGATGTTTCTTTTGATATTTCCTGTAATTTTTTAAGCGCATCTACTGCAGTTGCTGGCTGGGTAAAGTCTGCAAGCATTTCCTGCACTTTTTTCTGTTTTTTAGTTAATTTTGACATTTTAAATTTCCTTTCATGGTGTTAGCGGAGTTTTAACTCCTTCCATTTACTATTCTTTAACTGTAACGCCCATTGCTCTGCAAGAACCTGCAATCATTTTTACTGCAGCTTCCATAGTTGTTGCGTTAAGGTCATTCATTTTGATTTTTGCGATTTCTTCGAGTTGTTCTCTTGTAATTTCTGCAACTTTGTCTTTATTCGGAACAGCAGAACCTTTAGAAAGATTCAAAGCTTTTTTAATCAATACAGGTGCCGGAGGTGATTTGATGATAAATGAGAAACTTCTGTCCTCGTAAACATCAATAATTACCGGAATAATGTATCCTGCCTGTGATTCAGTTTTAGCATTAAACTGTTTGCAGAAATCCATGATGTTAACACCGTGCTGACCTAAAGCCGGACCTACCGGAGGTGACGGGTTTGCTTTTCCTGCTTCAATTTGAAGCTTGATTTTTCCTACTACTTTTTTAGCCATTTTGTTCTCCTTTTGTGGTACTAGCGGTTTTTGCCGGCCGTGGCAAAAATCCTTCCACGTTTCTTGTACTGTTAGTTTAAGTTTTTAATATTTTTTGCTCTTTCGTCATGTTGTACGGTCTGTTTCTGCCAGTTTCGCTTGCCTGTAAACGAATTTGAACCGCAAGGCCGTTACATTTGACGCGTTCGCACTAAATCTTATTTATCTGTTTGTATTCCAATTCAACCGGAGTTTCGCGGCCGAAGATTGAAACGTTTGCACGAAGTTTAGACTTGTCAGGATAAACTTCAATAATGTCTGCAATAAAGTCTGCGAAAGGCCCTGAGGTGATTCTGACTTTGTCGCCGGCTTTAACGTCAAGTTCAATTTTCTGTGACTGTGAAGTTGAGCGGTTGATGATTTTTTTGATTTCACTGTCACGTGCCGGAATTGGACGTTTTGCGGAGCCTACGAATTTTGTAACGCCGGAGGTATGTCTTACAACGTACCAGCTGTCCTCATCCATAATCATTTCGACTAGAACATAACCCGGAAAGATTTTCTCTTCACGTTCCTGTTTCTTACCGCCGCGCATCTGGGTAACTGTTTTTTGCGGAACTTCTATTCTGAAAATTTTGTCACCCATATTCATATATTCAATACGTTTTTCAAGGTTTACTTTAACTTTGTTTTCGTATCCTGAATATGTGTGGACTATATACCAGCGTTTTTGATTCTTTTTCGCTTTTTTTTCTTCTTCTTTGGCCAGAACTTCTTCAGCTTCGCGCTGTTTATCTTCGTTCAATTCTTCTTCCATTGATTTTTCTTTTTTAGTCATAAGCCACCTTATCTTTAATTAATTTTCTTACTTGAAAATTCCGAGTAAACCTTTAAAAATAATATCCATCAAATAGACTGCAACAGTAAAAACAAACACAATAACTATTACAAAGACGGTTTCTGTAACGACCTGACGTTTTTCCGGCCAGTTAATCTTGCCCCATTCGGTTCTGACACCGCGGAAGTAGCTTTGTATTGAATTTACTATTTGTTCTAATTTTGGATCCATCATATTGTATTTTCCTATTTTTAATAAATCGCGCCCTGAAGGACTCGAACCCTCGACATCCGGTTTTGGAGACCGACGTTCTACCAACTGAACTAAGGACGCACAGCCTGTCAGATCCCCCTGACAGTATATGTAAATTTTATTAACTTATCAAACCCTTGTTCAGTTGGTAGAACTTATTATGAACTAACGCAATCCCGACGGCTTGCTGGGCAACTGAACTAAGGACGCACAGCCTGTCAGATCCCCCTGACAGTATATGTGAATTTTATTAACTTATCAAA
>CASFGU010000012.1 GCA_949294395.1 uncultured bacterium
GTCGCAAGAATGTTCTACAACGATAACGGTATTTCTGTTTCTGAATATACCGTTTACAGCAACGGACAGAATAATCTTAAAAAATTTTTAAACGAATTTCCTAAATACATGAAAGGAGTTTCTGTAATCAGCGACTGGACATACAATGACCATGATGAAGATAACAGCCAGATTGACACAATGCCCTATCCTATACATGCAATTACAGGAAGCAGAGAAGTTAAAATGATTTGTGATGTGTCAGGGTTCCGGTCTGATGTTTCAGGCAGACTTTACGCTTTCAACGATTCTCCTGCTGCAGGACAAAACGGCCCCGTGGTATGTGTTGATATTAACGGGCAAAAAAAGCCTAACAGGTACGGGATGGATGTTTTCCTGTTTGTGTTTACAACGGATGGCTTTGTTATTCCTATGGGACAGGATAATAAAAACAATACGACAAATAATACTTCAGCGACCGGGAATTTCTTTTATAAAGATTGTAAAGTAAATCTATTAGAAAAATACCAGTATGGCTGTGCGGCTTATGCACTGGCGGACAAAAACCCTGAAGGCGACGGGGATTACTGGAATGATTTCTTAAAATCTGCTAAGTAACTAAACAAAGCCCTCTTTCTTAAGAGGGCTTTTTATTATTCAACAGTTACCGACTTTGCGAGATTTCTAGGCTGGTCAACATCTTTGCCGAGAAATTCCGCAATATAATAAGCCAGAAGCTGCAGCGGAACCATCGCAATTACAGGCGAGAACAGTTCCTGCACCTCCGGAACTCTTATTATATAATCAAACAAATCGTCTAACTTTTCATCATCAGAATTTGTCAACGCAATCATTCTTGCATTACGCGCTTTAGCCTCTTCACTGTTGGATAGTAGTTTTTCGTAAACGCAACCGCGCATCAGAATTGAAAGCACCGGCATTGTTTCATCCAGCATTGCAATAGGCCCGTGCTTAAGCTCCCCTGCAGGATAGCCTGTTGCGTTAATATAGCTGATTTCTTTAAGTTTTAGTGCACCCTCGAGCGCTGTCGGAAAGTTTATTCCCCGTGCGATATAAATAAAATCTTTTGTCGAAGCGTAAGCCCTTGCACATTTTTGAATATTTTCAGTATGTGCAAGTATCCGCTCAACTTTTTGCGGAAGCAGCATCAACTCTGATTTTAACGAGGTAAGAGTTGATTTATCAACACTGTTTTTAACCTCCGCCATATAAAGTGCAAGCAAATAAAAAGCCATAAGCTGCGCTGTATAAGACTTTGTAGCGGCAACAGATACCTCAATACCGGCATTCACAGGAATCAAACTGTCCGCAAGCCTTGCCATAGCAGAATCCGGTCTGTTTGTAATAATAAGTGCATGAGAGCCTTTTTCTTTTGCCTGTCTTATTGCAGTAAGCGTATCTGCCGTTTCACCGGACTGGGAAACCCCTATAACTAGAGTATGACTGTCTGTAACTGTTTTTCTGTAAATATATTCGCTTGAAGCCTCAACATCCACAGCGATTCCGCAGAAATTCTCGATTAAATATTTCCCAACCATAGCCGCATGAAGTGAGGTTCCGCAGGCAATTATTTGAATACGGTTAAGATTTTTCAGAGTATCTTTATTAAGCTTTACCTCATTTAAAACAATAGGTTCATCAGGCGCGTGAAGCTTTCCTACAAGAATATTTCTTATAACGTCCGGCTGTTCGTGAATTTCCTTCAGCATAAAATGTTTGTAGCCGCGTTTGCTCAATGCAACCGGCTCCCAAGGAAGGGTTTCTATTTTTTGCGGAATTTCTTTTCCGTCAGAATTAATCAAAACCATCTTTTCGGGAGTTAACGTAACTATCTCATTGTCGTTTAAGTACATTGCGCGGTTTGTATATTTTATAATTGCAGGAACATCAGAGGCCGCAAAAAACTCCCCGTCGCCCACGCCTACAAGAAGCGGCGCATTTCTCTTTGTTGCAACAATAGTATTTTTGTAATCATTGTGCATAACACACAGTGCATAAGCACCTTCCAACTCTTTTGTTGCAAGTCTTACTGCCTCGGTCAAATCTTTTGTCTGGGCATATTTTTTCGCAACAAGGTGAGCAGCGACTTCCGTATCGGTTTGAGAACGGAATGTACAGCCTTCTTTTTCCAATTTTTCTCTTATTTCCTTGTAATTCTCAATAATACCGTTATGTACAAGCGCAAGCCTTCCGCAGGTACAGGTGTGCGGATGTGCATTCAAAACAGTCGGGGCTCCGTGTGTTGCCCATCTTATATGCCCGATACCGCATGTGGCGGTTTTAAGTTCATCCTTATACGGGCTTAACACTTTACACAGGTTCTCAAGCTTACCTTCCGCCTTATAAACCTTTATATCCTCCCCGCATTTCACTGCAACGCCCGAGGAATCATATCCCCTGTATTCAAGCTGTCTTAAGCCGTCAATAAGTATATCAACAACGGATTTTCCGCCGGTATATCCTACAATTCCGCACATATCTTCTCTCCAATAAATCTATAGTCTGTAAGGACATTATATCATTTAAAAATTTAAAATAAACAATCCTTATAAAAGTTTTACATGACACTTGCAAGAGCATACGACAGGGCAAAGATAATCCTGTTTATAACCTGTGGCTAGAGTTATAACTTCGAGGCAACATATTGCAAAAACCGTCCGGTTAGAGTTATTGCATTAGAAATTCCACTTTGTGCAATTTCATTCCAGTCGTCTTTGCTCTCTGATTTGACCTGTTTTCCGTGTTCCGAGAGAAAAACTGCTTCCTCAAACAATTCAGAAGGTTCGTCAGTTTCCAGCAGAAGCTCAGCCGGCTTTGCATTTTTAATAAATGTATCCTGCTCCTCACTTACATATATTTCAAACTTTTTATGTAATTTTAAAACTTTCCATTTTTTCCACACAGAACCGCGTTCAGTATGCTGCGGCTGGGTTACATCCTGCAAAAAGTGCAGCGCACGTCCTGCATGCTCCATAGCCTCAGGCTCATCTATCTTTACTAATTTATCAAAATAATAAACATGTTCATTAAACCTTGCACCCGCATTATTTTTTCCGAAGAAATCCAGAAAACTTTCTTTCGGTCTAAACATAAGCGGAGTGAAGTAAAAATGATTGTTCCCTTTAAATCCGCGCTCGTCAAAATCCGGCTGCTGCACAAATTTTATTAAAGTGTTTTTATATTTTTTAAGTTTCGGGATTTCATCCGCAACTTTTCCAGTAATCGCTGCGTGGGTTTTAAAACTCCATCCGAAATTTGTTTTATTATCAATTGAATTAATTTTCATTCAAATATCCCTTATATATTTACAAATTAGCATAAAATAATTGTAATGTTAATAAATATATGATATAATAAGAAAAAAAAGGAGGATATTATGCAAAACACAACTATAGCTTCAAAACTCAGAAGGGGGGGGGGGCTCGGCCTTCTGTAAATCCGCTCAGGACAAGGGTTTTAGGCGGACAATTTTAGAATATATTAAGCGCTTTGATTTTTTAAAATCTTTTTCCTTTACGGACGCAAATGACAAACAGCTTCTGAACAGTCACTACTCTTGTGAGACGCAACAATTTTCGTTTCAGAATGACATGTCTATTGTTAACCTTTCACCCCTTCAACACTTCAACCATTCAACTTTTCACCCGTTCAACCTGAAGGGAGGTGGCACGGTAGTGCCGGAGGGTTTTAAAGAAAAACCCTCTCCCGAATTTGTAAATTCGCTCACGCTCATTAACAAATTCTGCCCTCAGCACAAGGCATACAGTGTCACTCGCTTGGCGAAGCTCAGCGGTTCCCTTTGTATCACAAAGAGAGAGGGAAATAGAGAACCCTTCACCCGCAGAAAAGCCGCTTTCACTCTGGCAGAGGTCTTAATCACCCTCGGGATTATCGGGGTGGTCGCTGCGATGACGCTGCCCTCTCTTGTAAATGACAAGCAGAACAAAGAACTCCAGACACAGTTCAAAAAAACTTATTCTGAACTTAATCAGGTCGCAAGAATGTTCTACAACGATAACGGTATTTCTGTTTCTGAATATACCGTTTACAGCAACGGACAGAATAATCTTAAAAAATTTTTA
>CASFGU010000013.1 GCA_949294395.1 uncultured bacterium
AATTGTTAAAAGAAGTTTCTTCAAAAACAAACGACGTAGCAGGCGACGGTACAACAACCGCATCAGTTCTTGCTCAGGCAATCGTTCGCGAAGGCTTGAAAAACTTAACAGCAGGTGCAAACCCGATGTCTATGAAACGCGGTATTGACAAAGCCGTTGAAATTTCCGTTAAGAAAATCAAAGACATGTCAAAACCTGTTAACACTAAAGAAGAAATCGCTCAGGTTGCAGCAATTTCTGCAGGCAACAACAAAGAAATCGGCGAACTTATTGCGGAAGCTATGGAAAAAGTCGGCCACGACGGTGTTATCACTGTTGAAGAAAGCAAATCTTTCGGCACTAATTTGAAAGTTGTTGAAGGTATGCAGTTTGACAAAGGTTACCTCTCACCTTACTTCGTAACAGACGCAGAAAGAATGGAAGCAGTATTGGATGACGCTTACGTATTCTGCTGCAACAAGAAAATCAACCTGATCTCTGATTTAGTTCCACTGTTGGAACAGGTTGCAAGAGACGGCAAATCTTTATTGTTAATCGCAGAAGATGTTGAAGGCGAAGCTTTAGCAACACTCGTTGTTAACACAATGAGAAAAGTATTAAGAGCAGTTGCAGTTAAGGCTCCTGGTTTCGGAGACAGAAGAAAAGCAATGCTTGAAGATATCGCAATTCTTACAGGCGGCGAAATGTTCACAGAAGAACTCGGCATCAAATTGGAAAACGTTACAACACAGATGTTAGGTTACGCAAAACGTGTAACTGTTACAAAAGACGAAACAACAATCGTTGTAGGTAACGAAACTAAAGAAGCTGTTCAGGACAGAATAAGATTAATCAAAAAACAAATCGAAGCATCTGATTCTGAATACGATAAAGAAAAACTTCAAGAACGAGTTGCAAAACTTTCAGGCGGCGTTGCAGTTATCGAAGTTGGTGCAGCAAGTGAAGTTGAATTAAAAGAAAGAAAATTAAGAATTGAAGATGCACTTAACGCAACAAGAGCAGCAAACGAGGAAGGTATTGTACCTGGCGGCGGTGTTGCATTAGTAAGAGTTCAGCAGGAATTAGAAAAACTTGTTGCTGCAACAAGCTTCTCATCAGACGATGAAAAAATCGGATTCAAAATTCTTACAGCTGCACTTGATGTACCTTTAAGAGCAATCGCAAGAAACGCAGGTGCTAAAGCTGACGTTGTAATTGATACAGTATTAACACATCAGGGAGCTTACGGCTACGACGCTTTAGATGACAAATATGTTGATATGTTTACAGCAGGTATTGTAGACCCTGCGAAAGTAACACGTTCAGCACTTGTTAACGCAGCATCAGTAGGTTCAATGCTGTTGACAACAGAAGCTGCAGTTGTTGAAATTCCGGAAGAAAAACCGGCAGCTCCTGCAATGCCTGCAGGTATGGGCGGCATGATGTAGCGCGAGCGAGCTGAGGGTGGAGGCTTGGCGACGTATATGGCAAAGCCATAGTAGTCGCCAACCATAGTCCCGTTAATAGCGAGCGAGCAAGAACGTGGACGTAGTCCACTCTATACTTTGTGACAACATTGTATAAGTCGCTTTTACAGCATTTTCCACAAATTAAAAAACATGTATCATCGCTTTTGATGATACATGTTTTTTGTTTGCGAGCTTAAGGTCACTCTGCCAGAATTATCCTTTATTCTTCAATAAGATTTCCCGGAGTGCCGTCCATATTTATCAAGAATTTCTGACCGTCTTTCTCGTAGAAGTGAGAACCTTCAAATTCTATTACCGTATATCCGTCAGCTTCAGCCTTCTCAATATTCGGCTTCATTCTTGCCCATAAGGTATCATTGCCGTATTTATGAATTTCATCTGCTGATAACAGATTATCATTATTAGCATTTGCACCATCAATATAGTTTTTTAATTCTTCTTTTGTAATTTCGCCGTTACCATCTGCATCAATTACATTAAAATTTAAGTCCGAATACTCACGCAACTGATCACTTGTAATACCTGCTTCTGCAAGCATTTCATCAGAAATTCCGCTGCTTTCATAGTTAAAATATTCATCAGGGGTAATATTGCCCTGCTTATCTCCGAATTTGTCATTAATAACATTAAACTGCGCAGATGCAAGAAGGTTGGAATCATTAATTTCCGCACTACCGTCCTGCATCATCTGGGAATCAAATTTCGCAACACGCTGTTCCTGAATTTGTGCAACATATTCTCTCAACTGCTGCTGGCTCAAAGTTTTGCCGTCTTTTTTAAAAACAATAGTAGGTTCACCGCCTATAGAAACGAATTCCGGTTTAATATCTTCCGGAATCGCCTCGTTATCTGCAATTCCTAATGCAGATCTAACCTGTTCGTCCATTTTACTCTGTGTTACATATTTATTTTTTCCGGCGCTGCTAACAAGAACCAGATTTTCTCCAAGACGCGGTTTGCCTGTTTCTGGATCATTTTCCACAAGCCGTCTGACTTTATTGCCGTTTTCATCCTCATAAATACCAATCTGCTGTTTTTGCCCGTTTACTACTCGTTCAAGAACTTTTGTTTCCGGCGGGAAGTCACCGCTTATGTATTTATTTTTACCGAAAGTCTTTGTGGCTGCAAGTGTATCGCCAAGTGTGCCGTCATCATTAATTTCACGGCGGATTTTCTGCCCGTCAATTTCAACAATAGCAATATCCTGTTTGTCACCGTTTACTGAACGCTGAATTATTTTACCGCCGAGAGTATCAATCATACCCTCTGTATCAGCACGTTTAACATCATCAGGTAACTCTATAGGAGAGTTATCAACCTCCTGAGCCGGCACATTAAGCACAGGCTTATCATTTGACGCATCCAGCAATTCAGGATGAGAAGGAACAGGTTTATTATCGACAGGTTCCGGCGGCTCTTCCTGCCCGCTGATTTCATAACCGGCAGCTTCCGCAAGAGCCTTCATCTCGTCTGCAGTATATTCAAAGCTTTGGCCTGCCTGCATTGTTGTATAATTTGTTGCACGACCTGTATTTTGATGGATTTGATTAAGCATATTATAAAGGTTCAGGGCATCTTGTTTAGTAAGACCTTTTCCGTCTTTGTCCTTAATAATCCCCTGCTTTGCGAGGTCATCAAAAACAGACTTCAATTCAAAAGTAATACCGGAAGCCTGAGTTCCTCTGTTTTGAAGTTCAATCTTTTGACCGGTCTTAAATACATTATTGATACCATCAACCATACGTAAACCTCTCTCTCATATAATAACTCTTATATATATAAAAACATTTCGCAGAGAAAAATTTCACAAAATCACTAATACTCCCACCCCATCCTATCCTATCCTATCCTATCTCAGAGTATAATTGAATTTCAGCCGTTTTACAATTGCTTTAGAATTGTTACATTTGTTAACATATTACAAACAAAAAATCCTGCCTTTTTAAGGGCAAGACTTTTTTATATAGATATGAAACTTATTCTGATTTATCGATAAGATTTCCTTCTTCATCAACCCCGAGTCCGTATCTCTCAAGGTTTTGCAGATGCGACTGGATAAAACTTTGCTCGGCATCGCTCAGTTCCGTACCGTTTTTCTGCTTTGCCAGAAGGTCATTATAAACGGCATTATCTATTGAAACCCGCTGGGCAGTATTCATCATACGCATTTGAAGAATCCCTCTGTTGCTTGATTGCATACCTCTGTAGGAATACATTTTGGAATCCTTATCATATTTTATATCGCTGTCTAAAAATCCGCCGCCTTTGAAAAACTTCATGGCTTCGCCACCGCCAAAAACACTCATCTCTGTACTTAGTGAAAACCCTTCACCGTTGGCGCCTGATGTAAGTGTATATTTTCCTGTAACACCCTCCCGTTCGACAACCGACACCGGAGGTTTTTCTTCTTGTTTGTCTTGTCCATGAACAGTTGTATCAGACTTTGTTCTCTTAACATCATCCGCAGAATTACTATTTGCTGCTTTTACAGGTTCGGCATCAGGATTGTAAACCGGTGCAGTTTTGGGTTTTGGCTGAGAATAAAAAGCCTCGCCCGGTTTAGCCTCATACATTTTCCATTCGCCCTCAAGAGCTTTTGCATAGTCTAAATCAGCATCTTTTACTGCGCCGTCTTTCTTTTTAGCATCATTGATACTTGCTTCATAAGCATCGAAACGTTCCATTGCTTCTTTTTTGTAATTTTCAAAGCTTTCATTTGCCTGATTACGGAAATTTTCAAATTCCTGCAGCTTTTCCTGCTGAAATTTTCTGTATTCATCAAATGCACTTACTTTTGTATCATTCGAATTGTTGCGGACAATTTTCTTTTGCCCGCTACCGCCGTTATCTCCGACCGGCCCTATGTTTGAAATTTCTACCATAAATTCAGCTCTCCTAAATTACTTCACTAATTATAAAAACAATTTTCAGGAGTACTGAATTTCAATCATTTTTAAAATTGTAACAAAAGTTAATCTTTAAAAAGTTCACTTGAGAGATAACGTTCACCGCTGTCAGGAAGAACTACGACAATCAGTTTGTCCTTATTTTCAGGACGGCAGGAAAGCAGATTTGCGGCATACATTGCAGCCCCTGCAGAAATTCCGGACAGGATCCCCTCTTTAGAAGCTAAATGACGTGCAGTTTCAAGTGCCTGTTCATCAGACACCGGAATAATTTCATCAACCGCACTGCTGTCAAAATTTTCCGGAACGAAGTTCGCGCCGATACCCTGAATTTTATGAGCACCCGCAGGTTTTCCTGCAAGAACCTGCGAGGAGGCAGGCTCAACCGCTACAGCCTTAATCTCCGGATTTTTAGATTTTAAACCTTTTGCAATACCTGAAATTGTTCCGCCTGTACCGACGCCTGCTACTACTATATCGACTTTACCATTTGTATCTTTCCAGATTTCTTCCGCAGTTGTCAGAATATGGCTTTCAGGATTTGCCGGATTAGAAAATTGCTGCGGAATAAAGGAGTTTTTAATTTCTTTATGAAGTTCTTCCGCCTTATCAACAGCACCCTGCATACCTTTTGAACCTTCTGTAAGCACAAGTTCGGCACCGTAAGCTTTTAAAAGCATTCTGCGCTCCATACTCATGGTTTCAGGCATTGTAAGAAGCATCTTGTAGCCTTTAATTGCGCAGACCATGGCAAGCCCTATTCCTGTATTTCCGCTGGTAGGCTCGATGATTACGGTATCTTTATTAATAAGCCCTGCCTCTTCCGCTCTTTTAATCATATTATAAGCAGGTCTATCCTTAATTGACCCGGCAGGGTTTCTTGATTCAATTTTTGCTGCAATAACGGCTGCCCCGGTATTCAATTTATTAATTTTTACAAGCGGAGTTCCGCCAATTAATTCTATTAAACTTTCTGCTATTTTCATAATATCCTGTCCTTTCGATATTTGCCGCCACACACCATATTGCACCAAACACCATCGTACTCAAACATTTATTCAAGGTCTGTCACGGAATTAAGGGTGAGGGGGCGGTCAGAATTCCCCCTGAAACCTTTTTTCTCAGAAATTGTACGCCCGATTTGCCTCAACTTTTCAGACAACTCTCCATAATTTACATTTGCCTTATCCGGATAGATTTCGTATTTAGATTTGTATTCATCAAGCGTGACATTCGGCATAACGACATTTGCACCGCTTTGAAGCGCCATCATCCGGCCTTCCGGATGAAGCGTTTCCATAGCAGTTGTGGCAGGGATGTTTATATCAGGAAGCAGAAGCCGCGTCAGAGCAAGAACCTTTAGCGCTAACGTCAAATCTCCGGCAGAACAATCCTTTAAAGGGGTATGTTCATGTGGAATTAAAGGTCCGATACCTATCATATCCGCATCAAGTTCTTTAAAGAACAAAATATCATCTGCGAGCGACTCATAAGTCTGCTCCAGAAGTCCTACAAGACAGCCTGTTCCTGTTTCAAACCCTAGTTTTTTTAAGTCGTAAAGACATCTTTTCCGGTTTTCAAAACTTGCTTTCGGGTGCATCTTTTCGTATAAACTTTTGTCCGTTGTTTCAATTCTTAACAAAAATCTGTCAGCACCTGCGTCTTTTAGAATTTTATATTCCTCATAGCTTCTCTCGCCTATGCTCAAAGTCACAGCAACATCTAACTTTTTAATTTCCGCAACAATTTCTGCAAGAGCTTCGGCAGTAAAATATATATCCTCACCGGATTGTAGAACTATTGTTTTGTAACCGGAAGCAGAGGCTTTTTTTGCAAGAGAAATAATTTGTTCCCTGTTAAGCCTGTATCTTTCGACAAGATTATTTCCGGCACGGATCCCGCAGTAAAGACAGTTACACCTGCAAAAATTTGAAAACTCAATCAAAGCCCTCAGATGAACCTCATCGCCGGCAAACTGTTTTCTAACCCTGTCTGCCGCGGCAAAAAGTTCCTGATTACAACTGTTATCTCCAAGAACAGCCGCTATTTCATCCCTTGTCAGTCTGCTGGTAGATACTGCCTTTTCTATAAGATCTCTCATAGTTGAATTATACATCAAAATATACTATAATAAAAAATATAAGAAAAGGAGGATACATTTATGGAAAACACAACTATAGCTTCTAAACTCAGAGGGGGGGGGAGGGTAGATTTACTTCCGCTCGGGACAAGGGTTTCTGGCATTCAATTTTAAGTAACATTATATGGCGCGGGGATTTTCTCAAATCTTTTTCCATTGCGGGCGCTAATAACAAAGAGATTCTGAACAGTCACAACTCTTGTGAGCCGCAACAATTTTCGTTTCAGAATGACATGTCTAATGATAAACCCTTCAACCATTCAACTTTTCACCCGTTCAACTTTACCGCCCCCTCTCCCGCCTCCGGCACCATACCACGCAGGGGAAGGGAATTTGTTGAACCCTTCACCCCTCACTCTTCACACTTCACTTACAAAAAAGCCGCTTTTACTTTAGCGGAAGTCCTCATCACCCTCGGGATTATCGGTGTGGTTGCTGCAATGACTCTGCCTGCCCTCGTCAACAATTACAAAGAAAAGCAGCTTGTTACACAAACAAAAAAGACGTATTCTAACATTGAAAATGCAATACGTCTTGCCCAGCAGGACTTAGGCTCATTAGGAGATAATACCATTCTGTTTGATGTCACACAAACACATGCACAGGCAGCACAAAAATTTTCCAAATACTTTAACGGGGCAAAAGTGTGCGAAAATAAAAACCAGAAAGGCTGCAGTCAATATTTCTATAAGATTAAATACGCCGTTGCCTATGGAGGTTCCAGTGACACAACAAGGACATTTGGATTAGACAGTTACCCTAAAATCTTATTAACAGACGGAGCGGTACTCTCAATTCAACAACAAAGTTCCTGCTATAGAGTTTTTAATGACTGCAAACAGGATGCTAACGGAAATTGCATAAAAGATGAAAACGGAGATATAATACAAACCCAAAACGTAGGACGGGATTGCGCCCGTATTTATATGGATGTAAATGGCATCAAACGTCCAAATCAATTTGGAGCCGACGTCTATAATATTGCAGTCTTGACAGACAACCTTGTACCTAGTACCTGGGCACCTAATGGCGGAAAAAGTCTAATTAATATTCTAACCGGAAAAGATAAACTTGAATATGAAAACTACAAGGAAGGAGCAAAATTATAATTTAAACAAAAGGGAGCTGACAATTGCTCCCTTTTCGTTCTATAGTCTGCGGGCTTTGCTTTCAAGCCCGAGTCTTGTAACTTTTATTTAATAGCCTCAACGCAATCGTCACAGATGCCGTCGGAATTGAGTTTTCTGTATTTCCAGCAGCGGGCGCATTTTTCGCCTTCCGCAGCCGTTACCCATACGGTGTAATCGTCTTCTTTGTATTCGTTCAATACGCCTGACGGTTTTTCATCTGTTACGTAAGCCTGTGAGGTTATGAAGATGTTGCAGAGTTCGCTTTCGTTCGCTTTCAAAACTTCGTTATCTTTAACGTTCACGTAAACCGCAACCTCTAAAGAACTTCCGACTTTTTTCTCAGCACGGAGAGGCTCAATTGCACGTGTTACAACTTCTCTTGCTTTTAAGATTTTTTCAAAATCTTCTTCAAGTTTTTCATTGTGCCACTGAGGTTTTGCAGCCGGCCAATCAGAAAGAAGTATGCTGATTAATCCGCCCTTCTGGCATTCAGGAACGCTCATCCAGATGTCCTCAGCCTGATGAGGCATTACCGGAACGAGAATTCTCACAAGTGTCTGCAGAATTTCATAAAGCACAGTCTGGCAGGCGCGGCGTGAAAGTGATTTTTTACCTGCCGTGTATAATCTGTCTTTTACAATATCAAGGTAGAATGAACTCAAATCAACCGCCGCAAAGTTTTGAAGCTGCTGGAAGTATTTGTAAAACTCGTAATGCTCAAATGCTTCGGTTACGCTTTCGATTAACTGGTTCAATTTATGAAGTGCAAATTTGTCGAGTGCGGTTAAATCTTCGTATTCTACGTAATCTTTTTCAGGGTCAAAATCAAACAGGTTGCCAAGCAAAAATCTTGAAGTGTTTCTGGTTTTCTTAAAGATTTCAGCAAGCTGCTTAATTATGTTGTTGCCGATTTTGGTATCATTTCTGTAGTCAACGGAAGCAGCCCAGAGCCTTAAAATATCAGCACCGTAGGTTTTGATAATTTCATCCGGTCTGATGTAATTTCCGAGAGATTTTGACATTTTTCTTCCGTCCTCGCCGAATACAAACCCGTGAGTAAGAACCGATTTATAAGGCGCCTTGCCCTGAGTTGCGATTGATGTCAGAAGAGATGACTGGAACCAGCCTCTATGCTGGTCGGAACCTTCCAGATACATTTCAACAGGAGTGTGCCCGAGAACATCCGAGCGTTTTTCCACAACTGCGCGCCATGAAATTCCCGAGTCAAACCAGACATCCATGATGTCATTTTCTTTTTTGAAATGAGTTTTGCCGCATTTAGGACACTTAAATCCTTGCGGGAGTAATTTTTCTGCGGAATATTTAACCCACGCATCAGAACTTTCTTTTTCAAAAATTTTCGCAACATTTTCTATTGTTTCGTCAGTTACAATAACTTCTCCGCAATCCTCGCAATAGAAAACAGGAATAGGAACGCCCCACGCACGCTGGCGGGAAATACACCAGTCTGTACGACCTGCAACCATGTTTGAAATTCTGGCTTCTCCGCTTGCAGGAATCCATTTTACATCCTTAATTGCATTTAAAGTTTCATCTCTGAATCTGTCAACTTTAACAAACCATTGAGGAGTTGCCCTGTAGATTACAGGATTTTTACATCTCCAGCAGTGCGGGTAGCTGTGGTTTATATCAGCCTGCGAAAGCAGTGCTCCGCAATTTTTAAGTTTTTCGATAACGATTGCGTTGCCCTTGTAATACGGAACACCCTCTAAATCCTTATCATTAACCGCATCAGTCCAGACACCGCGGCTGTCGAGAGGTGAGAATACCTCAATACCGTATTTGCAGCCGACCTCATAGTCCTCAAGCCCGTGACCCGGTGCAGTATGAACAGAACCGGTACCTGCATCCAGCGTAACGTGTTCACCTAAGATAATAGGCGATTTTCTGTCATAAAGCGGGTGTTTTGTATTCAAAAGTTCTAAATCTGCACCTATACAGGAGCCGACAACTTTAATATCTTTTTCTTCCCAGCCGACATCTGCTAGGAAAGCGCCGAGTAATTCCTGCGCCGCAACGTAAACATCTCCCTTATATTCAAAGAAGGTATATCCAAATTTCGGGTGCATGCTGATTGCCATATTTGAAGGGATTGTCCACGGAGTTGTCGTCCAGATAATGGCGTAAATATCAGTTGAAGGGTTGAAAGGTTGAAGGGTTGAAAGGCTGTTTATTTTCGCCTTACTTTCTTCATCAAATTTAAATCTTACATAAATAGAAGTTGAGGTATGATCAGCGTATTCAACTTCGGCTTCCGCAAGCGCAGTTTCACATGAAGCACACCAGTAAACAGGTTTCATCCCTTTTTCAATGTAACCTTTTTTATACATTTCGCCGAAAACTCTGACCTGTTCGGCTTCATATTCAGGGTCAATTGTCAAATAAGGATGCGCCCAATCTCCGAGAACCCCGAGGCGTTTAAATTCGCTCTCCTGACCTTTAAGGCTTGTATGAGCAAATTCACGGCATTTCTGGCGCAATTCGTAAGGGGTAAGCGCACTTCTGCCGCCTTTGATATTTTTTACAACTTTATTTTCAATAGGCAGCCCGTGACCATCGTACCCCGGAACATACGGAGTGTAATACCCTGCCTGAGCTTTATATTTTAAGAGAATATCTTTTAAGATTTTATTCAAAGCCGTTCCAACGTGAATTTTTTCAGAACTCAAATACGGCGGGCCGTCATGCAGGATAAATTTATTTGCCTTATCTCTTTGAGAAATAATTTTTTCATAAATATTATTTTCTTCCCAGAATTTCTGGATTTCAAGTTCTCTGACAGCCGCATTAGCCCTCATTGCAAGGCTCGTTTGAGGCAGATTAAGAGTTTCTTTAAATTCAACTTTTGTACCGGTTTCGTTACTCATCTTCTATTATCCTTCTTTTACTTCAATTGTTTCTAATCCTGTTTCACTGCCTTTCGACGGTTCAACACAGCCGTGCAGCTTTTTATGACTCAATTCATTTTTTAATTTTTCAATATCCGCGCCGAGACTTTCTTCTTTAGATTGGCGCACGAATTCTTTCATTTTATCGTAATCAAACTCTCTTTCCCAGCGGGCAATAACAACAGTTGCAACACAGTTTCCGATTAAGTTCACGGTTGTTCTTCCCATATCAAGAATCTGGTCAATACCGAGGAGGATTGCCACGCCGAGGATAGGTATATTAAAGCTTGCAAGAGTTCCGGCAAGAACAATCAGGGACACACGCGGCACCCCCGCAACCCCTTTACTTGTAAGCATAAGCGCAAGCATTATAATAATCTGCTGGTTCAAATCAAGGTGGATACCGACAATCTGCGAGGAGAAAATTACCCCCATAGCAAGGTAAAGCGTACTTCCGTCAAGGTTAAAGGTATAGCCTGTCGGCATAACAAATCCGACGATTTTTTTCGGAACCCCGAAGCGCTCCATAATATCCATAGCTTTCGGAAATGCGGCCTCGGAACTTGCCGTTGTAAAAGCAAGCAGCGCCGGCTCCTGCAAAGCGCTTATCAAACTTCTAAATGAAATTCTGACTATTTTACAGGCAATTATCAACACAAGCAGTACGAAAATGGCAAGTGCCGCATAAAGTGCCCCGATGACTTTAAAGTAACTTTTCAAAACAGTTAAACCGTTCGCGCCTACAGTTGCGGCAATTGCGCCGAAAATCCCGAGAGGCGCAAAATACATAACGTATTCCGTAAACTTAAACATTATCTGCGACACGGAATTTAACAAATCAAGAACAGGCTGAGCTTTTTTGCCTACTGCACAGATTGCGAGCGCAAAGAAAATTGAAAATACAACAATCTGCAGCAAATTGCCGTTCGCCATTGCATCAACAATACTTGTCGGGAAAATATCGGTCACCATCTGCCCGATAGAGGTGTGAGCTTTTGTGGCAGCCATAAGGCCCGCCTCCTGCATCTGAATTGCATGCGGAGAAGTTCCCGACACAAAGCCTACCCCCGGTTTGAAGATATTCGCCATTGTTAAACCGATAATAAGCGCTAAAGTCGTTACTATTTCAAAATAAATAATTGTTTTAAGTCCGATTTTACCTAGACTTTTTGCATCATCATGGCCGGAAATTCCGACAACAAGAGTTGCAAACAGCAACGGCGCAATAATCATCTTGACCATACGGAGAAAAATTTCCGCAAACGGCCGCATTCTGACTGCAAAATCAGGTGTAAAGTGCCCGACAAGTACACCCAGAATTAACGCTATAAATATCAGGGCTGTGAGTTTTGAATGTTTCAAATTTGGTACCTCAATAAGAATTATATACCAAACATAGAAAACTTAATAATTGCCGGACTGAATTTTAATAAAAATTTATATGACAAAAAGGAACGAATTAATATCCGTTCCTTTTGTTATCTGATTAATCGTAGATTACTTAGCTATTCAGTAGTTGCAGGGGTTTCAGTAGTTTCAGTGGTTTCTGCCTTCTTGAACGTATACACCAGAGGCAGTGTTCCACCATCAATAGTTAAATTAATCACAATACTTGATACACTGCTGGAAATTTCAGTTTTTACACCTTCCGGTGAAATTTCGTAACCTTTAAGGGATGACACTGTATACCGTCCAATAGGAACATTCTGAGTTGATATATTCGACTTTGTAGATATAGTGGCACTGCTGCTGATTGAATCATAAATATCCATAGCCTCAGCATTAGAAATAGTCTGCTCATATTCAACATTAACACCGGTTTCAGAATCTGTGAATGTCAATATGTATTGAATGTCGGATGTACCCAGATTATTTTTAGCGTCCTCTACAGTCAAACCATCCTCCAGCTGGAATTTCAGAGAAACACTCAGTGGGGCTTTGATCCTCTCAAAATCAATAGTATTTTCATAGTTTCCGTTTTCAATTAGTGCCGTATACGAAGAAGGTTGGTAACCTTTTAAAAGAGCTTTGCTGCTATCCGGATGTACAATTGCTATGTAAGTACCGTTAGTCAATCCACAGATAGAAGCAATATTCCCGGTAAGTGTCAGCGAGGATTCAGGGAAACTCGGAGAAACTCCATACAGGGTATAATAACCGCAAGTTGAAGGATCAGCATACGGACAGTTAATTGTAAGATTAACACAGTATGTATTATCTTCCTGCCTAATAAATGAAACGCTTTCATTTACACTTGCATCATTTATCGTAACACTCTTTTGATACTGTTTTGGACTAGCAGAAGTCTGCACCCATCCGGCATCGGTAACCCCGTATCCGGTAGCAGGCACTGCTGTAATTGTATATGTACCATTAGTCAATCCGCAATAATTTTTGGAAGGCAAAATATTACCCGGCCCTGATATAGTTGTATTAATACAATATGCACCTTCAGTCAGAGTAACATCCAGAATGACATCTTCCGTACCAACAGATACAGTCTGCTCTGTCCAGTCTGCCCTAAGACCTTCATAAGGGGAAACTCTAACTACAATGCCTCCAGTTCCTTCCGGATATTCACCTGTACCTGTGACAGCCGCACACATCGCAGACCCGTCCGGACAGTGCTGATTAACTATTACTTTATGCTTAACCGGATTGGTATCATGTGCACCTTCAGGTGCTATCATACGTACCGGAATATCAATGTCATGATCCGGAATTGAACCCTTAAGTACCATAGATTTAATATTTCCGCTGGTAATTACTGACGGTTCACTAATAACCCATTCAAAATCGCAAGCACTTGGTTTAGTAAGTGTCAGAGTGAATGGAGTTCCCTGCTCTTTTTGATTCACAGTTCCGGATACAGTTGTGACATTAATACCGTTATTACAGTAGTGATCACCTATTATCGGAGCAGTTACATTATATTTAGCATTATCTAGATAATTCCATATAAAAGAAATTTCAGCACTGCCATTAGTTGAGGTCACGTCCACAACTGTCGGCTGAACCTTATCAACAGCACTCTTTGCATCAGGAACAGCAGTAACTCCGTATTGTCCAGATTCAACAGAAACTGTTGTTGTATAAATCTTGCAGCCAGGAGAAAGATGGAATATATCCAAAGCAGAATAACAACTCGGAGTTCCGCTGCCGCTAAATGTAATTTCCTGATCTCCAAGCTTTACAGTACCATCAGCAACATTAGACGGATTAAATAAACCGCCAAGCAAACTGTAATTTCTTATTTTAGTAATTATAACATCTCTCATTACAGGAGGTGGGATAAGCTGAAACTCAATATTCACATCAACATCTGCGTCAGCTATTGTAAGATTTCGCTCAGTCCATGGCTTTGCCTCATAACCGGCTGCCGGTGTTGCTTTTAACATATATTCTCCAGGCGCCTTACCGCAGCTGCTGCCTGCAAGCGACGACCATGAACCTCCGTATTTTGGTTTAATCATAACACTACCAGGGCCGGTCTGAATCAGGTTTATACAATAAGTAGCTGAAGAACCGGTCGGAGTATTTGTATAGAGTTTACCATTAGGCTTAAGATAATATACAAAAGTATCCGGTTTCGGACAACTAGTTTCATTATATTGACAATTTGGAGCCTGAGAACCGTTTACGTCAAACTTAATTTCCTCATAAGGCTTTGAGCCGTCAAAGGTTGAGATTGGCAGATACCAGTCAATGCCTTCTACAGAAGTAAAAGTCTTTTTACCGGCTGCACAGTTAGTTACACTGCCCGGCATTTTATTTACCCTGCTTGCAAATAATTCACAGAATTTTTCTTCACCGGCATAAGTTACACCGTCAACTTTCACGGCACCGATACTGCCGAGACCGGTTTTTGTAGTTGTCGGCGGATACAAATCCTCATCAAACGCAATATCTGCCACCACATGTTCTACTATGTAGCTAGCCTTCTTATGAAGCATTTCCATCTTATCAGGCTGTGAGGATTTCAGCACCGGCATTAATATTGCGGCTAATATTCCGACTATCGCCAGAGCCAAAAGCATTTCAGCAAGCGAAATTCCGCGTCTTTTCTTTTTTTCACCACAAATACTTACGCTTTTTTTCAACCCAAAAAGCGCCGCCATTTCTTTAATCACTGGAAATTTCATATCTCAACTCCTATAGGTAATCATTTGTATATACTATAACATTATAAATTATACCACTTTTTGTAAATTTTCTCAACATTTCTTATTTCAAGGGAAGTAAATAATTACATTTCGTAATATTTAGTTTTTTACCTTGCCATGACTTTAAAAAGTGTTGTATGATATTTGAACAGTCATGCTTTAAAATTTTTACAGACTTTACGTATTAACAGAGGGATATAAATGGAGGTTAGTGTGAACTTAGTGGAAGACAAATTAAACTTATCCGAAAATGCCATAAAAGTTCTTGAAAAAAGATACTTGAAACGCGACAAGGACGGAAAATGCACAGAAACACCGGCTGATATGTTCAGACGGGTTGCAAAAACTATTGCGGAAGGAGATTTCAAATTTGACAAATCTCAGGCCGATGTCTATAAATTGACAGAAAGATTTTATGAAGCTATTACAAATTGCTATTTTATGCCGAATTCACCGACATTAATGAATGCCGGCAGAGAACTCGGACAGTTGGCCGCATGCTTCGTTCTTCCTGTTGAAGATTCTCTTGAAGGTATTTTTGAAACCGTTAAAAATACCGCTTTAATCCATAAATCAGGCGGCGGAACCGGTTTTTCTTTCTCAAGATTAAGACCGAAAAACAGTGTTGTACGTTCAACTATGGGCGTATCTTCAGGTCCTGTTTCATTTATGGAAGTGTTTAACGCCGCAACCGAAGCAGTTAAACAGGGCGGAACAAGACGCGGCGCCAATATGGGTATCTTAAGAGTTGACCACCCTGATATTTTAGACTTTATCAACTGCAAAGCTGATAACAACCGATTAAACAACTTTAACATTTCAGTTGCTATCACTGATAAATTTATGGAAGCCCTCAAAAACGGCACTGATTATGAACTTATCAATCCGCAAAATAACACCGTTGCAGGGAAATTAAGCGCTAAAAAAGTGTTTGATATGATTGTTGACGGCGCCTGGAGAAACGGGGAGCCGGGAATTATCTTTATTGACAAAATGAATTCTGATAACCCGACACCGCTTGTAGGTCAGATTGAATCAACAAACCCTTGCGGGGAAGTTCCTCTTCTGGCTTACGAAGCTTGCAACCTCGGTTCAATTAACCTTGGCAAAATGGTTAAAGCAGACGGAACGGTTGATTGGGACTTGCTCGGTAAAACAACAAGAACAGCAATCCGATTCCTTGATAACGTAATTGCCGTAAATAATTACCCGCTTCCGCAGATTTCCGAAATGGTTCAGAACAACAGAAAAATCGGTTTGGGCGTAATGGGCTGGGCTGATATGCTTATGAAAATGGGGATCTCATACGCGTCAGCAGAAGGCACAAAGCTTGCCGGTCAGGTAATGGAATTCATCGATTACGAATCAAAATGTGAATCAATTGAACTTTCAAAAGAACGCGGAAGATTTAACAACTTCAAAGGAAGCGTATATGACGGCAAAAACTTCCTCTATAATAAATATAAAGGAAAATCAGCCGGAATTATTTCCGATGAGCAGTGGAAGGAATTGGATTCACAAATCGAAAAATACGGTATAAGAAACGCAACCACAACATGTATTGCGCCAACCGGCACAATTTCTATGATAGCAGGTGCATCCGGCGGGGTTGAGCCTCTGTTCGGTCTTGTATTCTCAAGATTGATTATGGACGGAACTGAAATGCTGGAAGTAAACCCGATATTCAAGGATTACGCAGTAAAACACGGTTTCTATTCAGAAGATTTGATGAAAGAAATTGCCAAAACAGGTTCTGTTGCACACGTTGCTGGGGTTCCTGAGGAGGTTAAGAAAATCTTCGTAACAGCACACGATGTATCACCTTACTGGCACGTAAAAATGCAGGCAGCATTCCAGCTTCATACAGACAATGCCGTTTCCAAAACAGTAAACTTTGAAGAACACGCAACAAGAAAAGACATAGAAGAAGCATACGTTCTTGCTTACGAAAACAACCTGAAAGGAATCACTGTTTACAGAAACAACAGCCGCCAGTTCCAGCCGATGAACCTTGACGATAAAAAGAAAACAGACGAGGCAAAACAGGCGGAAGCTGAAACTCCTGTTCAGGATGACAAAGAGGAGGAATACAACCCGACAGGCGAAGTTAAGACCGTGACCTGTCCTGAATGCGGCAATACGATAGAGATGGCAGAAGGCTGCTTTATCTGTCTGAACTGCGGATATTCAGGTTGTTCATAGCGGATTTTCGGACGGACGATAGTCCGGATTGCGAGCGGGTTGAGCCGGCAGAGCGATAGCTCGTAGGCAATACCACGCGAGCACGGAGAAAATCCAAGAAGCGGATTTTCGGCAGGGTGAAGCGAAGTGGAACCCGTAACATCCGAAGCTCCGATTGAGCGGAAAAGTTTGACAAAACTTCAAAGCGAAATGAAGGAGCTGGATAGCCGAATAATCCAAGAAGCGCGAGTGAGCTGAGGGCACTCTGCCGAACAAAAACAATCCAGTGAATTGTTTTTGTGAGAGGGAGCGACAAAGAAGTTCCGTTAAACGCGAACAAGCAAGAAGCGGATTTGCAGACGGACGGTTTTCCACCTTCTCTGGTAGGGGAAAATTAAATAAGAGAGAGAGAAAACGGTGTCCGGTATCGGACACCGTTTTTATAATGCGTTATAATCTTATCTGGTGCAGTTATGTCATCGGATTAGTAAATCCGACCTACCAACTGCTGTTCCCTCACAAAATTAGTTACTCCGACCTACTCCTCATGCAAGCGGCACAATTAACGCTTCAGAATTACATATCTAATGTTAAACCGTTCATCCTTTCATCCCTTCAACATTTCAACTTTGTAGAACCCTTCACTCCTCACCCTTCACACTTCACTTTTTTGTTGCACTTATCGTCTTAGCGTCTTTTTTATGCTATATAATAATAATATGCTTGTATCAATCATCGTAACCAGCTATAATTACCAGCAGTATATAAAAGATACTATAAATTCCGTCCTGAAACAGACTTATAAAAATCTGGAATTAATAGTCATAGACGACGCTTCAACCGATTCATCCGTTGAAATTATTAAAGAAATTGCCGGAAACGACAGCCGCATAAAATTAATCGTAAACAGCGAAAATCTGGGGCTTAAAAAATCAATTCAAAAAGCTCTGAAAGAGGCGTCAGGAGAATGGATTTCCTTTCTTGAAAGCGATGATTTATGGAGAGAAGATTATCTGGAGAAAAAAGTTAAAATAATCGAACAGGACAGGCATTTCGGGTTTATTTTTAATGACGTTGAACTGTTCGGCGCAACAACACAGAAAAATTTTCCAAAAACAAAAGGAGTATTCCCGCGGAGTATGTTTTACGAATTTGGCATAAGCAATCCTGTTTTAACTATGTCCTGCGTAATGGTAAAGAAAAATCTGCTTGAACTGATTGACTTTGATACCCCGATTGATAGGCTTCTTGACTGGTATATTTATATACAGCTTGCGCGCCTTACAGATTTTTATTACCTGCCGGAAAAACTCACCTGCTGGCGGCAGCACCGCGAAAGTTACCTCGGACAACACAGCCGGTGCAGGTTCAGATTTGCCAATATAGCCGCATACTTAAAAATCCTGAAACAGGAACCATTTAACCTTCACCTGCTGATTTTCATAATATTTACAGCAGCCGGAATGTGCATCAAACGGCTTTTATACTATACATGCAAACTTTTCAGGAACTAATCCGACAAAAACGGCAGGCAGTATTTGATAAAGTTGGAAAAAATTCTGCGCGGAGTTTTCCTGAGATTTCCGACAATATTAAAAAGAAAAATTCGCAGATTTTTAAACCTTGTACAGTTAATATTTTTTACTGCGGTACGCTCAAGATTTTTTTTGATTAATTCAACAGGATACCCCTCAGGGATAACTGTTTCCCAATCCGCAATAGTTGTATGAAAAGTATTCATACCGCGGAGAATTGAGCATTTTAAAAGCGGCATTCTGTATTTTAAAATTGCCTCGCGCCATTTAAAAATTGTAATATTCGAGCGGTACTTTTTCTTATATTTTACAGCGTAATCAAACTTGAATCCGTTTTCAATCAGAAGCCTTGAAAGTCCGATTTCATATTGCGTGACAATATCAATTTTATGCGGCAGCTCTTTTATGTTTGCCATAAAATCTTTAAAAACTTTTGATGTAAAAACCTGCTTTTTAAAAACAAAAAAGAAACTTTGTATATGCTCCTGCCATTCGAGATTTCTTGTCATTCCCCAGAAATCACAATCGCCTACCTGCGCAATAACCGGTTTCAAAGGATACAGAGGGCCGTAGCAGCTGTCGTTTATGAAACCAAGTTCGTCAAAGTTTTCCTCAAGCCCGTTATTTAAAAGATAAAAGTACCCGCGCTTATATGAACCGAAATCGTACTCATTATGATTTTCCGTGATTACATAATCCGCAATAGCGTCTAGCTTTGATTTTTCACCTTCATCAAGTTCCTGACAGGACACAAAAACTATATTATCAAAAATTTCCTTTAAAGCTTTCAGATAATATATAACATAATCATCAATAATTCTGTCTTTATCATAGTGCGCAAAAACCGCTGCCCTTTTCATTTTAACCTCCACAATTATAATATCATATATTTGTGATATAATAAAGCGTACAGGTGGAAATATGGAAACAATTACAAAAGATCAGGAAATAATTGATATAGTAAAAAATACAAATCTGCAGCATATCGCAATAATTATGGACGGCAACAGGCGCTGGGCAAAAGAGAAAAACCTCCCGTCCGCTTTCGGCCATAAAAAAGGGGTTGATGCCCTTAAGGCAGCCATGAAGGCATGCGATGATTTCGGTGTAAAATATCTGACAGTATACGCATTTTCTACAGAAAACTGGAACAGAAAAAAAGAAGAAGTCGATTTTTTGATGAACCTTCTGGGGGAAACCATCAAAAATGAACTTCAGGAAATGCACGAAAACGGTGTAGTAATTAATTTCATCGGAGATTTAACAAAACTCGGCACAAAACTGCAGGAGATTTTAGCGCACGCCGTTGAAGTTACAAAGAATAATACAGGCGTCCGCCTGCAGATAGCATTCAACTACGGCTCCAGGGATGAGATTGTTCACGCGGCAAAAAGTATTGCACAAAAAGTTCAAACCGGAGAAATTAAGGTTGAAGATATTACAGAAGAATTGATTTCTAAAAATCTGTACACAAAAGACATTCCTGACCCTGACCTTCTCATTAGAACCGGCGGAGAAATGCGAGTCTCAAATTATCTTTTATGGCAAATTGCATACTCGGAATTTCTGGTTACGAAAACTTTCTGGCCGGAGTTTGACAAAAATGCACTTGCTGACGCAATTACCGAGTTTAATTGCCGCCAGCGCCGATATGGAAAATAAAATCCACGCAAGCAGCGATAGCATTTAGTATAAGGAAACAGGATGAAAATAGTTTTTGCAACAGGAAATCCTAATAAGTTAAAAGAAATTCAGGAAATCGCAGTAGATACTGATATAGAGTTTATATTGCCTGCAGAAGGTTTTAACCCTGTTGAGAACGGAAAAACTTTTGAAGAAAATTCTTATATAAAAGCAAAAGAAGCTGCCCGTGTTTCCGGAATTATGTCGCTGGCAGACGATTCAGGCCTTTGTGTGGAAGCCTTAAACGGTGCTCCGGGACTGTATTCCGCACGCTATGCAGATACTCCGCAGGCAAGAATTAACAAACTTTTAAAAGAACTTGAGCCTCATAAAAACAGAAAGGCAAAGTTCGTCTGCGCAATGACTCTTGTTGATGAAAACGGTGAAATTATTTTTCAGACAACCGGAGAATGCCATGGAAAAATCGCTTACAAACAGGCAGGAACAGGCGGCTTCGGCTACGATCCGGTTTTTCTTGTTGAAAATACCCCGAAAACCATGGCGGAAATGTCGGAAGAAGAAAAAAACGAAATTTCACACAGAGGCAGAGCGCTCAGAAAAGTTATAGAGTTTTTAACAAAGTAGTCTATTGACATATTATTTTAAGTATAGTAGCATACTGTGTTGCAAATGCAACAGAACACTTCTAAAAATTTCACCAGACCTTGCCCCTGCAACAGAAGTAAAATGTTACATTGTTAAAAACTTTGACAGAGCCTAAATTTCGCTTACGATAGAAATATATCTGAAATCAGACCGGAGGAGCATTAATGAAGAAAAATATAATAATAGTCATAGCAATAATTCTTGCCGCAATCTTATTCAGATACGGCTCAAATATATTTGACAAAGTTATGCAGGGCAGAGCAGCAAAAAATAAACCGGCACCGGCTGTAACTGTCCAAACAGTAGAAAATGCCGATATAATACGAAGCTTTGAAGCTCCGGGGAGAGTAGTTTCCAAGTATCAGGTCAATGTGCTTGCGCGTATCTCCGGTTATCTTCAGAAAAGCTACTTCAAAGAAGGCGATTTTGTAAAAGCAGGTCAGACACTGTTTTTGATAGAACCTACAGAATACCAGAACGCGGCAAATGTGGCGCAGGCAGATGTTGCAAACACAAGAGCACAGCTTGCTTATGCGGAAAAACAACTTGCAAGAGCTTCCGAGCTTGTCAAAAAAGATTATATAGCAAAATCACAATATGATAACCTGCTTGCGCAGAGGGATTCCCTGAAAGCACAACTAGCCTCAGCACAGGCAAGATACAATGACAGCAAAAGAAATCTTGGCTACACACTAGTGAAAGCTCCGGTAGACGGGCGTATCGGGATTATAACAGTCACTGTCGGAAACTATGTTTCTCCAAGCTCCGGCGCGCTCACAACTCTTAACAGTACAAATCCAATTTATGTAACTTTCCCGATTGATTCTGTTGACTTTGCAAAACTCTCCAGCGCAGACAAATCAAACAATAAAAACAGAAAGGTCGAATTGTACTTTCCTGACGGCGTAAAATACGAATACGACGGCACACAGGATTTTCACGACAACAAAATTGACCAGTCAACAGGCACCGTAACAATGAGGGCAACTTTCAAAAACCCTGATAACGGACTTTTGCACGGCGAATTTGTAACCGTAAAATTATATTCAAATAACCCTGTTAAAACCCCTGTTGTACCGCAGACAGCCGTATTGGAAAATCAGGCAGGCAAATACGTTTTCAAACTTGATGAGCAGGAGCTTCCTCAGCTTGTATATATAAAAACAGGAGGGCAGCAGGGCGACAACTGGATTATTACAGACGGGCTCACTGCCGGTGACAGAATTATCACAGACGGACTGCAAAAAGTTACTCCGGCAAAACCTGTTAGAATAATATCACAGGAAGAAATGGATGAGCTTAAAAAAAGCGAACCTTCCTCTGAAAAGAACAACGCTGATAAAAAATAAATTACATAAGGAAATTAATAAATGGCAGAAAAATCAGGTAATATATTTATACAAAGACCGAAACTTGCAATAGTAATTTCGCTTGCAATTATGCTTGCAGGGATGTTGATGCTGAAAACACTGCCGCTTGAAGAATACCCTTCAATTACCCCTCCGCAGGTTGTAGTGAGTGCCACTTACGCCGGCGCAAGTTCGGACGTAATTGAATCAACAATTGCCGCTCCTGTTGAGGCGCAATTGAACGGTGTTGAAGATATGATTTATATGTCCTCAACCTCCCGTAACGGTTCTTATGAATTAACACTTTATTTTGAAATCGGCTCGGATCCTGATATGGCGGTAGTTAACGTACAGAACAACCTTCAGCTTGTAACTCCGCGTCTGCCGGAAGAAGTGCGCAGATACGGGCTTTCTGTCAGAAAAACTACAGGCGGGCCGGGTCTTATGATGATTTCTATAAATTCGCCGACCGGAACCTATGATTCCTTATATGTTGCAAACTATGCGTCAATTTATATTAAAGATGAACTTGCGCGTATTAAAGGGGTCGGTAAAGTTTCGGTATTCGGCTCTTCTGATTATTCCATGAGAATATGGCTTGACGCAGCAAAAATGGCAAACCTCGGGGTTTCCGTGAGCGAAGTCAGCGCAGCAATTCAGGCACAGAATATTCAGGCTCCGGCAGGCGATTTAGGCGTTGAACCTATGGTTAACAAGCAGATGATAAAACTTACAATGAGAACAAAAGGCCGTCTGCAAACTCCGGAAGAATTTGAAAACATAATAGTCCGCTCCAAGCCTGACGGCTCTCAGGTAAGAATTAAAGACATAGGACGGGTTGAACTCGGTGCTGAAAGTTATTCGTACTTCTCGCGTATAGGCGGCAGACAGTCTGCAATAATTTCTGTCAGCCAGCTTCCGGAAGCAAACGCTATTGATCTTTCAAATAAAATTCGAGCAAAGATGAAAGAACTTGGCAAAAACTTCCCGCAGGGTATTGAATACAAAATTCAGCGTGATGAAACAGAGTTTGTACGGGAATCCATAAACGAGGTTATCCATGCAATTACGCTTGCAATTATATTAGTCGGAATTGTAACTTATATGTTCTTAGGGAGTGCAAGGGCTGCGTTTATTCCTTTCTGTGCAATTCCGGTATCGCTTATCGGTGTATTTATATTCATGAGTTTGCTCGGATTTTCGGTTAACCTGCTGATACTTTTCGGACTTGTTCTTGCCGTAGGTCTTGTTGTAGACGATGCGATTGTTGTACTTGAAAACACCCAGCGGCACATTCAGGAAGGGAAAGCCCCGAAAGAAGCTACCGAAGTCACCATGAAAGAAGTATTCGGTGCGGTTCTTGCAACATCACTTGTATTGATGGCTGTATTCGTGCCTGTTTCGTTTATGTCAGGAATTACAGGTCAGATGTTCCGTCAGTTTGCTCTGTGTATAGCGTCGTCTATCGGACTTTCTACACTTGTTGCACTGACGCTTGCGCCTGCTCTTTGTTCAATGATTTTAAAATCCGGCGAAGAACACAGCAATTTTAAATTAATACAGGATTTCGACAACTGGTTCAATGATATAAGAAACAAATACCTAGAAGGCGCAAAAGTATTCATAGATTCGCCTAAAAAAACCATTTTAACATTTTTGCTTATAATTGCATTAATTGTGGGGATGTTTAAGATAATTCCTACAGGCTTCCTGCCTACCGAGGATAAGGGTGCAATCTTCACCCAGATACAGCTTCCGGAAGGTTCATCCGCCTCCAGAACAGACATTGTGGCAACCGAAATAGAAAACAGACTTCTGCAAATTCCGGGCGTAAAATACACTATCACACTTGTTGGGTTTTCCGGAGAAAACACCGCACTTATCGTATCGCAGCTTGAGGACTGGTCAAAACGTAAGAAAAAAGACCTTCAGATGGAAAGCATCTTAGCAAGAGTTCAAAAGGAATTTTCAACCTATCCTTCGGCAACAATTGCGTCATTCTCCCCGCCTTCAATTTCAGGTCTGGGTATGTTCGGAGGTTTTGAATATCAGCTTCTGGACAAGGGCAACAGAACGCCGCAGGAACTTTACGACGAGGCAATGAAACTTATCGGGGAAGCCAACAAAAATCCGGCATTCTCAATGGTTTACACCTCATACACAGCAAACCTTCCGCAGCTGCTTATTGATGTAGATTCTTCCAAGGCAATGGCGCAGAGTGTTGAAATTTCCGAAATCTACAATGCGCTTGCAGCATATTTCGGCAAATCCTACGTAAACGACTTTAACAAATTCGGACGTGTTTACCGTGTATATTTGCAGGCGGACGCACCGTTCAGGGAAAAACCTTCCGACCTTGATAAAATTTATGTCAAAAACAATTACGGCAAAATGGTGCCTCTTTCAGCCGTGGTAAAAGTTAAAAACGTTGTCGGGCCTTACAGTTTGACAAGGTTCAACATGTATCCGTCAATCTTGATTAACGGTATGGCAAGAACAGGCGTAAGTTCCGGTCAGGCAATGAAAACAATGGCAGAAATCTCAGATAAAATACTGCCTGAGGATATGGGATATACCTGGTCGGGAAGCGCTTTGCAGGAACAGGAATCCAGCGGACAAATCGGGCCTATCCTTGCAATGTCCTTAGTATTCATCTACCTGTTCCTTGTAGGTTTGTATGAAAGCTGGATGCTTCCGGTTGCAGTACTGTTAATATCTCCGGTAGCACTTGTAGGAGCACTGCTGTTCCAGTATGTTGCGGGGTACTCGCTTGATATTTACGCTCAAATCGGGCTTGTAATGTTAATAGGTTTGAGTACAAAGCAGGCAATTTTGATTATAGAGTTTGCAAAAGACGCACATCAGGAAGGTTTACCGATTAAGGAAGCTGCCATGCAGGCTGCAAAACTCCGTTTCAGAGCGGTAATGATGACAAACATCGCATTTATATTAGGTCTGCTTCCGCTTGTATTTGCACACGGAGCAGGGGCGGCAAGCCGTCACTCAGTCGGGATGACCGTATTCGGAGGAATGATTGCCGTAGCGTTTATCGGAACTTTTCTTGTTCCGGCGTTCTACGTTATGATTGAACAATTTAAAATCAATACGGGCAGGCTGATTAAAAGTAAAAGGAACAAAAAATAAATGTTGAAAAAAATAATTTCATTAATTTTAATATATTCTCTGATTGGCTTTCCGGCAATTGCGAAAGAGAACATCGGCAACGAAATTAATAAAAAAGAATATCCTGAATCAAATGCTGTTCTCCCGCAAAAAACAGGAAAAGACAACTTTGTCATAGAAGGTTCCGTTGAAAAAAGCGTCGATATGACGCTGGACAAATGTATTGAGCTTGCGCTCGGCAATAACCCGCAGATTAACGCAGCATTTCAGGATATTCTGGCTTCCGATACAAGAATAAAGCAGGTCTGGTCAAACTATTTTCCTCAACTAAGCTGGCAGACCGGCTACACCAGAATAAAACAGCTCCAGTTGTCCGATGCACTGGGCAGAAACCTTACTTTTAATTACTTTATACTAGGTCAGATAACACTGCAGCAAATGCTTTACGACTTTGGCGTAACCCAGAATCAGGCAACAATCCGCCGTCTAGATTATGAAGCCTACAAAACAACCCTGACCGGTATTATTAACGATATTATCTACCAGACAAAAGATGCCTATTACAATCTTCTGTACGCGCTTGAAAACAAACGGGTTGCGGAAGATACCGTAGAAAAATTTGAAATGTTCTACGATCAGGCAAAAGCTTTCTATCAGATAGGAATGAACCCGAAAGTAGACGTTACTATCGCCGAAACAAACCTCAGCAGCGCAAAGCTTAAACTTATTCAGGCCGACAATGCGGTAGAGCTTGCTATTGCAAAATTAAACAACGTTATGGGAGTTCCTTTTATTGACAGGTACAATGTGCAGGAAAGGTTAACATACGTTCCGGTTGATGTAACCCTTGAAAAATCGGTAGAAATAGCAAGAGAATCCAGACCGGAGCTTCACCTTGCGGAAATAAAGGTTGAGAGCGCCAAACAAACCCTAAAACTTGTCAAAAAATCCTACTTCCCGACAATCTCTATTGAAGGTCAGTACCAGCGCGGCGGCAAAAGCTGGAATTCCAACTACGGTTACAATTTAGGCGGATATTTAAACTTTCCGACCGTAAACGGAATGTTAATAAGAAACGAAATTAAAGAAGCAAGATACCTCTACGATAAGGAACTTGCAAATGCACAGAACACCCAGAATTCTATCTATCTTGAAATCCAGAACGCATTTTTAACGTTACAGGAAAAGAAAAACCAGATACCTGTTTCAATGCTTCAGGTAAAACAGTCGAAAGAGAACTACGAACTTTCCTACGGCCGATATAAGGTAGGAGAAGCAAGCCCGACCGAACTCAAAGATGCCCAAATCCAGTATCAGGAAGCACAGCTTAATTATTATGCCACCCTTTACCAGTACAACTCCGCACGGGCTGCGCTTGAAAAAGCCGTCGGGAAAAACCTCATCCCCGAAGAAGATATTATAGAATTAAAAGCCAAAAGTTAAACCCTTACTGCGCCGGCTTTTTCAGCTATTGTTAACATAACTTAACAAAACTTCTTCCCAAAAAGCAATTTTTTACAGACTATATACTTTATATATATGTAAGAGATAAGAGAGAAGAAAGAGAGCAAAGAGATGTTGGCAGCAACAGCAGATTCACATAACGAAACTTCAGGAAACGGCCAGTTTGGTTCATTAACCCGCAGAAGAAGAAATAAAAGAAATACAAAAGGTTTCAGCATAGAAAATTACAGCTACCTTGATAAAAGAGATAAAAGAATGCGTTTTAACAATGCACAGGATCCAATCTACTATGTTTTTGAATGTATTGAAAACAGACCTGTGAGCACTCTGGCTAAAGAATTTGTCAAAGATTCAATCAAAGACGTTATTCATTTTGTATCAAGAGTCGTTGCTTAAATTAATAGGAAAAAGCAAAAGGAAAAGGTTTTTAATTAATAAGGAAAATAGGAAAAGGAATTAAAATACAGGACGGTTAAACCGTCCTTTTTTATTGGAAAATACAACTTTACATATCTTAATATTTAAGTAATAAAAAAGGCAATTTTCTACGCTGTAAATACTTTATATATACATAAGGAAAACAAGGGATTGCTATATGGTAAAAGGAATCGAAAAAGTTGATTTATTAACACAAGGATATAATCTGAACTTTGGCTCAGCACCAAAAACAGAAAAAATAAACTCAATTTTTGCATCAAACCCGATTACAGCTGCAAAAAGCACAGAAAAAGCTCAGGAGAAAAAAGCCGAGGCGCTTGAAAATGCACTGAACGGGGTCAGCGATCCTGAAACAAGGGCAGCCATTAAAGATGCTTATTTGAACGGAAATCCGTCAAGAGCATTTGTTGATTACTTAATTCAAAGACACGAAAAACAGCAGGAAAAATTTGAGGCAGCCTGGGCAGAATATCAGGCTTCAAAAAACAACCTTCAGTTTTATAAAAAAATATGTGAAACCGTTACAAAAAAATATGAAAATTCCGAAAGCAACTATGAACAGGGATTGATTACAAAAGCTGATAAAAATTATTCTAACGCAGAAATGACAACAGACCAGCTTTTAGATAAAGCCAGTATGATTGCCCATTCTTTCATCGCATAAGTCATGTAAAGCGTTTTTAACAGAACAGTTGATTTTTTTTCTTGATATATTATTATTTGCTTTGTAGAGTGCTTACGCCAAATAGTCACTCAACAACGTAAAGGAAAAAATATGTCAATTAACTTAAAAAACAAACAGGACATCATTAAAGAGTATGGTGCAAACGAAAAAGATACCGGATCAGTAGAAGTTCAGATTGCAATGTTAAGTCAAAAAATTTCCGAATTAACAGAGCATCTGAAAACCAACCAGAAAGACTTTGCTACAAAAAGAGGTCTTTTGATGATGGTCGGCAGAAGAAAAAGACTTTTGTCATACCTGAAAGAAAGAGATCTTGAAGGTTACAGAGCATTAATTAAAAAACTCGGTATCAGAGGTTAATTTACAAGAAAAAAAAATCAGGCATCCGCAAAAAACGGGTGCCTTTTTTAATAAAAGAATATAAGTTATAGATAAAAAGGAAGCCGGCAAAATTTTGAAAATAATCCGGTAATAACAGATAGGGCAAAAAATGAAAACATTAAAATCAATGCGTCTGCATATAGGAATTTTCGGGAAAACAAACGCCGGCAAATCAGCATTTTTAAACAGAATAACCGGTCAGGAGGTTTCAATAGTATCTGAAATAGCCGGAACAACTACAGACGTTGTTGAAAAATCCATGGAACTTCTGCCTGTCGGGCCGGTGAACTTTCTTGATACAGCAGGGATAAATGACACAACCATTCTCGGGCAGGAACGTGTCAAAAAAACAATAAAAATCATTAACCGGACAGATATTGCAGTGATTGTATGCGACTATAACGGAATCGATGATTACGAAAAAGATTTAATCAATAAATTTGATGAACTAAAAATTCCATATATGATTGTGATTAACAAACAGGATGTCAGAGAAATTCCGGCGGAAAAATATGATGAGATTCTGAAACAAGTTCAGAATGACAGTTCCAAACCTGAGGACAAAATCTTAAAGACATCTGCCAGAATGGATAAAGATATTGTATTCAAATTCAAAGAAAAACTTGTAAGAATGCTTCCTGAAGATTTTGTAAATTCGCCAAAAATCGCAGGCGATTTACTTCCGCCCAAAAGCACTGTAATTCTTGTAATTCCGATTGACAAAGAAGCGCCTAAGGGCAGAATAATTCTTCCGCAGGTTCAGACATTGAGAGATTTACTCGACAGCGACTGCCTGAGCTATGTGGTGAAAGAAAGCGAACTAAAGCAGGCGCTTGATAATCTAAAAGAACCGCCTGCTCTTGTAGTAACTGACTCGCAAGCCTTTAAAACCGTGTCGGAGATTGTTCCGGAAAGTATTCCTCTCACATCGTTTTCCATACTTTTTGCAAGACTGAAGGGGGATTTAAATGCGTTTGAACAAGGCGCCTCTGCAATTGACAGCTTACAGGACGGGGATAAGGTCTTAATCCTTGAAAGCTGCACCCACCATGCAATAGAAGATGATATAGGTCGTGTCAAAATTCCTAACCTTTTAAAGAAAAAAACAGGCAAAAACCTTGTTATAGAAAATTACGCAGGACATGATTTCCCTGACATAAGCGGCTATAAACTCATAATCCACTGCGGTGCGTGCATGACAAACCGCCGCGAGGTGCTTTCCAGAATATTAAAAGCAAATGCGGCAGGAGTGCCAGTTACAAACTACGGAATAACTATTTCATACTGCCTCGGAATACTCCCGCGTGCAATTAAAATTTTTAACTAATTGCATTTTGTCTTGCCGCCCCACTCAAGGTCATTACATCGGCGGTAGTCCATGTTTTCATTATAAATAACCCACGCTGTGCATCCGTTTCCGGAGGCTGATGCAGAATTTTTGCATGCACTGTCAAAGTTAAACTGTGATGTATCCTCCTTAGTTCCGTATGGCAGTATATTATATTTTGTTAAAACAAACTCAAATATATCAATACCATAAGTATTCGGTCTGTCGTTGCCGTTAATATCAACAATAATCCAGCTGCAAACATGAGAAAGAGGTTTTGTATTCCCTCTGACTTTGTCGCAAGAACCGCTTAGTCCACCGAAGGCAACATGAGTACCATCAGCTAACTTAATTTTAGCAATATCAGTTCTGTTGTTAGTATCAACATATACTCTGCCATCAAGCCTGTAACTTTTTCCTGTATGCCAGCATCCGGCTTCTATTCCGCAATTTTTAGTAATTTTCATATATCTGGCAAACAGATTTGCTGCATTTAAAGAACCGTCAGGAGAAGAATTGCCCTCTTCATCCAGAGCAGCCGACATACCCCAGTTATCCGGCTCCCCGTAGTCTTTGGAAATCATCAAATATGCCTGAGAAAGTGCCGAATAAGTCTTTTTAAGCCTGCTAACAGTAACCTTTTCCTGATTTTTCTGAATTAAAGCGGGTAAAGTCATCGCGGCAACCACACCGATAATCCCGAGGGTTATAAGCACCTCTGCCAATGTAAAAGCTGCCTTTCTGAAAGTGAAGCGTGAAGGGTGAGGGGGGAAGGGAACCGCGGCGAAGTTGAACGGGTGAAAAGTTGAATGGTTGAAAGGTTCATCTTTTGATATGTCATTCTGAAACATTAATCGTTGAGGCTCACATGAGTTGCCGCTGTTCAGAATCTCTTTGTTTTG
>CASFGU010000014.1 GCA_949294395.1 uncultured bacterium
GGCGTGCGTTCTGGCGATGGCTGCAAGAAATAAAATCCCCCCTAACCCAATTAAAAAAATGGGTAGTAGCAAAGACCTCCCTTATTCAGGGAGGCGGCACGATAGTGCCGGAGGGTTTACCATGTCCTCCCCTTGAGACCCTGCCGCCCGCCCCGCAAATGGCGGGAACGGGAACGATTAAGTATCGTTTTGCGCGAGGTAACGGCTCTTGGATTTCGAGGAGGGGTCAAAAATAACCCAATAAACCCTTCAACCATACACCCGTTCAACGAGAGCATTCCTGTCGGATTAGTAAATCCGACCTACGCCACTAACGTCTTTAAAACTCTCTCCCGCCCTATCGGGCACCCTCTCCCAGAGGTAGAGGGTAATAGAGAACGATTCACCCCTCACCCTTCACGCTTCACTTTCAGAAAGGCAGCTTTCACTTTAGCAGAGGTGCTTATAACCCTCGGGATTATCGGCGTGGTTGCTGCGATGACGTTGACCGCCTTAGTCGGAAAATATCCCGAAAAAGTTTGGATTACAAGATACTAAGTATATGAATGTTCCCGCAGCAGAATGCCGGAGGGTCGTGTGCTACATGGATTATCAAAAAAGGAAATATGGATTATCTGCACCGGGAATTAACTCATTATGAATGGATTAAATAACCTTGGTAAATAATTATTAACTACGCCTTATTACTCTTGAAATTTAAGCTTTAGTACATATAATAAGTGTATCACTTACGTGTTTATAAATAGCTTATTATGTGTTACTAAAGTTTTAGATAAGAAAGGTTAGTTTAAAGAGGGTTAAATATGATTAGGTTAAACTGCAAAAATGCCGATGTCACGATTGTGGGTCAGGAAAACGGGTTGGAGCTTGAAAAAGAGTTTGATGCTTATAAAGATACTATCGCTCATATTATCGCAAGTCTTAACCAGAGAAAAGATAAACCGGGACAGTGGCTGCAGTGGATGAACCTTGGATACAACGAAGAAACTCTCTGGTATGTCAAAGAATATGCGTCTATGGTTAAAGATAGATTTGAAAATATTCTGGTTCTCGGTATCGGCGGGTCGGCGCTCGGAGGAATTGCCGTTACGGAAGCTCTTTTAAAACCTTACTGGAATTTGCTTACCGATGAACAACGCGAAAACCTTCCTAGAATTTTCTTTCTCGATAATATTGATCCTGATTCAATTTCTGCATTGCTTGATATTTTAGATTTGAAAAAAACTTTAGTTAACGTTATTACAAAATCCGGTTCTACAGCTGAGACCATGTCACAGTTTATGATTGTTAAAGACCGGCTGGAAAAAGAACTAGGTGACAATTACCGCTATAATTTTGTAGCAACAACCGATAAAAAAACAGGTGTATTAAGACAGATTGCAGAACAGGAAGGTTACAAAACTTTTGTAGTGCCGGATGATGTCGGCGGAAGATTTTCTGTGTTTTCAGCTGTTGGACTTTTGCCTCTTGCGCTTGTCGGAATTGATATTGATGCAATTGTAAACGGTGTTAAAGATATGGATTTAGCGCTTAAAAATACTGATATTAGAGAAAATATAGCAGCACAAAACGCTCTTATCCACTATCTTATGGATACTAAAAAAGGTAAAAATCTTTCTGTTATGATGCCTTATTCAAGCAGACTAAAATATGTTGCGGACTGGTACGTGCAGCTCTGGGCTGAGTCTCTGGGTAAAAATAAGGATAAAGACGGTAACGATGTGAACATTGGCCCTACACCGATTAAGGCGCTCGGTGCAACCGATCAGCACTCGCAAATTCAGCTTTATAACGAGGGTCCGAATAACAAAGTTATTACATTTATAAGGGTGGACGAGTTTGATACAACACTTGAAATTCCTCGAATTTTTGAATATACCGGTATTGGTTATCTCGGCGGAAAAACTGTTAACCAGCTTATAAATGCCGAAGCTGATTCAACAAGGGTCGCTGTATCGGATTACAACCGACCTAATGTAACAATTTATCTTCCGAAAGTTGACGGGTATAACGTCGGGCAGCTTCTCTATATGCTTGAGGTTCAGACTGCTATTGCCGGTGAATTATATAATATTAATACATTTGATCAGCCGGGGGTTGAGCAGGCTAAGAATTATACCTACGCGCTTATGGGCAGGGCCGGTTATGAAGAATCTTCTCAGGTGCTTCAGGAAAAAATGGCTTCTGTATAAAAAATTATTATTATAAATTATATGTTTAATGTAAAAAAAATACTTTTAAATTTAATGATTTCAGCCGTTGTATGTTTTATTACGTCAGCGGCGGCTGTTTTTGCGGAAGATAATCTTACATTGAAAGCAGGAGTTTCTCTCGCTGAACAGGTTCCGTCAGCCTTTATGGGTACATGGCGGGTTTCTGCAAGGCTTAAAAATACAGACAGCCCGCAGAATTTTAAACAAACAAGCGTGGATATTTGGAACTTATCCAAAAAAGGCGACGTCATAAATTTAAGCAATCCGTTTACAGGTGCGAGCGCTTCAATCAATGTAAGCTATGTTGATAAGAGTTCTATAAAATTTACCAGAGTGGGGAATTATGATAACCAGAAACTTACGGATACAGTCGAAATAAGCTTGAGAGGGAATACTTTTACCGGTATAAACACCCTTTCTCTTGTGACCTATTCGGATGTGGATAACTCGGTTATTAAAACCAGAAAAGCTCTATATCAACTAAAGGGCGATAAAATTTCAGGATCAAGTATAGTAGGAAAATGAGGATAAAAAATGCAGATTTACGATTTTGATACGGTAATTTTAGGCGGCGGCCCTGCGGGTCTTTCTGCCGCTATTTATGCCAGCAGAGGTGCTGTTTCAACTGCAGTAATTGATGTTAGTATGATGGGCGGTCAGCCTTCAAATTATTTAGAACTGGAGAACTATCCGGGCTTCCCGATTGTTGGCGGATATGATTTAATGGAAAAATTTGAGGAGCATGCCGATAAGTTCGGAGTACAAAAGTTTCCGATGCATGAAATTGAAAATATTGATTTACTGGTTGAGCCTAAAATTATCAAAACTAAGGAAGCTGAATTCAGGGCAAAAACCGTTATTATAGCTACAGGTGCACAGCCTATGAAGCTTGGCGTTCCTGGAGAGAAAGAATTTGTCGGACGCGGGGTAAGCTATTGTGCGGTATGCGACGGCGCTTTTTATAAAGATAAAGTTGTGGCGGTTGTCGGCGGCGGCAATGCTGCGGTTGAAGAAGCTGTATATCTTACAAAATTTGCTTCAAAAGTCTATATAATTCACAGACGTGACGCTTTAAGGGCTGATAAAATAGTTCAGGAACGTGCTTTTAAAAATGAAAAGATAGAGTTTGTCTGGGATAGTGTTGTAAAAGAAATTAAAGGCGCAGATCTTGTGACTGCTGCTGTTTTAGAGAATGTAAAGACAAAAGACCTGAGTGAATTGTCAATTGACGGTATTTTCCCTTATATCGGCATGGTTCCAAATGTTGAATATATCTCAGGTCAGATAGAGCAGGATGCAAAAGGCTTTATCGTAACCGATGATACTATGAAAACCTCGCAGGAAGCTGTTTTCGCAGTTGGAGATGTAAGAACAACCCCGCTTAGGCAGGTTATAACGGCTGCTGCGGACGGTGCCGTCGGGGCTGTGTATGCGGTTAAGTATCTGGAAGCGCGAAAGGATATTCCGCAGAAAGTTTAAAAAAGTATAAAAAAAGAGCCCATTTGGGCTCTTTTTTTATACTTTCTTATGCGAAACTTCATCATCGTTTCCTATTTGTTTAAATTTTTGATTGAAATAGATACCCATAACGGTCAGAAGTATAATACCGACAATTGAAACAATATCATTTGCACTCATTTTTCAACGCTCCTATATTTTTTTGAATTTCCTTATTTATAGATATTATATTGGTTATGAACAAGAAGTCAAAATAAATTCCGGATGCTAAAAGAATTATGCGCATTATAACATCAATGCTGGATACCAGAACCCCTACAATACCGCCGGTTAGTATTACAACAGTTGTAATTAAACTTGTGCGCAGACTTATAAGATTTTTGTTTGCTTCTTTAATATGTTCCATAAGACAATTATATTCTCATTTTTTATCTTGTCAAACTTACAAACGAAAAAAAAGTTGCCAGAAGATGGCAACATTAAATAAACACGAGGATATTAAGAGAGAGAGTATAAAGTCTATTTTATATTTCGGCTCACTTTAATGAGATAATTAAGTATTCCCGTAACTTTTTTATTTTTCTTTTTCCAATTAAATAAGTTTTAAATTTTCCCTTACATTTATATAAAGTATTTTCATGCTGAAAAATTTCCTGTACTATATACTTTATTACAATTTCTTAACAAAAATATTCAATTATACGCTATATAGATGATTTCTTGACAAATCTTGTCATATTAAAAATATAATGGTATAATAATAAAGTAGGTGAGAGAATATTAGATAGGATAGTTATGGATTTTGATATTGAAGATTTTTTAAGAAAAGCGGTTTCTATTGCAGCATCTGACGTTCACCTTGCAGTTGGTGAACATCCTACCGTGCGGAAAGACGGCAAGATTTTAAAGATTAACATGCCGATTTTAACCGATGATGATATTGATCATGCTTATGAAGTTCTCTTGCCGAGAAGTGCAAAAGATAACCTTGAAAATGTTTACGATTTGGATTTTGCTTATGAAATCCCAGGGTTTTCTCGCTTTAGGGTAAACCTTAGCCGTCAGTTAGGTAAAAATAAGCTTGTTATCAGGCTTATTCCTTACTATGTGCGAAAAATTCCCGAGTTGAATCTCCCGGCATCTATTGAGCAGTTTGCAAAACTAAATCACGGGCTTGTTCTTGTTACAGGGCCTACAGGTAGTGGTAAATCTACTACTATTGCATCTATTATTGATTATATTAACTCTAATTATCCAAAACACATTATTACTATTGAAGATCCTATTGAGTTTATTTTTAATAACAAAAAGAGTATTGTTTCGCAGCGTCAAATCCTTGTTGATACGGCATCTTTCCCTGATGGTGTAAAGTATGCCTTAAGGCAGGATCCTGATGTAATATTTATCGGTGAAATTCGTGACAGGGAAACTATTTCTTCGGCTTTAAAAGCTGCTGAAACAGGTCACCTTGTATTCGCTACAATTCACACAAACGACGCTGTTCAAACTGTTGACCGAATTGTCAATATGTATGAGCCTTCTGATAGAGATTTTGTAAGACATCAGCTTGCTCAAATTCTCAGAGGTACCGTTTCACAAAGACTTGTTCCGCTGAAAGACGGCTCCGGCAGACGTCCTGCATGTGAAGTTCTTGTTGTAACTTCTACTGTTAAAGACTTTATTGATAAAGATGAACTTGAAAAAATTTATGATCTTGTTAAAAACGGTTCGTTTAACAGCATGATTACAATGAACATGTCACTTTATAATCTCTGTGTAAATGATTTTATAACTCAGGAAATGGCTTTGAGTTTTTCTGATGACCGCAATGAGCTGTCACAGATGCTTAAAGGTGTGTTCCACGGCACAGCAGGCTAATAGGAGATTTGTTAAATTTAATTATGAGGGATAGTTTCGTAACCGATGCTATTAACCTGAAGTCCTACAATTTGAGTGAAGCTGATAAGATTATGGTCATGTATTCACGCGACAGAGGGCTTATCAGGGGGGTGGCTAAGGGTGTCAAAAAACCTAAGAGTAAACTTGGCGCGCGGATGGATCTTCTTGTTGCAAATAAGCTGATGCTCCATAAGGGGAAAAATCTTGATACAATTTCTCAGGCAGAAGCCTTGAACACCTTCAACGCTACAAGGCGTAATATGGATAAAATATTTTATTCTATGTATATTTCAGAAGTTGTAAATAACTTTGGCGTAGAGGATGATCCGTGTTCAGCTGTGATATTTGATTTGTTGTATGAAGCTTTGAATACCGTGTCTCAGGCTGAAAATAAAATTCAAATACTGAATGCTGTTATAAAGTTTCAATTAAAAATGATGAGGGTATCAGGTTTTTCGCTTGAACTAGACAGGTGTCTTTGCTGCGGGAAGCCTGTAGAAAATGATAACATGTATTTTTCAGGACGTTTAGGCGGGGTTGTGTGCAAAGAATGCAATGCTCACTATGGCTTGAGTGACCTTATGCACTACAAACTGAGAGATTTCCTGTCTGTTCTTGCAAATACTGAATTTGATGAGGTTTCTGAGTATGAAAAAAAAGCAAATGAGAAAATTTGTCTTGTATGTTTTGAACTTTTGAAATCCTATATTAATTCTCATTCTGCCAGAAAATTTAATTCTACGACAATTTTGCAGGAAGTGTCTTAATAGCCACAATAGCAGTTAAATACAGGCAAAATTTAACTGCTGTAAATCTATCCATTTATCAGGCGATTTCCTTTGGCTGTATAATTGAAAAAGTTCTTCAAAATACCAAACTACTGGCAGTAGAAATTTGTAGAAAGGATTAAATAATTTCTATTGCCGGTAGTTTCTAAGGCTTTTTGTTATAGTGTTAAACTCTTTCACATAGTTTTTAACCAACAATGCTGTATTTATATTCAGGGTGGGCAGCAAGGGCTTCTTCAATTTCCTCAAAAGTTTTCAACCCCTGAGTTGCTCCAAACTCGGACACAACGCCAGCCGAGTTTACTGACGCGTACATAAGAGACTTCCCTATATCGGCATTTGTCCTGCCGAGTGCCGCGCAGAATGTTGAGGCAAACGCATCACCCGCACCGAGCGTTGATACTACAGGCCCGTCGAAAATAGGACAGCAGTAATAATTTTTCCCGTCATAGGCGTAAGCGCCGTGTCCGCCGTCGGTAATTACAATAACCTGATAATCGCGAATTTTTAATTTTTTAAACATTTCTTTCACATCAGGGTGAATAAGTTCTTCCGAGAATTTTTCCTTACTTGTGTCAGGTCTTACCTGAATTTGGGTTGCAAGAGAGGCTTCTTCCTTATTCATGACAACAATATTTGCATTTTCAAGAATTTTTTTAAGGTAGTTAAAACCTCGCTTAATGCTTGATGAACCTGCATTAAAACAGACGTAAACATTATTTTCGTGCGCAAATGTCGCAATATCATCAAGAACTTTTGTACTGTCGCCGTTCATCGGCGCAATATAGAGAAGCTTCGCGTTCTTTATGGCATCAAAATTTATATCTGATTTCTTGATAAGTGCATTTGCGCCGCGGTGAGCCAGAACGGTTCTGTCTCCCTGAAAGCTTACCAGAATAATTGAAAATCCTGTGCTTATAGTTTTATCCTGAATAATATTTGATAAGTCGACATTTTTATTCTTAAAAGCTTCAAGTACGCCTGCAGAATAAATGTCATCCCCGATTTTGAATATAGCACTTGTCTTTAACCCGAGATTTGCAAAGTTCATGGCTGTGTTAACGCCGCCGCCGCCTACCTTTGAGGTGAAGTCGGTAATCTCAACTTTTGCCCCGTACGGGTAACTCATAAATTCTGATTTCTTATTTTTTGTATAAACAGAAACAATGTTTGCATCGTCACTTTCAACAAATACATCCATTGTTGCGCTTCCGATTGTTATAACATCACACATAGTTTTCATCTCCCGTTAATTATTCTATGTAATTATTTTAACATAAATAGGTTTTATTGTTAATTTATATTAAAAGATGGCAAAAAATCTTATTCAGCGGGTTAGAATATATTTGTAAATATACATTTTATACAGGATTAGATATGAAAATAGAAAGAATAGTTAACTTTACCCCTTCAAGATTGCTGAATAACAGCAGAAACGTAAATGAAAAACCGCAAAATTCAACTCCGCAGATGAGTGAATACAGACCGGCAGCTTATCGGGATTTTAATATAAGCTTTGGCGGACGTCTTTTCAGAACCCCTGCAAACTTTTTTGCACAGCCTTTTAATCAAAACGGTATGCCTGATACTATGAAACAGTATCTTTTTGAAGATTATGAGGACAGGCAGAATATGCCGCCTGTTCAGATGTGGAAAACTGTTTTTTCTGATATAAATCTTGCTGAAAATTTTCAGGAGATAAAAGAGCTTTATCCGGATGAACCGCTGTTTGAAAACCTTAAATCAAATCCGGGGCATGCCAGAAGTTCTATAATCTCTGAAATTCGGGCGCTGGAAGATGAATTTGATAGCACTCCGCTTTTCAAAGACGGTTCCTCCGATTTAGGTATGTATATTTTGAAAAAGATTTATACAGAAGGTAAAAGCCTTAAGGAAATTAATCAGGACTTTAAAAAAGATATAACAGATGATTATAAAGGCCTGATTGATAAAAATATTGATTACGGTACTGTAAAAAATTACGGTATAAAGTTTCCTAATTTAGGTTTCTGGCATTCTTTTATTGTAACAAGAGATGATTTTCCTTATGAGTATAAGCCTAGAAAAGTTGATACGCCGCGGCATGCTGTTTTGCGTGAACGTACGTCTGATGTTAAAATTCCGGTGCCACAAAAGCCGCGGGAAGGGAAGTTTGACAAAATTAAGGACTGGGAAGTTGATAAACTTTCAAAAGCTGTAATAAGGGCTAAAAACAGCAAATCGCGAGCCCCTAAAGAATTGAAAAATTCAGGAGTAAGGGATGAAGAATCGCTTAATTTTGTCGCAAAATATCTGGGCGAGATTAATTCTATAGTTCTTGAAAGACTTCACGTTTCTGACGAAATGAAGGATTTCTTTGAGCAATACGATGACCTTTCAAAAAATCAAAAGGAAAAATTTGAAGAATACTGGAAAAATTCTGACCTGAATATGCTTCAATCACAGATTATGTCTGATACTATAAAATTGTTCTTTGATACTTACGGCGCTGATGGTAATAATCAGGAGTTTCAAGAACTGCTTGATTACGCTCACAGTCTTAAACCGCAAAGATTAGAAAGGCAAAAACAACACGACGCGCTTCAGGAAGAATACGAAAAAACTCTCGGAATATTCGAAACAGAAATTCCAGATCCTGAAAATACCGCTTCCGCGCAGATAATTCCGGAAGATGAGGAGGACGGAGATTTTGCAAGATACCAGAAGGCTTTTGAAGATTTAAAAAAAGAATACAATGTTGAATCCTATGACTTTGTAACCAAAGACGGGGATACAATTTCTATTGTTTCAAATCTGAAAGAAGGTTTGAGCGAACAGCTTGCAGCTGATATGAATTTCATACCGCAGGCTTTTGTGAAAAATTTTGTAAACTTTATGGTTAATAACCCGCGTGTAGATGATTCTTATATTTTGACAACACTTTTGAAAGCAAAAGGGCTGGAACTTCCGGATGATGCGAGGTTAATGCCTGAGGATAAGGCAGAACTGCTTACTCTTGAACTTTATCAGGAATATACTGATAAATATCCGAAGGAAACAAGAGCAGCACAGCAGGCTGTTACTGATACCTTTATTACAATGTCAAAAAATGAAGTTACCCCGAATCTTTTCAGGCTGGGTGTTTTTGAATTTCCTGACCTGTATAAATCAATGCGGGCTATGCAGCCGTCTCACCACAAATTTGTACGAGACAGTTTGAATTTTACGACAGAGAGGTTTAATTATTATAAACGTCCGCTATCAGAAGCTGAGATAAGAAAAGCTGCCATAACAATTATTGATTTGCTAAGAAAATATAACCAGGATAATTCTATAATTAAAAACAGAGAAGAAACTTTTAAGGGTTTTGATACTGTTTTTGGAGCAATAAGCCTTTTAATTAAAGATAAAAATGTTCCGAAAGCAAAAGATGATATTAAAAATAATATAAGTAATTATTTGCGTGAATACGGCGGTTCCGCAAGATTTTTACTGGATAAATCAATGCCGGAAGCATTAAAGACCGCTAAAATGGAACAGTTGCTCTGTAACTATGCTTATGACAAACCGGGTGAATTGCTTGTCTATGTTGCAGCGACAAATGAAAGTCTTGATTATGTAAAAAGTCATAATCTCGATTTATACAATTATTTCAGAGAAGAACTTCTTTCCAATAGTATGCTTTATGCAGGGGGCGGTGTTTAGTTTCAATAAACATTAAAAAAGGCGCAATCCTAAAAGATTACGCCTTTTTTATCTGTATTAACAGTAATTTCAGAATTACTGGCAGTTAGCTTTTTCTTCTTCTGAAACGCCTTTAATAGTAAGATTTACTCTGCCTTTATCGTCAATTTTGATAACCTTAACGATAACTTCCTGACCTATCTGGAGGTGCGGTTCGATTGTTTCAATTCGTTCCTGACAAACCTGAGAGATGTGAACCATACCGTCTTTGCCCGGTGCGAGTTCTACAAAAGCGCCGATAGGAATAATTCTTACAACTTTACCTTTGATAACCATTCCAGGTTCAGGGTGGAATGTGAGATCTTTAATCATTTTTCTTGCAATCTCAGCGCCTTCCTGATCGTTTGAAGTAATGGTTACAACTCCGCTGTCCTGAATATCAATTTCAGCACCAGATGCGTCAATGATTGCTCTGATTTGTTTTCCTCCAGGGCCGATGACTGTTCCAATATCTTCAACCGGAATTGTCATTGTTGTAATGCTCGGCGCAAACGGTGAAAGATGATCTGCAGGAGCAGTTATAACTTTTCTCATTTCACCTAATATGTGCAATCTGCCTTCTTTTGCCTGAAATAAAGCCCTGCGTAATGTTTCGTTTGGAATTCCTTTTGCCTTCATATCCATCTGTAGCGCTGTAATTCCGGTGTCATTACCGGTAACCTTAAAGTCCATATCTCCTAAGAAGTCCTCAATTCCCTGAATGTCGGTCAAAACAACAGGTTCGTAGCCTTCTTCCTTAATCATACCCATTGCAACGCCGCCAATCATACATTTAACCGGAACACCGGCATTCATCAGTGCCATTGAAGAACCGCAGGTTGAAGCCATTGAGGTTGAACCGTTAGATTCAAGAACGTCAGATGTTACTCGGATTGTGTATCCGAATTCTTCCTGAGAAGGAAGTGCCGGAATATTTGCTCTTTCTGCTAAATGTCCATGGCCTACTTCACGTCTGCCCGGCCCTCTCAAAGGTTTAACCTCGCCTACAGAAAATCCCGGGAAGATATATTTGTGCATATAAGTTTTTTCAGTTTCAGGGTCAACGCCGTCGAGTTCCTGTTTCATACCCGGGCCGGCAAGTGTTGCAACAGAAAGTACCTGTGTTTGGCCTCTTGTAAATACTGCAGAGCCGTGTGCTCTTGGAATAACACCAACTTCACACCAGATAGGACGAACTTCGGTTGGTTTTCTTCCGTCGGCTCTTACACCTTCATCAAGAATCATTGCGCGCATAACTTTCTTTTCTGCAGCTTTAAATTCTTCTGCAACAAAATCTACGCCTGTTTCTTCAATCATTTTTCTGATTGCGTGATCTTCAGGCAGTGCTTCAATTTTTTCTTTAACAAGGTTTTTAGCTTCTTCAAGCTTGTTCTGTCTGTATGTTCTGTCGAAGTTGTGGTAAGCATCGACAATCATATCGTGTGCGGTTTCGTTAATAATATTTTTGATTTCTGTTGTGTCGTAAGGGTTAACAAATTCTTCTCTTACAACGCCGCATTGTTTCGCAAACTCAACCTGAGCGTCGCACTGTTTTCTTATTTCGCCCTGAGCGAATTCAACAGCAGCCATAATATCATCTTCTGTGACAAACTTACATCCTGCTTCAACCATTATGACACTGTCATGAGTACCAGCAACAACAATATCCAGATCGGATTTTGCAGCCTGCTGGTGGGTAGGATTTGCAATCATATTGCCGTTTCCGTCGCGCGAAACTCTTACAGCGCCGATAGGCCCTTCAAATGGAGCGCCTGAAAGCATTAATGCGCAGGATGCGCCGAGCATCGCAAGTGTATCCGGCTGGTTCTGCTGGTCATAGCTGAATAATTGCGCAACAATTTGTATATCATTTCTGTAACCTTTAGGGAATAAAGGTCTGATTGGTCTGTCGATTAATCTTGAAACAAGAATTGCCTTGTCGCTGGCTTTGCCTTCCGACCGGTTGTAACCGCCAGGGATACGCCCGATTGAGGACATTCTTTCTTCATAATCAATGAGTAACGGGAAGAAATCTATACCAACTCTAGGTTCTTTAGAAACAACACAGTGAACAAAAAGCATTGTATCACCGCATCTTACTGTAACAGAACCATTAGTGGATTGAGCATACTTCCCGGTTTCAACGGTGACATTTTTGCCGCCGATTTCCAGTTCAAATTTCTTAGTTTCCGGTATCATAATTTTCCTTTCCTGCGGGACTTAGAAACATTACCCGCCTGTGCTTTCGCACCCTTTGTTATACACTTCTAATGTTCAATCTTATTATACCGCAAACATAAAAATTTACCACGGATAATCGTCACTAATTTTCCAGCCGTCCATAATTATCAGTGCTGCGCAGAAAACCCCGCCTTTACTTTTGTTACAAGCTCTATTGTCATTTCCGTTTGCAAGTTTATCACGGTCATACCCGATATGTGTTGTTCCGCCCACAATATCGCCGACTCCGTAAGGAACCATTTTGCCGCCTGCTGCTACCGAAAATGCAAACAAATCTTTGCCGTATGTATTCGGTTTTTGAAATCCGTTTAAGTCGGCAACAACTGTCAAAAATCTCGTACCATCGCCGCTTGCTGTTGTTCTGAATGATAGTGCAGTCCCGTTTTTTATGATAATTTTTGGTAAATCAAAATAGCCGAAATAACTGTCGCAATTTGTACCATTCATGCAGTAGTTATGAACATTTTTAGGAACATCTTCCGCCTTATAGGAGGCAATCACCTGAAAATAAGGCTTTATGTATTTATCACTGAATGTCTGCGAATCAAGGTCAAAATTCCAGTAGTCTAAAGCTTCGTTATCTACCTCTGACCGTTTTATTGCCTGTGAAACAAGCGAATATGCCGCAGAAAGCCGGGCAACAGTTTCCTGCTTATGGTATTTGTTTACAAGTGTCGGCAGTGTCATAGATGCAACAACGCCGATAATCCCAAGAGTAATCAGCACTTCTGCCAGAGTGAAAGCGGATTTTCGCATACGCGCCGTGTGAGCGATAGCGAACCCAGCCCTACCGAAAATCCGGATAGCGGCTTTTTGGCGGGTGAAGGGTGAAGAGTGAGGGGTGAAGGGTTCAACTAGGGGGAGGATTCCGCCGGCGGGAGAGTGGGCGGTTCCTGATGTTGAAAGGTTAAAAGGTTTCCTCTCATACCGCCGCCTTATGGTCGTATCGCTAAATGGTCTTTTCTGTGTGAATAGTTCAAATAAAATCTTATTAATAAAATCCAAAATATCCTCCTTTCCCATATATGGGTAACTATATAAACAGTATAAATTAAAATCCCATATATGGGATATGTTTGTTAAGAATAGCAGGATAAATTGTTACAATGAAGGAAAGGGAAAAAGTATACTGCAAATATGTGGGGAAGGCGCTCAGGGCAATCAGGGAAGAACAGTCCGGCAAAAGCGGATTGATGTTTGCTTATGAAAACGACATTCCAAAATCTACGCTATGGAGAATTGAAAACGGCGAGAATGAAGCCCAGCTTGTTACCTTAAAAAAGATTGCAGAGGGATTCGGCTGGTCGCTTTCCGAATTGTTTAAACATATTGAAGATAAAGTGCCGGAGGATTTTAGAATTTTTGAGGATGAGCATTATTAATCTCAGGAGTGCTTGTGATATTGCTTACAGCAGTGTTGTTATTCCTTATTATACAGCTCCCGTAATTCTTTTAAATCGTCTTTTGTTATTGTTAGAATCTGGGTAGTTGTAGGTTTCATAATACTGCTTACGTTGTCGGAATGCGGCAGTCCTATTGCGTGCCCGATTTCGTGCAGCATAATTCTGTAGTATTCGTTTGTTGTAAGCACCCTGTTAAACGTGCTTTCACTGCGCGCGAGGTAAATTGTATTTTTTGTAAAATATCCGTTTACAACTCCGCCGTAAGAACATAAGCCTACAGCTTTTCCGTTGAGTTCATCCGTAAATTCAACATTTATATCAGCTTCCGAAGGACTGTCAACAAAAACAAAACTTACTACTCCGTTAGAAGCGGATTTCCACTTGTTGAAAGCTTTTTTCATGATGTATTCTTTTGGATTTTCTTCTATATAAACCTTTACCGGCATTTTCTCCCAGTGCGGGCCGGTTAATGCTTGTGCTGCCTGTATTGTAAATATGAATACGGCAGGCAAAATTAAAAATAATATCTTTTTCATAACCCTCAATATGTTTCTGATACACTACAATAATAACATTAACTGAGAAGCATGCAAGGTGCTAAAGGTAATAAGTTCATAAATTTGCGGGCGCACGGTTATATTGCCTTAATAATGTCTTGCTGCCTCTAATTAGAAGTGCATATCAAATGACGGCGGCATTCCGTTAATTTTTTCATCTTCCATACGCATAGCACTGCCTATAGTAAAGCTTTCTGCAAATGCTTTGTTGATTTCAAAGTTAATGTCGCCGTTAAATACCTTCTCATTTTCTTCAAGGAAGTTAAACAGAGGCTCAACAGGAGATGCAACTATATTTGTTAAAGTACCTTCTGCAAGCTTTAAGGTTCTATCCCCTATTTCCGGAACTTTTACATTTAAACCGAACGGTTTGTACGGTCTGTTAAAAGACGCACCTGTTTCTGTCATTATCTTATACCCTTATCTTTTTACTAAGAACAATAAGGTTATCGGAATTTTTGTCAGAAAAATTCAGTGGTTTGGCTTAAATTTTTACATTTGTTAATATACTTTTGTAAATGAGAAATTTTAAAATCCCGCAAGGATATTTTTTCTTGCGGGATTGAGTTAAAATTTAAACGATTGACCCTTTGTATATTTTTCATATTCAAGTTTATCTTTTCCGGTGAGAATATTTTTTAAGCTATTGCCGCCCATGTAATCTGCAGATGGTTCTATTTTGTTTCTGTTAACCCATAAGCTATAAGCATCCCTTCCGTACTGGTTAGGTTTCTTGTTCCCGTTTACATCAAAAGTAATGTTGCCGCATAGTGAAGATTTGTAAGTGTATGTGCTTAAGGAACCATCCGGATTTTTTATGACTAATCCATTCTTATCATATTTAGTCGCAGTATATTCTTTTTCTTCACAGCCGGTTTTGTTGGTTTGTATACCGATAATAGCTCCGTTGTTTAGTATAATTTTTGGGTTTGCGGTGACATTTGTTATTAGAGTATCGTCGTTGCCGTATCTTTTTTTTGCATAATATAGTTCGTAGTAATATTGCGAACAGCCTTTCTGTGAAGGTTTTTCGCAAACCTTTGAGCCATTGAAATATTTAGCAAGGTTTTTTGCAAGCGTCAAGTTATTGTCAGTGGAATTAAACAGAAAAGAGTTATCTCCAACTACCCCATAATACTGCTGTGATAGTAAGAACGCATGGTTTATATCTGCATAAACTTTTCTAGTCATAGAAATCAGTTCTTTGTCTTGTTTTTTCTGAACCAGAGTCGGCAGAGTCATTGCAGCAACAACACCGATAATACCGAGGGTAATGAGGACTTCTGCTAAAGTAAAAGCGGCTTTTTTGTAAGTGAAGTGTGATGTGAGAAGTGTGAAGCGTTCGCTATTGCCCTCTCTCTTTGTGAGAGGGTTTTTCTTCAAAACCCTTCGGCACTACTGTGCCACCTCCCTTAAAAAGGGCGGTCAAGCATTGGTAGGTCGGATTTACTAATCCGACTGGTAGAACTGTTGAAAAGTTGAAAGGTTGAAGTGGTGAAAGGTTAACAATAGAGATGTCATTCTGAAACGAAAATTGTTGCGTCTCACAAGAGTAGTGACTGTTCAGAAGCTCTTTGTTATTAGCGCCCGCAAAGGAAAAAGATTTGAAAAAATCAAAGCGCTTAATATATTCTAAAATTGTCCGCCTAAAACCATTGTCCTGAGCGGATTTATAGAAGGTCGAGCCCCTCCCCCCTTCCGAGTTTTGAAGCTATAACTGTGTTTTGCATAAATTTATCCTCCTTCATTCTTTATTGTACCATGTTTTCAATGTATTGACAATCCCGGTCAAATTTTTATGCTAAAATTTCCCCCTTTTTTTATTTTTTGTTTCAGACACCTCTATTAAGTCCGCGATAGCCGAAGTATCAATCTTTTGTCCGCTTTGCTCCTCAAAGGTTCTTACCTGCATTAAACAATCTTCAACAGAAAGCTCACCGCTTCTTACCACTTCAAAAATTTCATTGAAGTATTTTTGCGGGTTTTCCGGATTATAATGTTGCAGCACTATCCGCATATTCCGGTTGCTTCTTACAAAGTTATTATCAAAAGCGCAACAGAGTGCGTAGTTTCCTATTACGTTTTTACCGTGGTCGTATTTTGTTTTCAGGTGCTCTATTGTTACAATAGAAGGGAAAAGAAGGTTATGTCCTATTTTGTCAGAGGATGCTGTTGCGTGTTTTGTGATAAAGGAGTAAGGGTTTTCCATTGAAGTAGGCAATTTCTTTGTTATATTCAGCATTTTTCTTTTAAGTTTTTCATCAGGAAGTCCGTCTAACGCTTCAATAAGGTCGTAGCGGAAAGATTTGTTGCTGAACGGAACTTTTACCGGAATTCCCGAAATTTCTTTTATGGCACGGTCACAGAGTTCTATAATGTCATTTCTGCTTAGTTTCTGTCCTGTAAGCCTTATCCCGTAGATAGTCTGACGCATTATAGCCTCTTTTGACTGCGGAAGTTCTTCTTTTATTTTTTTTAGATTGCTGTTATGTTTGACATTAATATTAAAGATTTTATAGACAATATTTTCCGGAACTTCGGTATGTATATCTTTAAATGAAGGGTGTGTAAGCAGACCGGCTTTTTGCAGCATCATTGAGGAAAGACGATCGTTGCTTACGGTTTTACACATATTTCGAAGCTGGTAATTGAATTCCTTTGCGCTAAACTCATTGATAAACGGTTTATCTTTAAGTTTGCACTCCTGAATCCTCATAAATGCCGCAAATCTTGTCCTGTATTCGGGAGGAAGATTTCTTGCACAGTTTTTTAGCTGCCTAAACAGCGGATTCTGTGATTTTCTCAAATGCCGGAGTGCTTTCGGGTAGAGTGTCTGCATTACCTGTTCAAGAGTTGTCTGCGGTGATTTTACGGCATAATTGGCTATCATTCTAAAAACTGTTCTGTGGGCTTTGTGCATTGATTTGTAAAACTGTTTTGTCTGTGCCACAAAGTTTTTTATAGATCCGCTGAACACTCCGCTTTTTTCAAGTCTGTTCAGTTGATCCTCGTCTACAAGAACCTTGTTGCAGTAAATGCAGTGCATTGTCCTTTTCTTCACCAGCCTTTTAAATTTTGACTGACTGGTAATCAGGTTTGCGCCGAATGAAATTTCCGGAGATGTTTTTGTGAATGTGTCGGTAACCGGCATGGTAAGAAGCCGTCCTGAAACAGGAGGCTGAATAAATGATTTATTCAGAGCAGAAGCATACGGCTTCTGCTCTAATTTCTTTTTAGAGCTTATATCAAATGAACTTATTTTGAAAATCTTCATATTATCTTAAATCCCCTCATAAAAAATTTTTGACAGCAGGCTTGAAATCCGGCTGTCAAAATTTCAATTTATCCCGTTGGAGGCGGCTGAATGTATAAAGGTTTCAGCTTGTGCCAGTCGCCGTCTATCGTCGTAAGCTTTTTTTCTCCAAGCTCCGCCAGAATTTCTCCGAGCGGGAACCCTGCTTCCTGATAAGAAATACCGCCGAGAAGCGGTTTTAATTTGTTGTCGGTAATAACATTGTATTTGCCGCTTTTTGCAAGCTTTTCAACTTCTTCAAGCCGAACCGCACCTTTTATTTCGCCGTCACAGTAAAGGTATGCGGAATTTTTTCTTGCATCCAGTGCAACAAGAGGGTTTTCTCCAACCGCTTCCGCAAGGATTTCCAGCGAGGAAACTCCTGTAACTTTTTTATTAAGCTGTTGTGCCATAACTCTTGCAACCGTTGTGCAGGCGCGGATCCCCGTGAAACTTCCGGGGCCTGTGTTTGTTACGATTAAATCAATATCTTCCGGTCTGCAGTTGTTTGCGCTCAAAATTTCCTGCAGGGTTGAAATTAAAAATGCGGAATGGTATTTTTCGTCATGATTTTCAACTATTTTAGAGGAAAGAATTTTGTCATCCTCTTTTAATACTGCATACATTTTATCAAGGCATGTATCAAAAGCTAATATTTTTTTTCCTTTATCATTCCGGACAGGTTCTAGAAACTCTTTGTTATTAATCACTTTTTTAATTCCTCTATGATTTTTATATTATCACAGCCAAAACCTTCAAACGAGTATTTTCTTTCTTCATTGTCACCGTATGTAACATTTATTTTAATATGGTTAAACGGGATTTGATCCTGAGAAAATTCAGCCCATTCAACAAAAGTTACCTGATGACCTTCGGAGTATTCTCTGAGTTCGTCTAGAATTGTTTTAACCCCTTCATTCTCAAGTCTGTAAAGGTCGAAATGATAGACCGGTAAAATCCCGCTGTGGTATTCGTTTAAGATTACAAAACTCGGGCTTGTAACTTTTTCTTTTACTTGAAGCTCGTCGGCAACGAGTTTTACAAAGGCGGTTTTCCCGGCGCCGATTTCTCCGTAAAGACTAATAAAGCAGCCGTTTGTGATGAGTTTCGCAAACCTTTGCGCTAAATCTTTTGTATCATCTAATGTTTTACAAATTTTTTCGTATTTCATTTTGCTTCCTTTTATTATTTTTATTATAAAGGTGTAAATTTTTATGTTTTCGAGGCGATAGCGGGAGCAGGGCGGTAGCGTGTCCGAGAAAATATAAAAATTTTGCACCTGTTTAATTTAAGTATATTTATACATCTTAACTGTATTTCTGCCTGATTCTTTTGCTTCATAGAGGGCTTTGTCCGCATTTTTTAGAAGGTTTCCGCCGTTTCCGTCGAACTTGTTTACACCTAAACTTATTGTAACCCGAATATTTTTTACTTTTGAATTTTCATCGGCTTTAGTAAGGTCAATAACTGTATTTTCAACGGATTTCCTAAGACGTTCAGCAACCATGGCAGCTTCTTCTTCCTGTGTAAATGGCAGGAGTATGGCAAATTCTTCCCCGCCGTAGCGTGCTGCAATATCATATTCCCTCAGCTGCGAGCGCATAATTTTCGAAACGGTTTTTAATACTAAATCTCCTGCCGCATGCCCGTAAGTGTCATTAACCTGTTTAAAATAATCTATATCAACCATGATGGCGCAAAGAGAGGTTTTCTGACGTTTTGCACTTGCAATTTCCTGTTTTATACGTTCTTCAAGCTGTCTGCGGTTATAAAACCCTGTAAGTGCATCAAGCGTTGCGTGTTTGAGGATTTCAGCATAAACGTTTGCTCGGTTTATTGTTATAGAGGCCTGTGCTGACAACTGTTCAAGATATGTTATTTCTTCATCTGTCAAGCTTTCTTCCATGCTTTTTGAGGCAATGCAGCCCAGAATTCTGTTTTCATTCACAAGCGGGAAAATTCCTATTTTTCTATCTCTGGTAAGAATTGCTCCGGATTTAGTACCTGTTTGCAAAAGGAGTTCACCTATTCTTTTATCCCTGCATTCAGAAGGCCATTCAAGTTCCAGTCTGCCGTTTTTTTTGAGGAAAATATATATAAGCTGGTTTGAAATTAATTTATCTATAATTTCGCCGATAATAGGGATGATGTAGCTGAGGTCGTATTGGGTTTCGATGATTTTGGCAATATTTTTCATTGCATCATGAAACTCGACGCTTTTTTGCATTTTTTCCTTGAGGGTAAGATTCTGGAGTTTTAAGTTAACCATTGCTGCTGCAAGTTCCCGAAAATCTTTACTGCCGGCACAATCCATGCCTGCATACTGCTTAAGAAGCTTTTCTGCACAGCCGGTATCCTCGCATTGTTCAAGCGATTTTGCTAAATTTTTCAGTTGTTCTAAAATTTGCATCAGCCCTCAAGTTTTTGAAGAATTTCATCAGAGATGTCAAAGTTTGCGTAAACGTTCTGGACATCATCGTGTTCTTCAAGTTTGTCGAGAAGTTTTAAAATCTGGTCTGCAGTTTTCTCATCAGTTACTTCCACTGTATTTTGCGGGATTCTGGAGAGTTCTGCCGAAACACTTTTAAACCCTTCTTTTTCAAGTCCTTCTACAACATTCTGAAAGTTTTCAACTGTTGTAAGAACTTTGTATTCGCCGTCATCCTCTGTAACATCCAGTGCATCAAGGTTTATAGCAGCTTCAAAAAGTTTTTCAAAGTCGGTGTCATCTTCAGAAAAAGTTATAACACCTCTCTGGTCGAACATCCAGCCTACACACCCTGTAGCGCCGAGGCTTCCGTTGTATTTTGTAAAGAAGCTTCTAATATCACCGGCTGTTCTATTTCGGTTGTCTGTCATAGCTTCCACAACAACGGCAACGCCGCCAGCAGCGTAGCCTTCGTAGGTTAATTCTTCGTAATTATCTGCACTTCCGGCACCTGCGCCTTTTTCGATTGCGCGTTTGATGTTGTCATTCGGAAGCCCTGCGGCTTTTGCTTTTTCTATTGCGGTTCTCAAACGGAAATTTCCGGCAGGATCAGGGCCTCCTAATCTTGCTGCAACGATTAATTCTCTTGAATACTTCTGAAACACAACGGCTCTTTGTGAATCCACTTTTGCTTTTTTATGTTTAATGGTTGACCATTTTGAGTGTCCTGACATATTTTTATCCTCTTATTAACTATATCCCTATACCAAGACTTTAACAAAAACATGCAGGAGTGTAAAGTAAAATAATTACCATTCAAAGGGTTCGCCTTCATTATAGTTGGAGTATATCGCATCTCCGCCGCCCAGAATACTTCTCAAACTTTCAATGCCGTAAAAAAGGCTCCTCCGGGTACGATTTTGTCTTTATAAACAAGAAGCTGAAAAGCGTCTCTGCCAAACTGATTCGGTGACAGATTTCCATTTACATCAAATCGTATTATTGCAATATATGTTGAAGTGTTTATCTGGGTTATGATATTTCCGTCCTCATCTTTAGCAACAGACCCGTCTTCATTATACTTTGTGTCTTCTGAGACGCTGTAATCACTGTCTTGCTGGTCAACAGATACTATTGTGCCGTCATTTAATACAATTCTAGGAGAATAATACATTTTCCCGCTGTTTGTCATTCCTGAACCTGTAGAATCTTCAGTTTTTGTGCTGTATTTGATTTTATAGTGAAGTCCCGTGCATTCTTTTCCACCGGTGTCAGGCTCGCAGTATTTTGCACCGTTAAAGTATTTTGCAAAGTTCTGTGTTACTTCTTCAGACTCTTTCGTAATATCAAATAAGCTTGAATTATCTCCGGGAGTGCCGTAAGCATTTTGCGCAAGCTGTGCAGCCTGCTGAATGGCAGAAACGGCCTTTCTCGTTCTCGTTGCAAGTTCTTTATCCTTGTATTTATTAACAAGCGCCGGCAGCGTCATCGCGGCGACCACGCCGATTATGCCGAGGGTTATTAAGACTTCCGCAAGTGTAAATGCGTTTAATTTTTTCATACCTGTGCTTCCTCTTTAATTTTAATTACTAATAAGTAATTTAGATTGATTATATATAATCTATTATGACGTTTTTGTATCAGGATGTCAACCCTATATAATAAATTTATGATAATTAATAATCTGGATGATTTTCAGCTGGTAAAGTATCTTCTGAATCAGGAATATGTACTGCAGAAGGATTTGAACGAAAAGCTTAACGAGAAATTGGGCAAGCAGACAAAGGCTTCAAATTTTTCGTGCAAGCTGAAACGTCAGCATCTTACATTTAAAGAGTTGAAATTAATCTGTGATATTCTGGGGTATGACCTTATTGTTCAGAAAAAGAAATAATTATTCATCCTTGAGTGTAATTTTTGAGGGCATTTCGTTTTCGATATATTGTATAAATTCTGCAAAGCTCCAGCCGAAACCTTCTGCAATTCTTTTTAATGTGGTTAATTGAGCTTCTCTCTGTCCGTTTTCTATGCGGCTGAGGGTTGCGCAGGGAATGTCGTATTCATACGCAAACATTCTCAGGCTTTTCCCTGTTGTTTTAATCCTTAGGTTTCTAAGAGCCTGTCCGAATTGTTTTCTGTATTCCTGTGCTTTGTTCATTAACTTGTGCCTGATTAGTTTAACCTCTTGCAATAGTTAAAATATAATGTTATACTTATTAATACATGTTTCCAAATGGAAACATTGAAGGAGGATAAAATGAGAAATAAAGCGTTCACATTAGCAGAAGTCTTGATTACACTTGGGATAATTGGAGCTGTCGCAGCAATGACTCTGCCGGCAATTATTCAGAAAAAGAATAATATAGAAACGGTTACAAGACTTAAAAAGGCATATTCGATGCTTAATCAGGCTTTTAAAATGGCATCGGTTAAATATGGAGATGTCAGAGATTGGGCTGAATGGAATGATGCTGAAGTTATTCTGGATAAATATATTATTCCTGAGATTAAGGGCGCAAAAAAATACGGAAAAGCTTTAGATAGTAAGTTATCACTTTGTTATGACAGTAACTTTAAACTTCAAGGTATTGGTACAGACAACCCTTCTCAATATACATGGTTTGATGGTGTTTTTATTTCGGCACCGTTTATAACAAATAAAACTGCATCTTTTAAATTATCAGACGGCAGTTGTGTTGGTTTAAACCCGTCTGGTGCTATCGGAACTAATGGTTCTAACTACGAGTACATGTTGATTATTGATATAAATGGCATGAACGGGCCAAATGTCGCCGGAGACGATTTGTTTTTCTTTATAATTGACCGTAATACCATACGTCCAAAAGGGTACGATTGGATTTTAAGTGATATAAGTTCTTCAACGAAAAATAATTCCTGTCACAGAAAAGCTCCGTTAGGAGGATATGTTTGTGCTGCAAGAATAATGAGTGACGGCTGGCAGATTAAATATTAAATAAACATTAATTTAATATGACTTCATTAAAAAAAACGTTAAAATAAAAATAGCGATTAGAGGTGGCGGGGCTGCAGAGAATATGAGGCCTCAGGACACCGGATTTAATGGAGTTGATTTATATGGTTGATTTTAACAAATTTACGAATTATTCTCAGGAAATTCTCTCGGCATCGGGAGCTTTGATGAATGAGTACAGAAATTCCGAACTTCAGCCCGAGCATATTATGCTGGCTATGATTAAGGATAACGGGATTATAAAAGATTATCTTACGGAACTCAAACTTTTGAACCAGAATTTTATAAACAAAGTCGTTGCGAGAGTTAAGTCTTTCCCGACAATTTCCGGCCCTCCGAATGCCGGTCAGCTTTTTCTGGCTAACGACACCTACAGGCTTCTTGATATTGCAAAAGAGCAGTCTGAAGAATTGAAAGATGAATTTATTAGTATTGAAACAATTCTTCTTGCTATGACAAAACTTGATAACAGCAATATTCAGTCATTGCTTAAAGAAGCCGGTGTAAATCAGAATTCGGTTTTGAATGTTATGAAAAAAATAAGGGGAAATAAAAAAGTGGATAATAAAAATGCAGAAGAAAATATGAAAGCGCTTGAAAAGTTTTCGACAGATTTAACAGAAAGAGCGCGTAAAGGTAAATTAGACCCTGTAATCGGGCGAGATGAGGAAGTCCGCCGGATTATTCAGGTTCTGAACAGACGTACAAAAAATAACCCTGTCCTCATCGGCGAGCCGGGGGTCGGTAAAACAGCTATAGTTGAAGGGCTTGCGCAGAGAATTGTAAGGGGCGATGTTCCCGAAAGCCTGAAAGATGTTAAACTTGTGGCTCTTGATATGGGTGCTCTTGTTGCTGGCGCAAAGTTCAGAGGCGAGTTTGAGGAACGTTTGAAAGCTGTTTTAAAAGAGGTTGAAGATTCTGACGGCTCAATTGTAATGTTTATTGATGAACTTCATACTGTTGTGGGCGCAGGAGCTACAGAAGGTTCTATGGATGCCGGCAACCTTTTAAAACCTATGCTTGCAAGAGGCGTTTTAAGAACAATCGGCGCTACTACAATTAATGAGTACAGAAAATATATTGAAAAAGATCCGGCGCTTGAAAGACGTTTCCAGCCGGTGCTTGTCGGAGAACCTTCAGTTGAAGATACAATAAGTATCTTGAGAGGATTGAAAGAAAAATACGAGGTTCACCACGGAATAAGGATCCTGGACAGCGCCCTTATTGCAGCTGCAAAGCTTTCGGATAGATATATTACAGACAGATTCCTTCCGGATAAGGCAATTGACTTAATAGATGAAGCCGCTTCTTCCCTGCGTATTGAAATTGATTCAATGCCTGAGGAAATTGATGCAATGATGCGTCAGAAGATTCAGCTTGAAATTGAGCGCGAAGCCCTGAAAAAAGAGGATAGCGACGAAGCAAAGGCTAAAATTGACGACCTGACAAAACAGATTAATGAACTTGAAGAAAAGGTTTCTAAACTCAAGGTTCAGTGGGAGGCTGAAAAGGCTTCAATTGTCGGTGAGGCCGGAATTAAAGAGGAAATCGAGCAGGTTAAGGCCAAAATTGAAGAAGCCGAGCGTAATACAGATTTGCAGACCGCAGCAGAACTTAAGTACGGAAAACTTCTTGAACTTGAAAAACAGTTGAAAGCTGTTCAGAACAAAGAAAAAAGTTCTAACAAGCTTTTGAAAGAAGAAATTGACGAAGATGATATTGCCGAGGTTGTAAGCAAGTGGACAGGGATTCCTGTTAATAAACTTGTAGAAAGTGAAACGCAGAAACTTGTTCACATGGAAGATATTCTTCACAAACGTCTTGTGGGTCAGGACGAGGCGGTAGAAACTGTTGCCGATGCAATAAGACGTGCGCGCGCAGGCTTGAAAGATCCGAAACGTCCTATAGGCACCTTCCTGTTTCTCGGGCCGACAGGCGTCGGAAAAACTGAACTTGCCAAATCTCTTGCGGAATTTATGTTCAATGATGAAGATGCGCTTATCAGAATTGATATGTCTGAATATATGGAAAAACATAACGTATCAAGGCTTGTCGGTGCTCCTCCGGGATATGTCGGCTACGATGAAGGCGGTCAGTTAACAGAAGCTGTAAGACGTAAACCTTATTCCGTCGTGCTTTTTGATGAAATTGAAAAAGCTCATCCGGATGTCTTTAATATTATGCTTCAAATTTTTGATGACGGACGATTGACCGATTCAAAAGGCAGAACTGTTGATTTCAAAAACACTTTGATAATTATGACTTCAAATATAGGTTCAGATATTATCCTTGAGGATTCTCTTAAAGGAATAGGCTCGGAGCAGAATTTTGAGGCTACAAAGGATAAAGTAATGGAGGTTTTAAGAAGCCGTTTCAAACCTGAATTCTTAAACAGAATTGACGAAACAATATTCTTTAAAGCGCTTACCCTGCAGCAGCTGTCGCATATTGTTGATTTGCAGATGGAATACTTGCGCAGACTTCTTAAGGATCAGGAAATCGAACTTGAAATTACTGATGAAGCAAAAGAACTCCTTGCAACGCGCGGCTTTAACCCTGTCTACGGAGCAAGACCGCTTAAGCGAGTAATCCGTCAGATGGTAGAAAACCCGCTTTCTAAAGAAATTCTATCGCAGAAATTCTTAAGAGGCGACAGGCTTATAATTGACGTTGAAAATGACGAAATTGTTTTTAAAAAAGCCTAAATTAAAAAGCCCTCATAATTGAGGGCTTTTTTAGTTACTTAGCAGATTTTAAGAAATCGTTCCAGTAATCGCCGTCGCCTTCAGGGTTTTTGTCCGCAAGTGCATAAGCCGCACAGCCAAACTGTCTGTATTCAGATGTATTCACCCTGCATTCTTTTGAAAAGAAATTAGATGTTGCAGCTCCAACTTCTCCGGACACATTATTTTTGTTATCCTGCCCCATAGGGATAACAAAGCCGTCCGTAGTAAACACAAACAGAAAAACATCCATCCCGTACCTGTTAGGCTTTTTCTGCCCGTTAATATCAATACATACAACCGGGCCGTTTTGCCCTGCAGCAGGTGCATCATTGAAAGCGTAAAGTCTGCCTGACACATCTGAGCGAAATCCTGACACATCGCAAATCATTTTAACTTCTTTGCTTCCTGTAATTGCGTGTATCGGATACGGCATTGTGTCAATCTCGGTGTTATCTTCATCATAGTCTTTGTGTGTCCAGTCGCTGATTACAGAAACTCCTTTCATGTATTTAGGAAATTCGTTTAAAAATTTTTTAAGATTATTCTGTCCGTTGCTGTAAACGGTATATTCAGAAACAGAAATACCGTTATCGTTGTAGAACATTCTTGCGAC
>CASFGU010000015.1 GCA_949294395.1 uncultured bacterium
AGTTCTACAGAAATCACCTGACAGAAACCCGTCACCCGAATTACTAAATTCACTAAGTTCATTAAGTAATTCTACCCTCTCCCTCAAGGGGCGAGGGAGAGTAAAGAATTCACTCTTCACCCCTCACACTTCACGCTTCACTTTCAGAAAGGCAGCTTTTACTTTAGCAGAGGTGCTGATTACCCTCGGGATTATCGGAGTTGTTGCCGCGATGACATTACCTTCAATAAGTGCGCATTATCGTAAAAAAGAGATAAGCGTGCGGCTGCAAAAGTTTTCCTCAACAATGCTAAACGCCCTTAATAGAGCAACTGTAGACTACGGCCCTGTTCAAAACTGGAAGTATCCATCAAAACAAAATGATCCGGATCAGATAAATGAGTTTGTTTCAACATATCTATTTCCTTATTTGCAAGGCGTAAAAATATGTGAAGCAGGCGATACGAGATGTCAAAACATACTAAAAAATACTTTTGATTATAATGCTGGTGATAACGCGAGTCCTGTATATATTTTTGAGGATGGAAGTTGTTTTAAACTGCTTACCGGGGGAGCAAGCGAAGCTTTCGCTAACATTCATTATTTATATGATTATAATTGTATCGCTAAGCCAAATCTTCATAACAAAGATATTTTCGATTTTTTGACGAAATTCATTGGAACAAGAGTTAAAATTTTTGCTGCCGGCAACTGGCAAACTTATGATATTAGCGACAGGAATACATTGTTGGAATATTGTAAAGCTTCCGGAACAGATGGTGTGAGTTCAATTTATTCAGGAGCGTGTACCCGGCTTTTGGAATACGACGGCTGGGAAATAAAGGACGATTACCCGTGGTGGTAGATAAGTGAGTGGGGCGTTGGTTTAACCCTCACTCTTACTTAATCCACTTGAAGCTTTTAACGTAGCGGCTTCCGTTGATGTCACCGTCTATGTATGCTGCAAATATTTTAAATATATTGTTGCGGTTGTTGCTGTAATTCGGAATTTTTTCAACTTCGGCCAGCATTTCAGGCGACATTTCGCTCTTGTTTAAAAACGGAATTGTATTTAATAGCGTATTTAATGAGGCATTTTTAAGTTTGCCAAACACTGTTGTGATATTGTTTGAAATGCTTCCGTAAACGTGCATATTTGCAATAGAGGTCACAATATTATAATCGCCTGTTACATAGATATTCAAATCTTTTCCTTTTGAATAAATTTTGATGTCTTTTGCAATCCCGTCCGATACAGTGTAATCTCCGCTGATACTTTCAAATTCACCTGTTTTTAAAGGTGTAATTAAATCAATGATTCCGTTGATAGAAAGCCCTGTAATCCCGCCCGACACAAGGTTGCTTGCTTTCAGAAGGTATTCTAAGGAGCCCAGTTTAGGCATTCTGCCCTGTGAAACCATAAAGCTTCCCTTGCCGGACAGTGTTTGCAGACACAAATCCTGTGAGCTTCCGTCACATGCAAAGTCCATTGTTCCGGTTGTTGTTCCGAACAACTGACCTTTTAAATCAAACAGCGATTCTGATATTATCTGTGCATTAGCATCGTTAATTTGTGTATGAATACTTAATTTTTTATTATTAAGATTATAGCGGGCATTTCCGTCTACATTACCCTCAGCAAGAGTAAATCCGTAATTACTAACATTTACGTCCATATTTTCATCCAGCGAAAGAACTGCTTTGAAATCCTGTGCCTTTAATGCTTTTAATAAAATATTATCGGCAAAAATTTCCGCCTTTTTAATTCTGACCTGTGACATATCATAACTTTTCAACTGCTGTTCAGAGGCTATTTTCTGCTTGTAAATATCTGCATCATAGTTTTGCAGTGATTCTGAAATTCTGTTCAGGTCAAGGTTCCGGACGTTAACTTTAACGTTATCAATTACATAAGGCGCGCTCAGCCGGTTTTGCGCTGACGCATTCACTGTCAGGTTGCTGTTTAAAATGCTTCCTTTTGATTTTATTAAAATATTATCTTTCTTGAAATCAAAGTCTGTGTCGGTTATACGCATATCAAAAAACGGCACATCAATGTTTGTAATATTAATAGTACCGGCAATTCTCGGGTTAAGCAATTCTCCGTTAATTACAAGGTCAGAATTAAATAATCCCTGTTTCATCAGCGGTTTTTTGAAAATTATGTTGAAGATTTTTGCATCGGTAGGTGTTTCTGTTTTAATTCTGAAGTTATGGAATCTTGCATTGTTATTGTTCAGCAGGTCAACAGCGCCGCTTGATGTAAGCTGGGTGTTTGCAAACTGTTTGTTATTCTGGGAGGTAATAATTTTGTCATACTTAAACCTGTTTATGCGGAGACTCTTCGGGGCTGTGATGCCGTCAAAGTTAATTCTAACAGGATTAAACTCGTCGCCGACTGTTGCTCCCATATAATAAAGACTTGCACCTTTATCCATTTTTACTTCTACTTTTGTGTGCAGTCTGTTTTGCGGGCCGTTAAGTGTTGTTGTGCACAATACATCACCTTTAAGTTTTATCGGATAGACAGAGCGGTTGTTAAAGAACTGATCGAAAAATTCCTGCGTAGGTTTTGCGTTAATGTAGATGTTTGCATCGGGGTTTTTATAAACATTAGACACCCGTCCGTTTACGAAAATCGGCATTCTGCCTATAAACGCATTTAATCTGCTGAGATACAAAATATTATTATCAAGAAGTGCATGACCGTTTTGTACTCTCACTCGCAGCCTTTTCGGCTTGTAAAGAAAACTTATGTCCTCAATCCGTGTGAAAAGCCGCAGGTGGTTGTTTCTCATTTTTGAGGCAATATTCGCTTTGCCTTCAAATCCGCCGAAATCGTTCAGCTGTTTTTTGTACTTAGGCACAAAATCTCCTAAAGGCTGGAGTTCATTAAGCGTTTTCAAGTCAAAATTCCGCATAACAAAGTCGCCGTTTATTACGCGCTCCGGTGAAAACATATTTATTATGTCGGCCTTAACTGTATAAGGGTTAGCCATATAAGAGCCCTTAAGTTCTGATGTTGTTAATCTTCCGCTATTAAGCTCATAGGTTCCGTTGTTTACGATAACCCTGCTTTTTGCTCCGTAATTATTATAAATCTTACCCTTTATTGAAATTCCGTCATAGTGAATTTGCCCGTCAGCTTTTCCTTTGTAGTGTGATACAAAGGCTGAATTTATTGTTTCAAAATCTTTTATATACGGAACATTTTTGTATTTTTCGGAAGCTATTTTAAGTGCGTCGCCAGCGATAAATCTGTCAGAAACAGCAACTGCATTAATTATTTCGTTTTTAACGGTTCCATTTGTGCGGACTTTTGATTTGCCGATAGTGGTTTCTACGTTAAAATCTCCGTCGTTATTTTCAAAGTTTATTCTGCCGGAAAGGTTTTTGAAAACTGCCGGCAGGTCGTGCAGAACAAGAGTATTTGAATATAGGTCTATAGTGCCATTTGCAAACATATTTTTGTTAAATACGATTTCAGGATTGCCTCTCAGGTTTTTACCGGTGAGGTTAAGTTTCAGGTCAAGTTTTCCGTTCAGGTATTTAACCGGTTTTACAACTTCCTGAAGTTCCGCAAGCATCGGGGAGGTTTTAATTGTTTTTAAAAGCGGGGCTGAATTTTGACCTCTTGTTACTGCGGTGAAATCCATATTTCCTAAAAGGGTACAGATACCTTCAACGCTTACCGGAACCCCGTTAAGTGAAGCTTTTGAGGTTTTGAATTTTGTATTCTGATCGTCAAATGAAAGACTTCCTTCAAGATTTTTTATTACAAGGTTATGAATATCATTGAATGCTGCTGTTGCGTTATGAAATCTCATTACCCCCCAGGCATGAGGGTTCTGTTTGTTGCCTATTATGTGGAGGTCAATGTTTCCAAATCCTGTAACTGTCATCATCGGAACAGGGCCGATTTCAAATCTGATTATATTGTGCAGCGGCATTATAACTGTCTGAGCTTTTTTAAGATTTATATTTTTTGTACTTTTTATATAAACATCCGAGGTTTTATCCCTGAAAAGAATAAATTTTCCATTAACCGTGACGTTTTCTTCCATATCTGTAGGCACAAACGTATCAAGGCTCAGTATATTTTTATTCAATGCTATCTTAATTGTGGCGCCTTCAGGAGTGTTCGGGATTCTGTTAATCAGATAACCATCCTCGATTAGAACTTTTCCGAAAAGGTCAGGAGAATTTGCCTTTCCTTTTATATCTATATGTCCGTTTATAAGGCTGTAAAAAACGTGTTTTTTCAGAAGGTAAAAGTTAAAATCCGGCAGAAGTTTTTCTTCTCCGGGCAATAGCTGAATCACTTTTTCCGAACGTGTATTATGGATTGTTGTGCTTAAATCCAGTGAAGGATATTTTGCATTTAACTTTGTGATGCTGCCGCGGACAAGTGCTGCTATATCTTTTGATTTAATTGTAAAATCGTTTATGTTAATTCCGTTTTTAACAGTGCTCAGGCTGCTTTTCAACTCGAGTTTATCTTTGCAGTATATTGAAGAGACACTATCTTTTCCTTTTAATTCAAAATTATTTAATAGCAGGGTGCCTGTTATATCTTTCTGTCCTTCCGGACGATTTACGGTCTTGGCTGTATAATTTAAAATTCCTTTTATTGCGCTGAATTTGCCTTTTGAAAGCACTTTAATATAAGCGTTAAAGTCAGACAAATCAAGGTTCTGAATGTTTCCGTCAATCTGGAGCTGGTCTTTGCTGATTTTATTCAGCGGGAGTTTAAGGTTAACGTCAATATTTATTATAGAGGCTTTTCCGCCCGCGTAGATATTTGATGCGGTTGAAAACTCTATACGTTTTTCCGGTACAAAGTCTGACAGTATGAAGTATTGTCCGTCAATAAGAATGTTTTTATTTTGAATCTCGTCTTTCAGCGTAATTTTGTATTTATCAAGATTTATGACAGCTCTTTTAATCGTTATTCTTGAGTTTGAATTTAAAATAACAGGATACTGTCCGAGTTTAAGTCTGGAATTTTTGTCAAAGAAAAGGTTTGCGGAGGTGTCTCCAGCTGAAAAGTAGCTTATATCCGCCTTTTTGAATAAAAACGGAAGAAGCTTAACCTCTATTACAGGTTTTTGAATCTCAAGGGCTTTTGAATTGTCGTCATTTAATATGCAAAAGTCATCTGCTTTAAGCCATACAGAAGGCAGAAGCCCCATTTTAATTTCAGGATTGTTAATATCGATTTTGTAACCTGTTTTGGAAGCAATTTTTGTTTCAATAAAAGTTTCTAGGCCGGAGTTGTTAACAAATGCCGGAATCCCCTTGTAGTAAGCCCCGTATAAAAAGATTATTGTAAATATAACAGCTGCTGAAAGTTTTTTTATCATATTTAATCTAATTATATGACTAACGGGTTAAAAATCCAACCGAAATAATAAAATCTTAGCATTTTGTAACTCAATAATTCTGCAGATAATAAGCTGCCCGCAGTATTTTGTCGCCATCCCGACACCTGTCGCCTTGCTGACTTACAACCCCGCTATGATTAGCGGGGCAGAAAATTTAAAATGTTTAAAACTTTTCGCAGAGAATTTCAAAATATCCCTGCGGATGTTCACAAAGAGGACATTTTGCCGGAGCTTTTTTACTGTTTGCAATGTAGCCGCATTTTATGCAAACCCACCTGACCGGTTCTTCTTTTTCAAATATGGTTTTATCCTGCAGCTGATTGAGAAGCTCTGCATATCTTTGTGAGTGATGTTTTTCCACTTCCCTAATTTTTGCGTAAGTTTCTGCAATTTCATCAAATCCTTCTTCTCTTGCGTCAAGTTCTCCTTTTTTATATAGGATGTCATATTCTTCAAACTCGCCTTCAACGCCGCTCTTGAGATTTTCTTCGGTTGTTCCGAGTTCAAAAGGGTATTCTGCGTTGACATGTCCTTTTATGTTCCCGAGATATTCATAGAAAAGTTTTGCGTGTTCACGTTCGTTTTCGGCTGTGTCGAGGAATATTTGCGAAATTTTTTCATAGCCTTCTTTTTTTGCAATTTTTGCAAAGAATGTGTAGCGGTTTCTTGCCTGAGATTCTCCCGCAAATGAGTTGATAAGATTTTGTTCTGTTTTTGTCCCTTTAATGTCTTTCATAAGTTACTTTCTCCTTTAACCTGAATATTTTAGTGTGTATTTAGAGGTTATTCAATTAGAGCGGGGGATTAGCCAATTTGCTTATAAAATATTTTAAATATGCTACTTTGCGGGGATTATAACCGGTTGAAAAACTCTAATAATATAGTCAGGTAATAGTCGGGAATGAAAATTATGAACTTACTAGCTTACACAAAAAAATTATATGAAAAGATAAACTTCTATGACAGAGCTGTGAAAAACGCTTATCCGAATTATTCTTCAAATCCTTTCTGCCGTCCGGTTAACGTGACAATAATCTGGGTGGACGACAAAAAAGACGACAACAGGTTTTAAAAATATTGTTTGTTTCTGACGCTCCCCGTATCACTACGGGTAATGTTAAGCGGGCTGTGAGGAATAGTTACAGCCTTTTTCCTGTTTCTCTGTCAAAGAGGTAGATGTCCTCTTTTTTTATTGCTAAATCAATTTCTGAATTTGTTTTATAATCTGCCGGAAGTTTAGCGGAACATTTGCTGCTGCCTATGGAAAAATAAACAATCTGTTCGCTGCCGAGAAGTTCTGTCAGCTCTATTTTTGCGGTTAATCTAACATCACAGCCTTCAGCCTCTGCGCCTGTACGCATTTTTTCCGGTCTTACTCCTGCGATTTTTCCGGAATATTCAGGAGAAAGTTCCTCTCCTTCAATAAAATTCATCTGCGGAGAGCCTACAAATCCTGCGACGAATGTGTTTTGCGGGTTGTTATAAATCTCTTCCGGCGTATCAACCTGCTGAATTTTTCCTTTATCAAGAACAACAATCCTGTCGCCCATAGTCAGTGCTTCTGTCTGGTCGTGGGTTACGTAGATAAAGGTTGTCTGCAGCTTTTCGTGGAGTTTTTTAATTTCTGCCCTCATCTGCACTCTGAGTTTTGCATCAAGGTTAGAAAGCGGTTCATCCATCAGAAAAACTTTCGGGTTTCTCACAATTGCACGTCCGAGTGCAACTCTCTGCCGCTGACCGCCTGATAACTGTTTTGGTCTGCGGTCTAAATATTCTGTCAGGTCAAGAATTTCTGCGGCTTCCTGAACTTTTTTTTCAATTTCTTCTTTAGGCACTTTTCGCATCTTTAAGCCGAATGCAATATTTTCCCTTACTGTCATGTGGGGATAGAGTGCGTAACTCTGGAAAACAAATGCAATATCACGGTCTTTCGGCGGAATATTATTTACTTTTTTCCCGTCAATAAGAATTTCTCCTCCGGTTATATCCTCCAGTCCGGCTATCATTCTCAGTATTGTAGACTTTCCGCAGCCCGATGCCCCTACAAGCACCACAAACTCTTTATCCTTAATAGTCAGATCAATGTTATCTATGACAACTTTTTTGTCATAAATTTTTTTGACATTCTTAAGTATTACGTCACTCATTTTGCTGTATTGCTCCCTTTTCTACCGGCAGTATAATATTAAAGACGGTTCCTCTCATAACTTCTGTTTTTATTCCGATTACACCGTTTAAGTGTTTTACAAGTTCTTTCGCTGTTCCGAGGCTTAAAGAACGTACGATATTTTTCTTATTCGGTTTGTCAAGCTGTGTATAAGGCTCAAAAATCCCCTCGAGTTCGTTTTCCTGAAGCCCTATTCCGTTGTCCGTAATTGTAATAAGTAAATACGATTCCGGTTTTGCATTCTTGATTAATTTAATACCGGACTGTTCAACAATTTCTTCCGTTGGAGTGCATAGTTCTATAGCAATTGAACCTGTTTCGGTCAGTTTAATTGAGGTTTCAAGAATGTTTTGCAGGATACTTTTTACGGCATCAGCATCCGAATAAACTGTTTTGCAGGAAAGGTTTTCAGTTGAAAGGCTGACTGTGAGATTTTTAGTCTTTATTGAGCTTTCATTAGTTTTGATAACTGATTTTACCGTATTTTCAATGTCAAAAACCTGATATTCAAAATCAATCAGCGAGGATTCAACCTGTGAGTATTCGAGGAATTTTTCCATAAAATATAAAGCTTCTACCGCGTTTTTGTTAATTATTTTTACGTATTTAGCCTGTTTTTCGTTAATTTCTCCACCGAGGCCGTCGCCGAGCGCCTGAGAAAATCCTATAATCGATTGCAACGGCGACTTAAATTCTCCGGAAAGCTTTGAGAGCATTATGTTTTTGTCTTTGTTAAGCCGTCCTGTCCGCTCTGCATTGACAAGGACATTTGTCATTGCTGTGACATCTCTTACGGTTATAAAATAATCTTCATCAATAAGAGAGGCATTCATTTCCACAAAAAATTCTTTATCTCCCGCAACGGCACCGCCTATAACCGGAACCTCCTTTGAGGAGGACTGTTCGGCGAGTTTCATCCCCATATTAACAATATCGTCAAATTTCAGATGATCCATTTCTTCCCTGATTATTTCAAAAATATTTGCAGCTTTTTCATTTATCCAGACGATTTCTCCTGATTGTTCGTTCACCACCAGAACAGCGTCAGGCAGGTATTTCAAGACATCTTTAGGATTAATATTGCTGAAAAAATTAATCAGGTTCATAGGTTGCATTACTTCCTTTTATATTATATAATTGATGATAACATAAAAAACGGAGAGAGATTTTTTAATATTAATTTTTGTAATTTTTTGTTTACAAAGTAGCAAAAAAATTTCTTTTTGTGTTTTAAAGCAATAAACGGATTAAAGAAGGACACGCAGGATAGTCGAAAGGTGTGTCCGCAATAAGGAAGGATACGACTATGAGAGAAATTCAAAACAACACAGGAGTTCCATTCGCCCCGAAGGTAGAACCGGCTAAAAAAGAAACAGTTCAAACTCCGGAAACCAAACCGGAAAATGATGTTAAAAAGCCTGTAGGTACAGAGGATTTGTCAAAGTCTCCGGAAGCTGTCATCGGTCGTTCCCAGATTAACAAGAAAAATCCCATCGAGCAGATGAAAGCTGTTGAAAGCGATGTAAAAGCTATGATGGAAAATCCGGAAGAAGTTGAGAGAATTAACAGGTTTTTTGATTTAGCGTACAGCTTTACAGGAAACTATGAAAAATCAGCTGAAATGGCTGAAGCGTTCAGGCAGGAATTCCTGTCCGAGTAAAAAGTATTCCCAAATAGGGTGACCGGATGCGCTTTATACCGGTATTTTAAGATGTACCTTTCATAGACCTCTAATGATTAATTGTTATTGCTCAGGGGTTAACATCTTTTAGTAACATGTCTACCAGCCCTTTCAGACCCAGTTTGTAACCGTTAGTTCCGAAGCCTGAAATTTGTCCAGTGCAAACATCTGCAATCAATGATTTATGGCGGAAATCCTCTCTACCGTGAATGTTTGTTATATGTATTTCGACTGCCGGAATATTTACTGCGGCGATAGCATCTCTTATGGCAACACTTGTGTGAGTGTAAGCTCCGGGGTTGATGATTATCCCGTCACAGTTGTTGTATGCTGAATGGATTTTTTCAACAATTTCTCCCTCGTGGTTGCTCTGGAATGTTTCCAGATCAATTCCCAGTTCAAATGAATATGCGTACAATTCTTTTTCTAGATCTTTAAGTGTCATGGATCCGTACTTTTCAGGTTCCCTGATGCCAAGCATATTCATATTAACACCGTTTATAACAAGAATTTTCATGCTTTTCTCCTTGCATACAGTATAATACAAAATCAAGTAATTGTAAATTTTTATTAAATTTTTTAGTACATGTGTAACAAAAAAAACATGCTTGACTTATCATGCAAGTACAACTATCCCCAAATCTCCTCCCAAGATTATTGTTCAAGCTATGCACAAAATGTGTAGCTTTTTTTTTGCACATCTTGACTTAATTGAAAAAATGAATAAAATATATAATATAGGGTGAGGGTTTTATGCGTTTAGTAGAAAAACTTAAGGAATACGAAAATCAATATATGTTTATCCGCTGGGCTACAGGCGGTGAGTATGGAAAACTCATTTATGCCGGCTCTGATTTTATTGAATTTAATGTAATAAATGTTGATACAATGGAATACAGCGAAACTGTTCTAATCCACAGTCCGCTGATACTTGAGGTTTCAATCGGTGGTTCCGATGTTGCAAGGATTGTTGCCGAATTGTCCTCAAAAATTTCTATGGAATAGCCTGCCGGATTGCAGACAGAGGGTTATGCAGGAACAGTAAGTCAAATCTCGCTGTCGGGGTTGTTGGAAATTTGTTAATGTCATATTTCCACTGATGCTTAAAATTTTTTGCAGTTTTGTTAAATATTAAAGCTTTTTCTTGCACCTTCTTCATGGTAGAAGCCGCCGCCGCAGATTGTTTCAACTACTTTCAAAACAAATTCGCGCGGAGCATCAACCTGATTGAGGTATAATTCACGGTTAGACAGGTGCCGTATTTTCAAAACACAGTTCTGACTGGTTTCTGCCGGAACAAAGAGTGAGGCAACTTCATTATCAAGAAGTCTTACCATTTCTTCATCGTGGTCTTTTACTCCGGCCATAATTTCATTGTAATTGCCTCTTATAGCCATTATTCTGCCCGAGAACATATGGGAGCCGTTTTCTCTGTACAGAGCCTGCGGCTGAAAGTTGCAGCGGGTTGTAAAACTTATTTTATGCCAGAGAATATTTATTATTACGATTGATTTTTGCGGATCAGTATCCACGTATATGTTCTGGGTTGTGACCCCTCTTGATGAAAATGCTTCTTTGAGAATTTCGCATACTTCCTGCAGATTATCAATCATCCGGATAAAAATTTCGTTTGTGTTTATGGTTGCGTGCTGATAATCAAGAAACTGTTTATACATGTGGGTGGAAACAAGCCCTATCCTCTCCTGTATAAGCGCTGATTTTCTTGATTCGGAATTATCAAAACTTTCATAATTGTTTAACAATTTACAACCCGTCCTATTTTACAAACATGTAATAATAAACATGTTTGTATGTAAAGATTATAAATTTTTTCTTTACAAATGTGAATACACAAATTTATGGATTTATATTTTTTATAATTTATACTGAGAGTAGAAAATACAAATTTTTATAACGGAAATGTCATTCCGAACTTGTTTCGGAATCTTACCTGTTGCAAGACCCTGTCGCCAGGAGCCATTTTGCACGAAACAAGTTTTCGGCAAAAGAAGGCAAACAAATTCAGTGCAGGCTCTGAATTTGTTTCAGGGGTGACACTTTAAGTCTTTTTTAGTGGAATTTGCGATATAAGTCCCAACAACACTTGCTTATGTATATGTTTCGCAGAACAGTGGCTGCTTATTCCGTTAGGTTATAAAATCATTTATTTCCCTCTATGAGATGGAAGTTTGATTATTTTTTCACGACAGAGAGTACATAATTGGAATTGAAGTATTTATTTGCGACATTGATAATATCGGATTCTGTGACGGAATTAATCAGTTTTTCGTAATCATTTACAAAGTCGTATCCGTAGCCGGTTGTTTCAAACCAGCCTAAAGTTGTTGCTTTATCCAGGTTTGTTTCCTGAGAAATTGTAAACTGTCCGATGAGCTTATCTTTTGCCTCTTTAAGTTCTTTAGAACTTACGAATTCTGTTTTCAGCCGGTTAATTTCGCGGAACAGACCATTCTTTGCTTTTTCAAGTGTCTGCGGGTTTGTCCCTATGTAGACTACAAAGGCTCCTCTGAGAGCGTTTGCAGAATAGCCGGAGCCGAGCTGGTAAGCAAGCCCTTCCTGATCTCTGAGATTTTTGAATAATCTGGAACTCATACCTGTGCCGATAAGCGAATCTATTACCTGCAGGGCTGCGTAATCTTTTTTATTATTCAATCCCGCTGTCTGCCATGCAAGAAATATCCAGTCTGTATTTGTATCAGGTTTTGTGATTGTTCTTGTTCTTGCTTCCGCCACAGGTGTAATTTCTCCTGCGTAATCAGAAAAGTTGAATGTATTATTGCTGTTTGATTTAAATATTGTAGAGAAAGCCTTAGTAGTTTTATCTTTGTCTACGTTGCCGGTAATTGACACTGTTATATTATCAGGAGTGAAAATGTTGTTGTAAAATTTAAGAATATCTTCGCGTTCAATTGCCGGAATATTTTTCTCCAGAAGGTGTGTTGAATTTGTATAAGGTGTACCTTCAAAAATCATATCCTTGTATTCTTCTATTGCAACTTCAAGCGGAATATCTCTGGATTTTTTCAGTGCATTAAGTTTTTCATTTTTTATTTTTTCTATTTCGTAATTGTCAAAAGTAGCATTATTGATAATTTCATTTAATAGTTCAAGCGTTTTGTCGTACTGGTTTTTTGTTGTCAAAACATTTACCGAAAACGCGTCAGAGCGGACTGACGGCTGAATTTTTATTCCGTTGTCTTCAAGTTCCAGCGCAAGTTCTGACGGGGAATATTTTTTTGTGCCTTTTGTCATTGCAGACGCAGTAAGACTCGAGGTGCCGTATTTTTCCTGCTTAAAGTTTCCGCCTTTTGCAAAGATGCTTATTGCAACAATTTCATTTGACGGATTAGGCGTAATCAGAAGGGTGGCGCCGTTTGAAAGTTTGTATTTTTGAGTTGTATTATTTTTGCTGACAAATTCTGCTTTTGCCGGAGTTTCTGTGACGTTTGAAATTTTTACTTCTTTTGCACTTTCCGGAAGTACAATAGATACTGCGGACTTGTTTTTGCCGAGATATTTTTCTGCTGCGTGCTTAACCTCGGCCGGCGTAACTTTTTTTATGTTTGCAACATAGTCGTCATAAATTTTTATATCATTTGTTGTTGTCATTACGTAGCCGATTTCCTGCGCGATGTTGGAAATAGATTCTCTTTGATAGTAAGTGTCGCGTTCGATAATATTTTTAGCAAGCTGAACCTGTTCGGCTGTTACTCCGTTTTTTTGAATGTTTTCAAGTTCTTCAAAAATACTTGCCTCAAGTTTATTTAATTTTTCAGGAGTGAAGCTTGCCTGAATGTAGAAGATGCCGTCATCCCTGAACCCTGCATTTGAAGCGGAAATAGAAAACGCAAGCTGTTTTTTATCTTTGATATTCTGATAAAATACAGATGAGCGCCCGTCGCCTAAGATTGTTGCAAGAACATCAAGCGCATAGCTGTCTTTATCCGAAAGCGGCACCCCGCGGAACCCTATCAGCATATAGCCGGATTGGGCAGGAAGGTATGCGGTTTTTCTTGCCTGTGAGGTAAGAGGTTTTTCTTTTGTATAAGAAACTTTCGGGGCCTTGACTGCTTCTTTATTAAAGTTTTGTTTAATTTTTGCAAGAACTTCATCTGTATTAACATCCCCGACGATAACTGTAACCATATTTGACGGGTAGTACCATCTGTTATAGAAATCCATTATATCATCACGGGGAATTGTGCCTATAATATCTTTTGTTCCGATAACCTTTCTTTTGTAAGGGTGGGTTGAATAGAGCATACTTACAAGATTGTCATAGACAACGCTGTTTGGTGAATTCTCATCTTTTGAGATTTCTTCCAGCACAACTTTCCGCTCCATCTCAAGTTCTTTTCTCGGCAGAAGCGGGTTAAGAAGCATATCTGCATGAAGCTCAAGCGCTTCGTCAAAATATTTTGACGGAATTGTTATGTAATAATGGGTGAAGTCTTTACTTGTGGCAGCATTTGTAACTGCGCCTTTTGTTTCAAGAAGTTTGTCAAATTCGCCGGGGGCATGATTTTTGGAGCCTTTGAAGAAAAGATGTTCGAGAAAATGTGCAACTCCGTTATTTTTGTCGGTTTCGTTGATTGAACCGGTTTTAATCCACGTGTCAACAGTTACGATAGGATTTGTTTTAACTTCTTTTATAATAACGGTCTGCCCGTTATCGAGGTTGTAAACATTTTCGCCTGCAAAAGCAGTGCCCGCAAACATTAATAAGCATATCGCAATAACAAATTTCTTCATTTTATCCCCTTATCAAAAAATACTCTTCTTATAGAAAATATTATACTACAAATTTCAGTCAGATAATTGCCGGCATAGATAATAATGTAAATTTTTATAAATCAATTGTCCGCTGAATGCAATAAAATTTCTTCAGATGATTTAAAATTAGAGAAAATAAAATAGAAAGGATTATTGATATTATGCCGGTAAATTCAATAACAAATGATGCTGGAAACAGAACAAATTTATATGCAGGAATAGGGGCTGCCGCAGCAGGTACAGCCGGAGCCGCCGGCGGGTATCTTCTGGCGCCGAGGGCGGCAAAATCTCTTGATGATCTGGTTTTTGGTGATGTTGACGTATTTGACAAAACCTTGAATAAAATGAGGAATAAAAATTTTACAGGTTTTGCTGAAGCTATGCAGACAGTTTTTTCCGCAAGAATTGTAAATAACTCTTTATTGCATGATGTTAATGAAGTGTTTCCGGATGAAAAAACTCCGGTTGAGGCAGTGCAAGATTATGTGAATATTAAAGAAGAAAACCTTCGCAACTCATTGCAGGGGTTTGATGAAGTGCTTAATTCATATAAGTTACGTACAGATGAATTTACTCTGAACGACTTTTATACAGATGCAGTTAAAGCAAACGCCATGACCGAACAGGATTTACAAACAGTAAGGACAATTATGGGGCAAACTCTCGGGAAAAATGTTTTAGATGCTCCGATTAAAATGAATGATGAAATATTAAATATTCTGGGAAATAACAAAAAGCAGCTTGAACAGAGCGGTAACGCCGAACTGGAGCTGTATAAAACCTTTTTAACCCGTGAGAAAGACGGTATTGTTTGCAAAAATGATATGCTTGATGTCTTAAAATCCCATGTTAAAAAAGTAACTGCCCCATTTTTAGAGGGTGTATCTTTTGATAAGTTTAAAAAATTTATTCCTAAAAAAGGTGCTGCACTCCGGGCTGCAGCAGGCGGAGTTATTTCGGCCGGTATTGTTGGCGGATTAGTAAAATTCTTTTCCTCTAAAAAATCAGCCTGATAGTTCAAAATAGTTAAGTAAAAGGCACAGGAAAATCTGTGCTTTTTGTTGTAATAAATCTTTGTCGGTGGTATGGTTTTATTGTTAGCAGTTAGGGGGATCCACCCCGAAGCGTCAGCAGGTGTACTGCCGGTAACGGTTTGCAAGAGCAGGACGGACAGGAAATTAGCAGAGCGTGCAAGCAAATATACGCGTAAAGGCAAGATTTTCAATACAAGGCCGTACATTACGCCGTTGTGAATAAGCGCAGCAAAATTCTCAGGCGGTTAAATATGAATATTTGAGGGTTATCTTTTATTCAATCTGGCGCTAAAAGGATAGAAAGAGAAAATATGGAAAAAAACAACGAAACTTTGAGCGTTTTAAGACACTCAACATCTCACATTATGGCACAGGCTGTTCAGAAGCTCTTTCCTTCGGCAAAGTTGGCTATAGGACCTTCTACAGACACCGGCTTTTATTACGATTTTGATTTAACTGACGGGCATGCTTTTACGGAAGATGATCTTCAAAAAATCGAAGATGAGATGAAAAACATCATTAAACAAAATCTTACTTTTGAAAGATACGTTATTCCGGATGTGGACAAACAGATTGCGGAATTTAAGGCTGAGGGCGAAATCTACAAGGCTGAACTTCTTGAAGAGCACAGAAATGACAACCCTACATTATATCTTACAAAAGATAAAGACGGAAATGTATTGTTTAACGACCTTTGCGCAGGCCCGCATATTCCGAATACATCTTATATTAAAGGCAATGCAATTAAGTTATTAAAAGTTGCAGGTGCTTACTGGCGCGGCAATGAGAAAAATAAAATGCTCCAGAGAATTTACGCAACAGCGTTCTGGACAAAAGAAGACCTTGCTGATTACCTGCATTTTCTTGAAGAAGCCGAAAAACGCGACCACAGAAAACTCGGTGCAAAACTTGATTTATTCTCAGTAAGAGAAGAAATCGGCGGCGGGCTTGTTTTGTGGCATCCTAATCTTGCTGTTGTAAGAGAAGAAATTGAAAATTACTGGAGAACAGAGCACAGAAAACGCGGTTACGTAATTGTTAATACTCCGCAGATTGCAAAATCAAAACTCTGGGAATTATCAGGACATATTGACCATTATAAGGAAAATATGTTCTTTATACAAAAAGATAATGAAGAGGATGAACAGTATATTGTAAAACCTATGAATTGTCCTTTCCATATTTTGATTTATCAGGCAAACAGATACTCATACCGCTCATTGCCTTTAAGAATGGCAGAACTCGGTACTGTTTACAGAAAAGAAAAATCAGGTGCACTATCAGGCTTAACACGTGTTCAAGGGTTCACCCAGGATGATGCTCATATTTTCTGTACTCCGGAACAGCTGGTTGATGAAATCAACGAAATTATTGATTTTGTCGCTGATACAATGGAAATGTTTAACATGAAATTTGATGTAGAACTTTCAACACGTCCTGAAAGCTTTGTCGGAGAAATAGAAAACTGGAACAGAGCTGAAGCCGGCTTAAAAGAAGCAATGGAACGCCGCGGTATGAAATACGAAATCAATGAAGGCGACGGAGCTTTCTACGGGCCGAAAATCGATTTCAAAGTAAAAGACGCAATCGGAAGAACATGGCAGTGTGCGACAATTCAGCTTGACTTTAATCTTCCTGAACGATTCGGAATTAAATATCAGGACAGAGACGGCTCAATGAAAACTCCTGTTATGCTTCACCGTGTAATATTCGGTTCTATGGAAAGATTCCATGGCATCTTAATTGAACATTATGCGGGTGCATTCCCTACATGGCTTGCGCCGACACAGGTTGCAATCGTTCCTATCAGCAACGAAAAACACGCTGATTTTGCTGCGGAAGTTTACAAAAAAATGCGCGCTGCCGGTATCAGAGCAAAACTCGACGACCGCTCAGAATCTATGAACTACAAAATCAGAGAAAGTTTGCAGGATAAGAAAATTCCTTACGTTGTAGTAATCGGCGATAAGGAAATTGAAGCCAATTCCGTAGCTGTCAGAGCCCGCGGTATCGGACAGGTTGGAACTATGAGCGTTGATGAATTTATTTCAAAAGTTGAAGATGAAATTCACGCCCGTCGTGCAGAATCTTTTGCTAAAAATTTAGTTAAAGCATAAGTGTGTTTTGCATAAATAGGCGCGCCGGCTTTATGAAAAGCCGGCGCGTTTTGTTTCGGGGTTACAGTATATTTTCACAAAAGTAATTTATAACATTTTGTGCTATAGAAACGATTTTTTCTCTTGCGTTATCGCAGGAGTATACATCTAAGTTTTGCATATAATTTTTGTCAGAATACAGCATTTTTAAAGTTTTGATTTTATAAGCATCTGTATCGCGTGCGTCTAACCTGCTAATATCATCATGCGCGTAGACCGCAGTTCTGAAAATATCATAAGCAGAGTCTATAGTTTCAATCCAGTCATCTTTTGATTTATAAAGCTCTTTATCATTTGCATTGTTTATTTCTTTCAAAATTTTTGTAAGTTTGGTCTGTTTATCCTCAGGAAGCTGCGAAAATACTTCAAGCGGGGCAGCCGCAGTTTTTAGCTCACTCTGGGCAAATTCAAGAAGTGCAAACCTTTCAGCTTCGGGTTTTCCTGCAGTTAATTTAATAACTTTTTTAATAAAGTTTTTAGAAGGCTGTTCGCCGGTTTCCGGGTTTTCAATAGTTAAAGCTTCCTGAATTATATGGGGTTTATCTTCCGGAGATTTAGACTTTCTCAAATCAGTCAGGATTTCTCTAATATCATCTTCAGCAAATTTACGGCATCTGTTTTCTCTGGCTTTCCGGAGAAGCGAAATGCAGCTTTCCTCAATAAAATCCTGTCCTTTTGCAAGTCCGCAAAAAGGAATATAAACTCCTTTTGTATTATACAGAGAATTTTGCAGTCCGCAGGACTTTTCTGAATTTTGTTTTTCCGGACTGCTTGAATTGTATGGTTTTGAGTAAATTCTTTGTATATTTAATTTTTTTACCTGCATAGTCTTGCCTTCTGATTTACTGTTTATACAAAGTCAGTGAAATTTTTTAATTGCCTGATTTATAAAATAATTTACAAATGTTTGAAATTTTATAAAAATAGTTTATAATAAAAAAGGGCAGTGGAAAGCCAAAGAGATGCTGAACTAAATTCAGGTCAGGCTCAGAACTTGCTTCAGGATTTCAAAAAGAAAGAGCACACGAAGAGGAATATCTATAAATGTTTTCTCGAACACGCTCCCGCTCTGCTCCCGCTAACGTCTCGAAAACATATATAGATATTCCAAAGAAAAGTAATAAAAAAGAAAAAGCAAAGGAGATTAAACGATGGAAAACGCAAGTATAGCAAGGATTTACGGGGGGGGG
>CASFGU010000016.1 GCA_949294395.1 uncultured bacterium
AGTTCTACAGAAATCACCTGACAGAAACCCGTCACCCGAATTACTAAATTCACTAAGTTCATTAAGTAATTCTACCCTCTCCCTCAAGGGGCGAGGGAGAGTAAAGAATTCACTCTTCACCCCTCACACTTCACGCTTCACCCGCAAAAAAGCCGCTTTTACCTTAGCGGAGGTCTTAATAACCCTTGGCATAATCGGTATTGTCGCAGCCATGACCCTGCCGGCGCTTATTCAAAAGAATAACAACCGTGTCGTTGAAACTCGTCTTATGAAATTTTATTCTGCCATGAATCAGGCTATAAAACTTGCGGAAGTTGATTATGGCGACAGGTCATACTGGTTTCAGGATTTGTACGGGGTAGATGATGACGGGAATTCAAAAATTCAGCCGTGGATTGAGAAATATTTTGTTCCTTATCTTAAGGTTATTAAAACAGACGTAAATGCTGAAGGGAGAGTGACACTCTATTTTGCAGATGGTGGAGCAATGCGTTCGGCTATTGCAAACGGGCGAGACTGGATATTCTTTGTTGGTGACCCTGATCGTTGTGAAAAAATCGGCAAAGGTAATTATTATAATTATATAGGAAGATGTGCTTTTGCATTTTATTATAATCCGACTGATGGTAATAAACATACCCAAGGATGGCATTTTGAGCCTTATGCAGCTGAGTGGGACGGTACAGAAGAAAGTTTAAAATCTCATCCGTCTTATGGATGTATTACAAAAAATGCAAGCGCTACCAACTGGCACTCCTATTGTACAAAGTGGATACAGTATAACGGCTGGAAAATTCCTGATGAATATCCGTATAAAGTGTATTATAAATAGCGCAGAATTTTCCAGCCGTCATCCTTGACAGAAGTTTGAAAAATAAAACGGAAATCTGCGGCAGGGGAAAACCGGACTTGTCCAGCCGCCAGTGCTGACGGCTGGCGGATTAGAATAGACTCTGTTGTTCTGATGAGTTTCTATATCCGAGGTGTCTGAGCGCCGCAGGTGTAATCTTTCTCCCGCGCGGCGTCCTCTGGAGAAGTCCTGCCTGCAGTAAAAACGGTTCGCACACATCTTCCAGTGTCCGAACATCTTCTCCGAGTGCAGCCGCAAGTGTTTCTATGCCGACAGGCCCTCCGTCATATTTTTCGATAATCATTTTCAAAAGACTCCTGTCTGTGCTGTCAAGCCCGCAGACGTCAATTTTAAGCGTATCAAGGGCTTTATTGGCAATGTCTTCCGTAATCTTTCCGTCGGATTTTACAAGTGCGTAATCGCTTACCCGTTTTATAAGCCTGTTTGCAATACGGGGTGTTCCCCTTGAACGTCCGGCTATTGCCAGCGCGCCGTCTTTTGTTATTTCAATATTCAATAATCCTGCGGTTCTTGTTATAACCTGCGAAAGTTCTTCCTCCGTGTAAAACTCCAGCCTGTGGATTATCCCGAATCTGTCGCGCAGTGGCCCCGAGAGTTCTCCGGCTTTCGTTGTTGCTCCGATAAGGGTAAATTTAGGTAGCGGTACTCTCAGAGTTTTAACTGTCTGGCTTTTGCCGGTTGTCATATCAAGAAAGAAGTCTTCCATAGCAGGGTAAAGAATTTCTTCCGCAACCTTGTTAAGCCTGTGAATTTCATCAATAAAAAGAATTTCTCCGCCCTTTAGCGACATCAGAATTCCTATAATATCCCGCGGTCTTTCAAGTGCCGGAGCCGAAGTTATTTTTATATCAACGCCCATTTGTTCAGCAATAACACCTGCAAGAGTTGTTTTACCGAGGCCGGGAGGCCCGTAAAACAGCAGATGATCAAGGGGCATTTCACGCTTTTTTGCCGCTTCTATGGTAATTTTGAGAGTTTCTTTCAGTGCAGACTGTCCGATGTAGCTTTCAAAACTTTTCGGGCGGATACTGTTTTCAAAATTTCTGTCATAATCAATTGTTTCAGCCTTTGTATTCTGATTTTTTTTGTTTATATCAAAACTTTTTTCAAAATTTGCGTCGTCTGTAATTATGCTCATTGTGTTTCCCTGTTTTTCATGTTAACATAAAATTAAGATTAAGGAAAATATTTAACAATGGGTCTGAGGTAACCCCTCACCCGAAATACTAAATTCGTAAACTCATTAAGTATTTCTTCCCTCTTCCGCAAAGGGCGAGGGTAAATTTGAAAGGGAGAAAGCATGAAAGTATCAGAACGTTTGGAAAAAATCCCTCCGTACCTTTTTGCGGAGATTGACAGGAAAATTGCGGAAGCAAAGGCTAAAGGATTTGATATTATAAGCCTCGGTATCGGAGATCCCGACACTCCGACATTGCAGCCGGTTGTTGATGAGATGCACAGAGCCATTGACAATCCCAAAAATCACGATTATCCGCCGTATAACGGAACAGAACAGTTTAGAAAGGCTGCATGCAGCTGGATGAAAGAGCGTTTCGGGGTTGATCTGGATGCTGATAAGGAAATGCTCTGCAATATAGGCTCAAAAGAAGCTATTGCACATGTATTCTTTGCTTTCGTTGATAAAGGCGACTATACATTAGTTCCAGATCCAGGGTATCCTGTTTATCATAACGCAACAATTTTTGCCGGCGGAACTCCTTTTACGATGCCGTTGTTGGAAGAAAACGGCTACCTTCCTGACTTTGACAAAATTCCGGAAGATGTGGCTAAGAAATCAAAAATTATGTTTTTGAATTATCCGAACAATCCTACAGGAGCTGTTGCTGATCTTGAATTTTTCAAGAAGGCAGTGGATTTCTGTAAAAAATATGATATTCTTCTCTGTCAGGATATGGCTTATTCAGAGATGACTTACGACGGGTATAAAGCTCCTTCAGTCCTACAGGTTGAGGGCGCTAAAGATGTTGCAATTGAATTTTATTCACATTCAAAATCCTACAACATGACAGGCTGGCGTGTTGGTTTTGTCTGCGGAAATTCAGATGCCATAAAGGCTTTAGGTACTATTAAAAATAATATTGACAGCGGAACTTTTAAAGCGATTCAGCAGGCAGCATCGGTTGCCTTTACAATTGATAAAAAATATATTGAAGATTTGAATAAAATGTATCAGGCGCGCCGTGACGCTATGGAAGAAGGCTTGCGTGAACTCGGATGGAATATAAAGCCTTCTAAAGCAACATTTTATCTCTGGCTGCCGGTGCCGGAGGGTATGTCATCGGAGCAGTTCGTGACAGAAATGCTTGACAAAGCGCATATTGTAGTTCCGCCGGGGAACGGTTACGGTGCTTACGGTGAAGGTTATTTCCGTATTGCGCTTACAAAAGATGTCGATACAATAAAAGAATGTATCAGACGTATGAAGGAAGCAGGTATCCGTTATAACTAAAATTTCAGGCGCTGCCTTAAGGCAGCGCCCTATATTAATAAGTGTAACAATTTGTTAGTTGTTAGTTTGTGTGGTATATTTAAGTTATGGAATGTCCAAAGTGCGGGTTAGAACTGGATGAAAAAACGATTGTCTGTCCGAACTGTAAAAAGGTTCTGAAAGTCGTTTGTCCGGTTTGTAAAACCATCAATAAAACCAATACCTGTAAAAAATGCGGTTATGTTATTATCGGCAAATGCAATAAATGCGGTAAAATTAATCTTACAGGGGATAAGAAGTGCAAAAAATGCGGTTTTAGCACTGAAAGAAGTGTAATTCTTAATGAATCAAACACGGATAACTTTGTGTGCCTTACAATTGAATTTCCTAACATGAGCGAGATGAAAGTTCTGTTAGGTTCTGCCCGCCTTTTGAATAAGTTTAAAGCCAACCTGGATAAGATTATTCTGGACTGTGCCAAAGAAGCCGGCGTCCGGCGTCAGCTTGTCGGGAATACTTATATGATAAGGTTTTATAAGGATTACACGTTTAACAGTTCTGCAAATACAGCTATCACTACGGCTATAGCTATTTTAACCGAAATTACAAAAATGAATTACAGGCTGACAAACAAAAAGAACGCCTCGGTCAGATGTAATATGTTTTTGATGAAACGTACAATTGATGACGATCCTTATGATATTAACTCCGGATTTAACATCAGTATGGTCAACCAGAGTGAAAACCAGCGCGAAAAACTAATGAATACCTTCCAGATTATTGCCGATAACTACGTCAATCAGGCAATCGGAACGGATTATAAGTTTACCCCGCTGAATTCTGTCATGGTTAAAGGGCAGATGGTTATGTTTTTTGAGGTTAGTGTTTCTAATCTCATCGTAATTAACTATGATGAACTTGATGATAAAGATGAAGAAGCTCAGATACCTAACTTTGTACAGAACCTTCTGGTCGAACAGGACAAACTGGACGGTGAAGCGCTCAGCAAGATGGAAAAGCCTGTTGCCGTTGATCCTGATTCTATTTATGATATTCAATCTATAAGTTTTGAAGAGATTAAGTGCGAGTTTATAAGAACTGAAAATATAGATGTGTTCTATCATATTGCAAATAAGCTTCAATCAGTGCCGAAAGGTATTATTGCGGTTCGTACGGATCCTTTGTATGTGCCGTATTCATTGAAAATTGTCACAACTATTGCTGATTTAGGGGTGTATAAAAATATTATAACCGTTACATGTTACGATGAAATGAAATACTCTCCGTATTCATTTTTCAGAGATCTTGTTGCGGCTATTTTTGAATACACAGTTTCACAGAAATTATTTTCTAAAAATGATTTTACAATGTTTGCCTCTATCGACACAACCGGTATGATTAAAGACTTAATCACCTTTACCGAAAGGGAGGTTGACAATCCTGAGGATACAAGATATACATATTTTGATATTTTTCTTACCCTGCTGCAGGCTATTCCGAACACTTTGATTTTTATTGAAAATTTTGATAAAATTGACACAAGTTCTTATGATGTATTGAAGTATCTTTTTGAAGCCTTCGACCAGCTGGATATTAGTTATTTAATCCAGTACAGCAAAGATTTTTCACTGCATAAGGACATGCACTTCCTTTTAACAAAGCCTTATTATACGGAAATTACCCTCAAACCTACTCCGTTTGAAAAAATGATTGAAGAAAATAAGGATTACTACAAGAATATTATGGATACATTCTATTTTCAGCGTATCGCAAAGTATTCCTTCGGCAGTATTCTTTTCCTCGATATTGCAATTCAATATTTAATAGAATCCGGCGTCTTTGAAGCTACTGAGGATTCTATAAATCTTGTTAACCCGAAAACAATTATAATTCCGTCAAGTCTAAATAAACTTGTAAAACGTCGTTTAAATCTGCTGCAAGATTATCCTGAGGCAATAACGCTTCTCACAAAATGCGTGCTTCTCGGAACAAGAATAGATCAGGATACACTCAAGACCCTCGGATGCGATGATCTGGAAGAAACTATCGAAAAGCTTTCACAGATGGGGTATATCTATTTCTACAATAATTGCATGTACTTCCCGAACTATAATATTCTGAGAGAAAACCTGCTTCAGACCTTAAGCAAACAAAAACTTCAGGAAATTGCTGCTTTTCTTTTTGAAAACGTATTTGAAGAAAGCATGCCGTGCCCGGAAAAAGCTTATTTATATGAACTTCTGGATGACAGAAAGTCTGAATTTCTCGAGTGGGAAAAGCTCGCTAAAATAGACCTTTCTTTAGGTGATTTCAACGCTTATCTTAATTGTGCGGATAAAATTTTGAAGCTTCTTGATATGAATACGGATGAAGAAGCTCAGGATGATATAGATAAATACAAGTTGGAACTTTACGAAAATATTTCAAATAACCTGTTTGACTATATTCCGGAAGAAACTTTTCCAATTGCTGAGCGTACGCTTGAAAATCTTGAAAAAAACGGAGAGGCGGATAAAGTCGTTAACCTTTGTAATAAGATGATTCAGGGCTGCCTGATTAACGGAAACTATATGCACGCGCTCGAGTTAACCCATAAAATTCTCTCAATGATGCCTAATGCTTCAATAGATCCCGGGGCAACCGATTATAATCACTACTTCTTTCTGATGTCGCTCGTGCATGTGGAAATTCTATTTAACATTGGCGCGTGGGAGGATTGTATTGATATTGGCTACAGGGTGTTAAATGTTGTAAATCAGGCAAATCTGGAAGCTCTTAAGCCTGATTATCTTACTGTTGAACAGTTTGAGTTTATAATAATGGATACAATAGCCTATGTAGCGCTGGCAAATATTCTACAGTTAAAGGGAAATGTTCAGGAATTTTTGAATATAGTAAGAACCGATTTAACGAACGTTCCGCACTCTTTTGATATATTCATTGCGCTGCAGGATATGATAATGGGGCGTATTCCTAAATACGACAGAAATATGGTGTCGGATCAGGACAAATTTTCAGGTGTAATATTCCATATTATTGAGGCCTTTATGCGCTGCAGGCATGATTACAATGTTTTTGCCGAAGAAATTTACGAGGCGAAAATTCTTGCCAAAAACAGAGGACTGTTTCAGTTTGAACTTTTTGCTGATTTGATGATAGCCTATGCCTATATTAAACTTGAATCATACACAAAAGCCTCGATGATTATTTATAAAATTATCAAGACAGCAAACGAAAAAGGTATGTCTAATCTTCTTTATCTGGCATGGTATATAATGAGCGAATTAAACCTTGCACAGGGCAAATATACTGTCACATACGGCATAGTGAATAATGCGCTGATAAGGCTTGAAAAAACAGATTACTCCAATGAATACCTGATGCTGCTGTATAAATACAATATGTATAAAGTTTTGAGATTTAAAGGGCAGGATGTGAATTGCCAGATATGTCTTGCGCAGGCAAACTATATTGCAAAAAAATGGGGCGTTAACTTTGAATTTGACACCAATCCGGATAACTTTATTGCGCAGGTTGATCCGGATGATGAGTCAAATGTTCCACCGAAAGATTACGAAACTATTGATGCCTCAGAACTTACCGATCAAAATACTGCAGAACAGCAGGAAATCGTCCAGGATAACCCGTCAGAAAGTGAGGTATAATGAAAATACTATTTGCTGCGGCTGAAGTGGCACCTTTTTCAAAAGCAGGAGGGCTTGCGGATGTTATGGGAAGCCTTCCTAAATATATTGAAAAAGATGCTGAAATTGCGATTTTTACACCGCTTCACGGATGTATAGATGTTGATAAATACGGAATTAAAGAGCTTGAAAATTCTTCACTTTGGCTTACTTTCGGAAATCAGGGGCACCGATTCAGACTGTTTATGTGCAAGCTTCCTGGAACGGATATAAATGTGTTTTTTGTGCATAATGACTGGTATTTTACCTGTTTTAAAGAAGTTTACCCGAAATGGCTTGATACAAGATATGAGCATGAAAGATATATAGCTTTTTCATTGGCTGTTATGGAGTATGCAAAGCTTTTGAACTTCAGAGCTGACGTAATACATGCAAATGACTGGCACACCGCAATGATCCCTGTATATTTAAAAAGCAACTACAGGTATGATGAATACTGGAAAAATACAAAAACTGTTTTTGAAATTCATAATCTTGCATATCAGGGCGTGTGGTTTGAAGATGTTCTTGATTTTGCAAATATGCGCAAGGACATTGTTTATAACGAATGGGGCGTGGAGCATTACGGCAAAGTCAACTGGATGAAGGGTGCTATTAATTATTCAGACAGAATTGTGGCTGTATCTCCAACTTATGCCAGAGAAATCCTTACGGGCGAATACGGCGAGGGCATGGATTATACACTGAGAGGTGCGCAGCATAAGCTAAAAGGAATTTTAAACGGTATTGATTATGATGTCTTTAATCCGGAGACAGATAAGTCAATTGTAAAAAATTACAATATAAAGACAATTAAGAACAAGGAAGAAAATAAAAAGAAAGTTTGTGAAGAATTCGGACTGCACTATAAGCCTGATAGGCCGCTTTTTGCATTTATATCGCGTCTTGTTCCGCAAAAGGGGCTTGATTTAATCAGAGCGGCAGAGAATGATTTGAAAAACTGCAATGCGGATTTTGTATTTTTAGGAAGCGGAAATCAGGATTACGAAAACCTTCTTATATGGCTTTCAAATAATACATCAAACATAAGAGCGTATATCGGCTATCGCGGGGATTTAGCGAACCAGATATATGCGGGAAGCGATTTTTACCTTATGCCTTCAAAATTTGAACCTTGCGGCTTAAGCCAGCTTATTGCAATGCGTTACGGCTCACTGCCTGTTGTCAGGGCAACCGGCGGGCTGGAAGATACTGTTACCGGTTATCCTCTGGCTGATTCAACAGGGTTTAAGTTCTGGGGCTACGACGGTCGGGATATGATGTCAGCCATTAATTGTGCCCTCGGGGTTTATCAGGATAAATATACCTTCGGTGCAATGAGAAAATCTGCAATGGAAGCTGATTTTTCTTGGAGGAAAAGCTCTGTTGAGTATTTGAATATGTATAAAGAGCTGGTTAATTCGTAAATCTTTATCTTGAAAACTTATTAAAAATAGTTTATAATAAAAAAGACAGCGGAAAAGCTATGTCATCCCTGAAGTAAATTCAGGTCAGGCTCAGAAAGCAGTACAATGAAAAATAAATAAAAAACTTTTTTCGGACACGCTCGCGTGCAGCTTTCGCTATCGCCTCGAAAAGTTTTTTATATATTTTTGGAATACAAAGTAAAAGTTATATGTCATCCCTGAACTAAATTCAGGGCAGGCCCTGAACTTGTTTCAGGATCTCAAGAAGAAAAAAGCAAAGGAGATTAAACGATGGAAAATGCAGGTATAGCAAGGATTTACGGGGGGGGGGG
>CASFGU010000017.1 GCA_949294395.1 uncultured bacterium
AATAAATATATTATAATATGGACAACAAATCAATTTTAAGACGCTCATATCAAAAAAAATTCGATACCTTAAAGAAAGCAGTTATAGACAGACCTCAACAAGGCTGGCTAAAAACCATCCGCGAGTTTCTGGGAATGACAACAACACAACTTGCACAAAAAATTGGAGTATCCCAGCCTAGAGTTGTTAACATGGAAAAAAATGAAAAAAATATAAAAATTTCCACAATGGAGAGAATTGCAGATGCTCTAAACTGCGATTTTTTCTATGCTTTAATTCCAAGAGAAAAAATTGATGATATTATCTATAATCAAGCGAGAAAGAAAGCAATTAAAATTCTTGACAAAGTTAATCAAAATATGGGTTTAGAAAATCAACTCGCTGAAACAAAAGAACTGCTTGAAGATATAATAAAAGAACTTTTAGATAGCAATATTTCAAGAATTTGGGATAAAGAGGATTAATTATGAATATATTTGAAACTGACGATAATTCAACACCTCTGACAGAAGAAGAAAAACAACAGTTGAAAACAAAGTGGATAACAACACGGACAGAACTAAATGAACTTGAAACAAAAGGGATTGCGGAAGCTGAAATCTGGCTATTAAAGAATAAAAAATATATTTTGAGTGAAGATTTTCTCAAAACATTGCACAGAAAAATGTTTGGTGATATATGGAAATGGGCGGGAACGTTCAGAACAACCGAAAGAAATATCGGAGTTGCACCGTATGAAATTCAGCCAAAACTAAGAATATTGTTTGACGATATTAAATTCTGGATTGAAAACAGGACATATCCGGAACAAGAAATCGCCATTAGATTTCATCACAGATTGGTACAAATTCATCCGTTTCCGAATGGCAATGGCAGAATATCCCGATTGATGGCCGATTTATTAATGCGAAAATTCGGTAAGCAAAATTTTAACTGGGGTTCCGGCAACCTGACAGAGATTTCAGAATTAAGAAAAAAATATATTCTGGCTTTGCAGGAAGCAGACAGAGGTAATTATACAAAGTTGCTGGAATTTGTAGATTCCGGCAAACATTAAGCATTATAAATTATAAATGGTATCTTCTACCAGAACAGGCTTTATAATATAATTTGCGGCTTTATCTTCTATCCTGTCAGCATAATTCCATTCTACCAGCATATTATAAGACATTTTGTTATCCTGAATAATATCAAGCATAAAAGGGGTTACATAGCTTTTTCCGAAACACTCAATAAACCTGCTGCCTTCGTGCATATACAGAGCATTTGTCGAATTGGCCCCGTGCGGCGTAAAGACAACATCAGCAGCATGAAAATACTTTATCTGTTCCTCAAGAGGGTAATCATCCGGAAACATCATTTCAAAACCGTATTTTTTGAGGATTTCAATTATTTCATCTTCATTCTTAATTACCCTGCTGTATCCGATTCGTCTTACAAACAGTTTTTTAGGATATTTTTCCAGATCCGACATATCAATATTACTGAGAACTCTTTTCTTAATTGTTTGCAGCACATCTTTATCATACTTGCCGCACTCATGAATTACATGGAGCTTTTTAACTTTGTACACCTCGCCGTTTTTTACATAAATAATTTTATCTTCCGGAATACCGCACCATTTTACCAGTTTTTTTATAAAAACCTTATCGAAAAGTAAATATTTACCCTGGTAACCGGCTTCTTCAAGTGCAACCATTTTATCAAGCGCCTGAAATGTAAAATGCCAGAAATTAAACAGGCAAGATAAAGCTAAATTTACTGCTTCGTCCAGTTCAATAACTTTATCTTTTGTGATTTTTATTTTTTGAGTAGGAATGTTTACTATCTTATTATCCAGCGATATTTCTCTTAGAAATTTTTTGTCTTTATCATAAATGTAAGAATAATCAGTATAAATATTTACATAAAAATCATCAACAATACTTAATTTATAATTTCCCGCAGAATAAGTCCTGTCTTTAAGTTTTTTCACTCTGCAATAGTCACTAACCAGATAACTGTTAACATTTAAAAATAATGTCTTTTTAAACGTTCTCAATTTTTGTTTTAAATCAGAATCCGGAACAAAATTCATGAAAATTTTTACAACATACATAACCAGTAAGCATAAAGTCTTATTGCTCCGTAAATATTTATTTTTTGAAAGTCCTTCTACAGGGCTTAAAGTATCAGCCCCCCCCCCCGAAATAGGCTCTATAACAGGATTACAAGATTTTTGTGTCATTGTCATTATATTACCCCCGCGAAATATTCTATAGTCTTTTTCAAACCGTCCTTAACATGAACCTTTGGCTCATACCCGAGCTCTTTGCGCGCAAGGGTTAAATCCGGTCTGCGCTTGCAAGGGTCATCCGATGGAAGCGGTTTGTAGACAATCTTTGATTTTGAATTTGTTAATTCAATAATCATTTCCGCAAGCTCTTTAATTGTATATTCGCCATCGTTTCCAACGTTTACAGGGCCCATAAAGCCTTCTTTATTCATCAATGCTGTCATACCCCGGACTAAATCATCCACGTAGCAGAAAGAACGAGTCTGCGAACCATCGCCGTATATTGTAATATCCTGACCTTTCAATGCCTGAACTATAAAGTTTGAAACAACACGCCCGTCGTTTTCAGCCATACGCGGCCCGTAGGTGTTGAAAATTCTTATAATCTTTATATCAACATTATGCTGTCTGTGATAATCCATCATTAGAGTTTCTGCAACACGTTTACCTTCATCATAACAGCTTCTGACCCCGATTGTGTTCACGTTGCCCCAGTAATCTTCCCGCTGCGGATGAACCAGAGGGTCGCCGTATACTTCCGAGGTTGATGCCTGCAGAATTTTAGCTTTCGCGCGTTTTGCAAGCCCGAGCATATTCGTAACCCCCAGAACGCTTGTCTTAATTGTTTTTATCGCATTATACTGATAATGCACAGGACTTGCAGGACAGGCAAGGTTGTAAATTTCATCAACCTCAATCAATATCGGCTCCACAATATCGTGTCTTATCAGTTCAAACTCTTTGTTGTCCATTAAGTGCTCAATATTTTTTCTGGAACCTGTAAAAAAGTTGTCAAGACAGATAACGTGGTTGCCTTCATTTAAAAGTTTTTCCGAAAGGTGTGAGCCTATAAATCCTGCACCGCCTGTGATTAAAATATTTTTCATTATCCCTCTTTCTTTTGTATAAATCTTGTAGAAATTATAACACAAAAAAGCGGACTAAAAAATTTTTAGTCCGCCGGCTATAATTTTATTTCACAAGCCTTAAACAGCACTTGCAACTTTCATAGTGTTGGCAATAATCTCGTTGAAGCTTTCAGCTTTCAAAGAAGCACCGCCTACCAGAGCGCCGTCAATATCTGATTTAGACATCTGTTCGGCAATTGTAGAAGGTTTTACGGAGCCGCCGTAGAGAATTCTGATTGCATCGGCAGCTTCTGCGCCTGCAACTTCTTTCACAACGCCTCTAATCATTGCAATAACTCTGTTTGCTTCATCAGCATCACAGGTTTTGCCTGTACCGATAGCCCAGATTGGTTCGTAGGCGATAACCGATTTTGCAACATCTTCTGAAGAAATGCCTTCCAAAGCAGCCTTAATCTGACCTGCAATCCATGAATCAGTAACTCCGGCTTCTCTTTGTTCAAGAGTTTCTCCGCAGCAGATAATCGGGATTAAGCCGCCTGCAAGGATTGCTTTTGCTTTTTTGTTAATCATTTCATCAGTTTCTGAGAAGTATTGTCTCCTTTCAGAGTGCCCGATAATGACATAGTCACAACCTGCATCTTTCAGCATTGCAACAGAAATTTCACCGGTGTATGCGCCTGAATTTTCCCAGTGGCAGTTCTGCCCGGCAATGGAAATTTTGTTTCCGCCGCAGCCGCAATTACATCTTACTGCTTCCACAGCACAAAGTGATGTAAATACCGGCGCAATAACAACAGTCGGAAGTTCAGGTGCTGTGTAATCTTTTACAAAATTTTTCACACCTTCAAATACCTCTTTTGCTTGAGCTTGAAGTAAGTTCATTTTCCAGTTTCCTGCAATAATTGGTTTTCTTGACATAATATCTCTCCTTTTTTTTAAGTCACCCACAACCGTATTATATTAGGAAAAATATTTTATTGCAATTAATCATCAGGCTTTTTGAGTAAATCACACGGCTCAACACCCAGAACGTAGGCTATAAGAAGGAATTTGTCAAAACTTGGCTTTCTTTCTAATCTTTCAATATGCCCTATAAACTTTAAATTTGTATTAATCAGTTCAGAGAGCTTTTCCTGCGAAATCCCTTTTTCAAGTCTGTATTTTTGAATATTTCTGCCTAAATTTTTGTACTTACCGTATAAATAATCATCTATTGACATGGTTTTATCGTATATGTTATGCTTAGTAAGCACCACTCCCACACAAGCACTACCGGTGCACAATGAAGTTTATATATAAATATGAAAAAAGTTTTAACCGAAGAATTGACAGACATTGAAAAAGAAATTATACCGTATCTGGTTCAGGGATTAAGCGCCAAAGAGATTGCTCCTCTTGTACACATGAGTTTTCATACCGTAAAACGTTATATAAGCCTCATTATAAAAAAAACAAACGCAAAAAACCGCGTCCACGCTGTCGCAATTCTTGTCAGAGCAAAGTATGCGTAAACTTTTAAAAAATTTTCAAGTGCTAAAAATTAGCCTTTACCTTCATTGACGCCGTAGCCGAACATTGCAAAATCATATTTTGCAGGATCTTGGGCATCAAACTTTTTCAGATTTTCGGTCAATTCAAGTACAGCCTTAAAATCGTTTGCGTTCCGGTTCAAAAGCCCCATTTCGCGTGAAATCCTTGCAACATGAACATCCAGAGGAATCAAAAGTTCAGATGACGGCATAAAATTCCAGATACCGAAATCCACAGGGCCTTTCCTCACCATCCATCTTAAAAACATGCACATACGCTTCATTGCACCGCCTTTTCTCGGATCGGGTATCATAAAATAAAACCCCTGTCCTGCGTTTTCTTTAACACGTGAATAAAAATAATCTGTCACCGGAATAAACATATTGTCCTGCGGTTTTGTTTCCCATCCGTATTTAAAAAGCTCTTCCAGTCCGCCGTCTTTCTCATAGAGGGTTCGCATTACGGAAAAAATCCGCGCAAAGTCATCAGGTTTTCCAAAACGGTAATTAAAATCACCTATCATCTCGGGTTCAAAATTCAGTATAAAGTTCAACGGCTCATCCTGCGCAATTTCAAACAAGGAATTAAGCTTTTTAATAAAAACATCTCTCCTGCCGTAAGCCACGAGCGAGGCTATGAAACCTGCAATTTCAATATCCTTCTTATCCGTAAACCTGTTTGGAAACCTGACAGGATCATCTTTTATAAAATCTTTTGTTTCGTATTCTTTTACCAGTTTGTCAAGTTCTGTTTTTGTAATCATCTAAGCTCCTTAAAACATTCTTCCAGTAATTTATCACATTCTTCTTCCATAATCCCGCCGTAGACTTTAAGCTTTGAATTTGCAAGCCCTCTCAGGTCAATGACAGAACCGAGAGCCCCGTAATTTCTATCATAAGAGCCAAAATATAGCGCTTTTATGCGGGATTGAATTACAGCCCAGGCACACATCGGACAGGGTTCAAGCGTCACGTACATTTCGCAGCCTTCAAGCCTCCAGCCGCCGAGCTTTTGTGCAGCCTCTCTTAATGCAAGGATTTCAGCGTGCGCGCTCACATCATTAAGCGCCTCTTTCCGGTTGCAGGCAGCGGCAATAACCTGCCCGTCTTTTACAATAACAGCGCCTACTGAAATTTCTCCTTCCACCTTCTTTGCTGCTTCAATTGCCCTTTGCATCAACTACAGCCTCATCTTTTGCAAGCTTCAGTATAATTTCCGCACAAAATCCGCACTCCCCGTCGGAGTGAAGCTTTATCTGCCCCTGCATCGCCTCGACAAGCCCTTTTACTATAAACAATCCCAGACCTGTGCCGCGGGTGGTTCTTGTTGTATTATCATCAAGCCGGATAAACTTTTCAAAAAGCTTATCGAGTTTGTCAGGAGGGATAACATCGCATTCGTTCTGAACAAAAATTCTTGCGCAATCTTCTTCAACAACTCCGTCCACAATAATTTTTGTATCCGGATAGGCATATTTGACAGCGTTTTCGATAAGATTCACAAACACCTGCTCAAGCCTGTTCTTGTCCCCCTGAACGTTTGCAAAATCCTCTTTTATATTAATAACAATTTCCTTGTTGTCCTTGTTTTTCACAAGCATACGCGCGGTTTCAAGAACTTCAGGAAGCCATACGGATTCAACATTAGTTCTCAAACGCATGCCTTCTATGTCCGGAATTGTAAGCAAATCTTCTATCAGACGTTTAAGCCGTTCCGACTGTTCTTTGATTATTCTCAAAGACTTCTGCCTTGTTTCTTCGTCAATCTTTATATCCTGCCTGAGAAGTCTCGAGGTGTAGCCCTGAATACTTGTAAGCGGGGTGCGAAGTTCGTGGCTTACTGTATCTATAAGGTTTGTGCGAAACTCGTTCAGTTTTTCAAGTTCAATATTATTTTCTTTTAATTGCAGATAAGATTTGTGAATTTCGCCGGCCATCCGGTTAAATTCAAATGCCAGAAAAACAATTTCATGCGGGGTGAATGCGGTTGTGAGAAGTCGTATCTGGCGTTCATAGTTTCCTTTGGAAATCGCAATAATCCCTTTGAAAAGCTGTCTTATATTTATGTAAAGGTAATAAATATACAGTGCTGTGATAAAAATAATCACAAGAATTGCAAACAAAATAGACAGAATAATCTTTGCCCTGTTTTCGTTAATAGCAGTCTGTGTAACTTTTGCGGTTGTGTTTACAATAATAGTAATTGCCGGATCTTTTTTATGAACATAAACAATCGGCTGGTTTTTCACATCCCCGAAAATAACCGGTGTATCTACTCTCATCTTTTGAGGCAGAAGGTCAATTGTTTCTTTAAACACGCTATCGGTATAGTTGTGTGAAGCGATAAGTTTTCCGTCGTTAGTCATTACATAAATCTGGCGGCGGTCATCTTTCAGCGACTGAAAAATTTCATCCTGCAGGGTTTCCAGCGTATATGTCGCAACCAGAAAGCTTCTGTCGTCAAGCGGAACTGAAATCGTTGCTTTATTAGCTTTGCTATTTTCCGAATGAATTCCGGCGAGGCTTTCTTTTGAATTTACAATCTCTATTTTTTCGCAGTTGTCAAATGTCGAGGAGATACTTTTTAAATAATTTTGCTTCTGGCGCATACCGGGAATATACTTAAGAGAAAATGCAATCTGTTCAAGGTTTCCGTTCACAGTGTTAGTAAAAAAATCAATCTCATCAGACACCATATTAGCAATTAATACTGCTGATTCCCGTAACTGATAACGCATGGAATGCTGGTTTACATTGTTTATAATAAACCCGCTGACAGTCATAGGAATAAGCACCGCAAACAGAAATACAATCCCTATCTGCTCAACAATTTTTAATCTTTTAAATTTAAAAAATCTCATACTTAACCTTCCGCAAACGGTGTAAGCTTATACCCGACATTTGTAACCGTATGAAGATAGCGCGGCTTTTTAGAGTCCGGCTCAATCTTGTTACGCAAGCCGCCTACATGAACCCTCAACATCCTGACATCATCACTGCTGTCATAGCCCCAAACTTCATCAAGAAGTGTTGCAAGCGTAACAGGGTTGTTAAAGTGCTGCATAAGACTGTAGAGAATTTCAAATTCAGTCGGAGTAAGTTTAGTTTTTTTATTAACCACAACACACTCTAATGTTTCAGGGAAAATCTGAATATCTCCGACATGCAAAATTTCATCGGAAAGAGAGTTAGTATCATCTTCAACGTTATTTCTTCTGAGGAGAACCCTTATCCTTAGCAGAACCTCCTGAATATCGAACGGTTTGACAAGATAATCGTCCGCCCCGCAGTCAAACCCTTCTGTCTTATCATCAATAGTACCTTTTGCAGTGAGCATTAAAATCGGTATTGCAAGTTTTGCCTGACGGATATTTTTTGCAACATCAAACCCGTTCATCTTCGGCATCATAACATCCAGAAGAATTAAATCATACGAGTTGTTTAAGGCTTTATTTAACCCCTCAAGCCCGTCACGCGCAGTGTCTACGAAATATCCGCTCTGTGAAACGTCAAACTCCAGAAGTTCCCTGATTTCATCGTCATCGTCAACTATCAAAATACGTTTTTGAATATTACTCATAGGAACACTCCTTTCCGCGCAGCGGCAAAACTTCACTTTTACAAAAAAACGGCGCAGTTCACTTTCCAATTAATTTTATAAAAACCGGTTTATTTTTTCAAGAAGTTATAAAGAAAAGATAAGACGATAAGACGATAAGTACGACACAAGGCGATGGGGCGATAATGTTGAACGGGTGAAAAGTTTGATGGTGAAAGGTTCATCTTTTGATATGTCATTCTGAAACATTAATCGTTGAGGCTCACATGAGTTGCCACTGTTCAGAATCTCTTTGTTTTGAGAGTAGGTCGGATTTACTAATCCGACAAAATAATCATTTATAGAGAAACAGTAGTATTAATTTTCTCAACACGCTCCCGCGCTGCTCACGCTATTGTTTCGAAAACAAATACAACTGTTTTTTGTCGCTATTATTATTCCATCGCATTTTCTTAATCAATTTTAACAATAGGTTTAAATCCTGTGAAAAAAATGTTATACTACAAATATAGTATTAATGTTTTGTGGTAGTTAGGATTACATTAAGGAATCAGGTATATTTCCTCTAATATACCTCAACCCGCGGCGAGTATTTGCCGTCTAAATGGCGTATTGTATTTTGCTGTGGATAAAGTAAAATTATCTTAAGTAATGTTAAATTTGACAGTATATTCATCAATTAAAAAGGTTTACCGGTTTTAGAGAAAACAGGTGCAGGCAGGTTTGAAATTGAAAAAAAATCTAAAAGAAGAAAATAAAGAATTAACGGACAAAGTGTCAAAAAATCCTCAGAATGTGAGGGTTTCAAACCCTATTGCCAGAAACGCCGCACCTGAACCGATTGAGAAGAAGAAAGCTCCTAAAAACACAAAGAAAACCGTATCGCCTTTAAAATCCGCTCCTGTAATTCCACAGCCTGTAAGGGATGCCGGAATCGTTGCACGCATAAATAATTTCAGCGTAAGTAAAACGTCAAACAAGCTTTACGGCGGATATTTGACCAATTCGCTTTCTGCCTCAAAATTTGTGGATTATTCCGAGTTAATTCAACACCTGAATACTTCTTTACAGAATGCAAAAACGGCTCATGACATGTTTACCGTACTGCATAACGTTTTTGTCGAAAAACTTAACTGTCTGTTCACAGCGTTCGGAGTTTTCCATGAAAAATCAAAGTGCATAAACCTTAAACTGCTTACCAAAATGGGTGCCACTTATTCCTCCAAGATTTTTCTGTCCGATACTGAAAATCCTGTGGTTGAATGTTTTAACAATTCATCTGCAGTGCTTCATAAGGACAACAAGTTTCTCAGTGTTCCGTACACTCCGGCATCGTCGACAATAATACTTCCTCTTGTGTCAATAAACAAAACTGTCGGCGTAATGCTTCTGGGCAAAGAAAATCCTGACTGTAATATGGGATTTCTCTCATTTATTGCAAATTATGCGGCAATGTATATTCACAACCTTGACCTGCTTGAAAAGACAAATATGTATGCCAACACTGACACACTGACCGGTCTGTATAACCACAGAGGTTTTCAGGAAATGCTTGCAAAAGAAATTCAAAAGGCTGATCAGACCGGAACCGACCTGTCTATTATTATGTTTGACATAAATAATATCTCAAAAATTAACAGAGAACTCGGACACGCAAAAGGTGATGAGGTAATAAAGCTTCTTGCGGAAAAAGTCAAGCAGAATATGCGCTCCACAGACAAAGCCGGCAGATACGGCAGCGATGAGATTGCTATTATTCTGCCGAATACAAACACCGCAGATGCCAAATATCTGGCAGAATATATAACATACTGCCTCTCCTGCTGTTTTGTAGATGATGTCGGCCCGGTGAAGGTTTCCGTCGGAATTTCCACCTACCCTGAGTCAGCCACGGATCAGGAAAAACTCCTTATATTAACCGAACAGGCCGTTTATATTTCAAAAGCCAGAGGCTACAAAGAAGGTATGTCCGCAATTGTAAGTTCATCCGATTTTAACTTCTGGGATGACGCCGCGCTCAATTCGTTTGCCGAAGTTATCGCAAAACGCCACGCACAGCTCGGAATAAATTTCGAAGAAGAACTTGTTCATAAGTTCAACAGCGAAGAAATTATTTCGCAAAATCACTTAATGGAACTTGCAAATTCACTTGCCGGCGCTATCGACGCGAAAGACCCGTATACCAAAGGCCACTCAACCTCGGTTTCCAGATACTCGGAAGCGCTTGCTCGAGCAATTAACCTTCCGGAGGACGAAGTTCAGCGGATTACGCTGGGGGCGCTTCTACATGATGTCGGGAAAATCGGCATTCCGGAAAATGTCCTTAAAAAACCCGGAAAACTGGAAGGCGAAGAATGGGAAATTATGAAACAACACCCTGTAATCGGTGCTGAAAAAGTTCTTAAACCTAATGAAGCTCTGAGAGATTTAATTCCTATTGTAAAATACCACCATGAACATATTGACGGCTCGGGTTATCCCGAAAAGCTTAAGGGGGATGAAATTCCTCTTGCCGCAAGGATTGTTGCCGTTGCGGACACTTTCCATGCGCTTATAAGCGACAGACCTTACAGAAAAGGGATGAGCATTGACAAAGCCTGTGAAATTTTGAAAGACGGAGCCGGAAAACTCTGGGACAGAGATTTAGTTCGTCATTTTATAGCAATTGCACCGTCGCTTTCGACCATAATATAGAAATATAGCGCATTACGGCAATACCCACTTGCATAATTTCAAAACATGCGTTATAATAGGCAGATAAGGAAATATTTTTCCTTAGACAGTACTAAACAGGAGAAGTCAAAATGTACCAGGATGAAAAATTAGTATGTGAAGATTGCGGAGCAGAATTTGTCTTCACAGTGGGCGAACAGGAATTTTATGCAGAAAAGGGACTCGTTAACAAACCGAAAAGATGTCCTGAATGCAGAAAAAAACGCAGACAGAACAACAGACGCCAGAGAAGAATGTATGATGCTGTATGCTCAAAATGCGGCGCCCAGACACAGGTTCCGTTCAGGCCAATACCGGGCAAAGAAGTTTACTGTAAAGAGTGCTTCAGTCAGGTTACGGCTGCACCAGAAGTTAATATATAATTTAATATAGTAAAGTTAATATAGCGCGGGCGGCAAACATATTTGCCGCCCGCGCTTTTTTAACTAATCACCCCGTTGCCTTATCGCAAATATTTGACATAAAGATATACAGAACTCATTGCAAGTGAAATAAATGTTATAAGCGCACCATATTTCATAAACCGCATAAACGAAATAGGATGTCCGTGAACAGTTGAGGTTTCGCTGACTATTACGTTAGCTGCAGCACCGATTATAGTAAGGTTTCCGCCGAGGCATGCTCCGAGCGACAACGCCCACCACAAGGGATGATGTCCGGCTCCGGTGTAAGTTATTGTGTGCTGAACCTGTGCAATCAGCGGTGCCATTGTTGCAGTGTACGGGATGTTATCAACGATTCCTGACAAAATTCCGGATCCCCAGAGTATCAACATCGCCGCAGCATTTAAGCTTCCATCTGTTAAATTTATAAGTTTATCCGCAAGAAAGCTTATACCACCATTTGCCTCAAAGCCTCCTATAATTATAAAAAGCCCCGCAAAAAAGAATATTGTAAGCCACTCAACATCCCTGTAAATTTCTTTCGGATCCTCAAACAAAAGCAGAAAGGCCGCTCCCGCAACAGCAAACACGTAAGCAGGTATCCCTGTTATATCATGTGTTACGAACCCGAGAATTACCCCCAAAAGTGTTATCATTGAGCGTATCATAAGATTTCTGTCAGTGATTGTCTTTGTGTTATCAAGGTTTGCTATCTGAGCCATTTTTTCCGGCGAAGCATTCAGGCTTTTTCTGAACATAAATGTTAAAATTCCGACTGACACAAGAAATATTAATGCGACAATCCCGCTTAATTCAAATACAAAATCCATAAAACTCAATCCTGCTCTGGCTCCGATAATTATATTCGGTGGATCCCCGATTAATGTTGCGGTACCGCCTATATTTGAGGCTAGAACCTCCGTGATTAAAAACGGCACCGGATCCGTGTCAAATTCTTTTGCAATAACAAAAGTTACCGGCAAAACTAGAACAACTGTGGTAACATTATCCAGAAACGCCGAGGCAACAGCGGTAAACAGTGCCAGCATAAAAAGCACAAGTTTCGGTCTGCCGCCGGTAAGCTTTAGAAGCGATGTAGCCATCCAGTTGAAAACTCCGCTTCTGCTTGCGATATGTACTATTATCATCATTCCAATGAGCAAAAATAATACATCAAAGGCTATATAGTCAAAAACAGAACGCAAATATTCTCCACTGACGCTGTCATAATGTCCGTGAAACGGAAGCAGCCCAAATAAAAGTGTTACTGCAGCACCTGCTAACGCTACAACTGACTTCTGTATTTTTTCTGTTGCAATAAAAATATATGCAATTATCAGGATTAAGCCGGATATTAGCATTCCATGCGTTGATACAAAATTTTCTAACATTTATTCTCCTTAATTTTTATATCCCTGTCAGTCTATATTAGCATGAAAAAGTGAGGAGTGAAGGGTTCGACAAACTTGAAATGTTGAACGGTTGAAAAGTTGAATGGTTTAATGGCTTATCATTAGATAAAGAGTAATATAGACAAAATTTTTCTCCTTTCACCCATTCAACCATTAAACTGCTCAACTGGCTGGTAATGTAGGTCGGATTTACAAATTCGACAAAGCTTTGATTCTTATCAGAACCAGTAGTATTAATTTTCTCAACACGCTCCCGCGCTGCTCCCGCTATCGTTTCGAAAACTAATACTACTGTTCCCGAATTACCGGCGATGTTGGATAAAAAAAGCAGGAGCGATTACTCCTGCTTTCCTCTTTTTCATTGTGCTTCCTTGACTATCTTAATAAAGTCCATTATGCCTTCATACATTTTGTAATTTTCTCTTGCAAGCGAAAGCTTTCTTGCGTATTCCAGATCCTGAATGGATTTGTCAAATTCTTCGGTAAAAAGTCTTGAGAGCCCCCGCAGAAAATAAGATTCCATATCCTCGTTGTTCAGGTCAATAGCAACAGAAAAATCCTGAACAGCACCTTGATAATTGCTCATATTATACCTTACACATCCGCGGTTGTAATAAGCATTTGCATAGTTTCTGTTAAAATTAATAACAGAGGTGTAATCAGCTTCCGCCCCCTGTAAATCTTCCAGAGGCCACCTCGCGCCTGCTCTGTTGTAGTATGCGTCAACATTATTAGGATTAATCTTGAGAACTATATTAAAATCGTTCACGGCATCCTCATAAAATCCAAGGTCTTTTTTACACATGCCGCGGTTCAGATAAGCGTTTTCGTTTTGCGGATTGTACATAAGTTCTTTGTTAAAATCTTCTATGGCATTTTCGTAATCTTTTAACTCTTTTCTTGCAAGTCCGCGCATGTAATAGGCGTTTTCAGCAGAAGGACTCGCCGAAAGAACACTGCTAAAATCATCTATGGCACCGGCAAAATCGCCTATCTGGGTTTTTGCAAGCCCGCGCGCCCAGAAAGCGCTTACCAGACTGCTGTCCTGCTCAATGGATTTTGAAAAATCAGCAATAGCACCGACGTAATCCTTTATGCGCGCTTTGGAAAGCCCGCTTCTGAAATACACTTCTGACGTTCCGGCATTAAGCTGTGCTATTTTGTCTGCAGGTTCCGACGGAAATACAGGTAATGACAGATATATTAATGATATTAATAACAATATAATTTTTTTTCTCAAATTATACTCTCTCCTCAACGGGGCAAAAATTTCCCATAAATTTTAATTTATGGTCTATGGGGTAATGTCTGCATGTATAATTTACAACAAACATATAAAAAAGGAAATACTTTTATATTAAAAAGATATACATTAAAACCAGTCAATCAAAGGTCTTATTTCACCTGCTTCAAGAGCATATTTTTCAGCTAGAGAACTGCGTAGCCATGTGTCTATAGTTAACTTTTTTTGAAGAGGATTTTCAATGTTAACCATGCCTGAGGCACAGTCATAAACTCCGCTGTAATTCAGACCTGAATTTGCACACCCCGGGAGGACAACCCTGTTTCCGTCAAGATACGCAAGCCCGAACATACGGCACACCAGCCCGCGGCGGGAATAAAGCACACACAGATTATTTATCAGAAACGGACATCTGTATTCAAACCGGCTCTCTGTTTGATTAGTAAACTTCTGTCCTGCCGGCGGCAGATTATTTGCGCTGACGCTGCGCTTAAGAAAATCTGCTTTTTGGAGTTTAACCTGTTTAATATTTTGCCGCACCTCATCGCGTTCTTCCTTTGACAGGCTCTGGAAACCCTGCATAAGATACTCGGCTTCCAAACGGGAAAAAGGATATTCACCTGTTGTGCAGCAACCTGTACAGCCTTTACGGCATTTGATATATTGCTGCTGGTCTTTAAAATATTCTGCGATTTCACTGTCAACTTCTTTCAGAAATTCTTCGTATCGTTTAAGCATTATTTACTCTTAATTAAAACATACTTACGGCCGTCGATTACTATATCATAATCCAGCCCTTTTGCGTATTCGTCAAGATATTTTTTTCTGATTGAGATATAGGAATCTCTTTTTTCAAGTTCTTCTTCAAGGTTATCGGTTGTAGTCTGCTCAATGTAGTCAATATGGTACCCTGAATAATAGAGCAGCGAGTATCTTCTTGTATCGCCGAAAGAAACAAGCTCGGTGCCTTTTTGCCGTGCAAATTTTGCAAACTCCATCAGGTCGTCCTGACCGAATTTGTAATCGATTTCAAAAAACAGTTTTGTACAAAATGCAGACACAAGAAGGGTAAAAATTACGTAAGTAAAAAATACCCCGCGGCGGTTGTCTTTCAGCGCACATAAAATGCTTGAGATTCCGGAGAACAAAACAATCCCTATGCAGACCCATTTTGCCGGAAGAATATCCTGATATAGCTGCGCAGGGAGATAGTATTGCGTAAACATCGCAGCAATGCCTGCAAGTATGCAGAACCCGCCCCAGATATATATAGAAAGGTTAATTGCTCTCTTTCTTTCGCCTTTTGTTATGTAATTATACCAGCTGAAGCCCGTAATGGCCGCCGCAAAAATGTACGCAGGCAGAATATAGGTGATAAGTTTTGTCTTGGACGCCGAGAAAAACAGGAATATAAATATAAATGCCACCCAGTTGAGGAACAGGAATTTCTGCGGGTTTGTGAATTTGTCAAAGTTAACATTTACGTTAATCTCTTTAAAGTTTTTCAAATTCAAAAGCTTTCTGTAGTCAAAGTCTTTCAGCTTTGCGATGATAAGCGCAATAACCGAAAAAATCCACGGAATCATGCCCCAGAAAAGTGTAACCGGATAAAACCAGAACGGCTGCGCCCTGTCTATTTCGTTAGAATTTAAGAACCTTTCAAGGTGGTGCTTTATTATGTATTCTTCATAAAACGCCGGATCGTGAATATTCAGCATAATAATATGCCACGGAAGCACAATCAGCATAAAAAGAATTATTCCTATGCCGAAATACTGCGGCTTGAAGCCCTCCTTAACCTTTCCTGTGAGAAGACATGCAATAAACATAGTTCCGAAAGGTGCAATAAATCCAGGAAGCCCCTTTGCCATAACAGCAAGACCGGAGAAAATATAAAACAGCCACCAGAAGAATTTTTTGTTTTCTTCCGCACAGAAAAATGTCTTGAACCCTAACATTATAGAAAAACCGACGCAGGCAGCAACAACAATGTCAAGTATCGCAAACTTTGCCAGAATAACATATTCAAAACAAGTTGCAAGAATTAAAGATGCAACGACGCCGTATTCTCTTGACACCTGCTTTCTGCCGGCAAAATACACAAGGAAAGCCGTCAGCATTCCGCATAAAGCAACCGGAAACCTTGCCGTAAATTCGTTAACCTTATTAAATAATGCAAAAGAAAAACACTCAACCCAGAAATATAGCGGCGGTTTTTCAAAAAAGTATTCGCCGTTCAGATAGAGTGTCATAAAGTCTTTTGTATTGTACATATCACGCGCCATTGAAACATATCTTGTTTCATCGACATCCATAAGCGCATAATTTCCTATGTTATAGAAAAATATAAAATAAAAAAGCACGCACAACCCGAGAATTGTAAAAAGCTCGATATGCTTTTTCACAAAGTCAGTAATTTTATCAAATGTCATATTACTCTCCCTGTCTAATCCGGTTCTGCTTCCGCTTGAACGGAGCAGGTCTTATTTTCACAAAAAAAATTTTACCATGAAAAAAGCTTTACTCATTGACAAATGTTTTGTAAAGCTTGTAAATCAAATAAATATTGGCTTCGTTCTGCATATCGAGCCTCAATTCTCTGCGCATATCGTCAATAGACTTGTAAGCTTCAAAATCAAAAAGCTCCTTAACCTCGACACCGAGAACATACGCAAGCTTTTCGAGCGTGTTTGCGGTCACAAAACTTTCCCCGCGTTCAATTTTACCCATATTCGTTACGGCAATCCCGATTTTTTCGGCGAGTTCTTCCTGAGAAAGCTTAGCCCTTTGTCTAAATTTTTTCACTCTCTTTCCGAACAAAATTTTAATATCTGCCATAACTTATCTCCTCTGATGCGGGACTACAATTCTTTACCGGCATTACATTTCCGCCATTTTATATAAAAACGCAGTTTTTTATTTCTGCTGTTTTCATATATTTTAGATTGTATAAGTTATTAATAAAACAATATTAAAGATAATATAAGTGGTTGACATATTATCTTTAACATGCTAATGTAAACATTAAAAGGTAGGTAATTTTAAAAAAATAATATATTTTAGATTACTTATCAGGTCGATTGATACTTTTAAGAATAGGAGAAAAAGGTTATGTCAACTAAACCAGATTCAAAACCGGCTGGTTCTGACGAGTCAGGCAATGAGGGTAACTCGTAGTTTTCCGGTATCCGGAAAGATTAGAAAGCAGCCGGTCATGCCGGCTGCTTTCTTGATTTACGCCCATGTAACGCGGGAATTGATATGTCATTCTGAAACAGTAATCGCTGAGGCGCACATGAGTTGTCACTGTTCAGAATCTCTTTGTTAAAAAGACGACAATACGCAAAGTGCATCAAACAAGTGAACAAGTGATGGGTGAGGGGTTCGACAAACTTGAAATGTTGAACGGGTGAAAAGTTGAATGGTTTAATGGCTTATCATTAGATAAAGAGTAATGTAGACAAAATTTTACTCCTTTCACCCCTTCAACCATTAAACTGTTCAACTGGCTGGTAATGTAGGTCGGATTTACTAATCCGACAAACATATTTATCGAGGCCCAGTAGTATTAATTTTCTCAACACGCTTCCGCCCTGCTCCCGCTATCGTTTCGAAAACAAATACTACTGTTCCTCGATTGCGAGTGAGAGGACGGTATTTGTTAATGAGCGAAAGCGAATTTACAAATTCGGGAGAGGGTAAACCCTCCGGCGCATTCGCGCCACCTCCCTTAAAAGGGAGGTTTTTGATACTACCCCCTTTTGTAAAGCGGATTTGCACTCTGCCGAACAAAACAATCCGGTGAATTGTTTTGTGAGAGGGGATGGAGTGAGCGAAGCGAACAAATCCGGATTGCGAGGAAATTGAGCGGTGTTGAACCGCAGGTTCATAAGCGAAACTTTCCGAGCGTGAAGCAAATCCAAGACAGGGGGGCAGGTGGGATTTTTTATCAAAGCCCTCCGGTGCTGCGCACCACCTCCCTTAGCAAGGGAGGTAATTACTCTAACCCCCTTTTGTAAAGAAAGACGCTGAGACGCTATGACGATAAAAAACAGAAAACTACAGGAGAACTTATGAAAATCTTTGAGCGAAAAAGAGAATACAACAAAGAAACGATGACCATTCTCGGACATGAATTTATTCTTTGTCCCGATCTTGAAAAAAAGTATATTAAATATTCCGGACAGGATATTAAACGTGGTATTCAGCACCAGTATTTCTGGAAAATGCACCGGTTTTTGAATATAGACAACCCGAAACTTTTCACGGAAAAAATCCAGTGGCTGAAACTTTACGACTGCACTCCCGTCAAAACCCGTCTTGCCGACAAACTCCTCGTGCGTGACTGGGTTGCGGATAAAATCGGCGCGCAGTATCTCAAAAAACTTTACGGTGTGTACAACTCGTTTGAGGAAATCAACTTTTCAAAACTTCCGCCTGAATACGTCATTAAAGCCAACCACGGCTGCAATATGAACCTTCTTGTAATAGAAGGAAGCAAGCCCGATATGAAAAAAGACGCCGCGCGCTTTGACAGGTTTCTGCATACAAACCACGCCTTCAAAAGCCGTTTTGAACTGCATTACAAAGATATTCAGCCAAAACTCTTTACCGAAGAATTTATTAAAAATACAAACGAAATTTTTGAATACTTATTTTTCTGCTTTAACGGCGAGCCTGAATTTGTGCTTTTCGCCTCCGGAAAGCGCTCGCCTCAAATCTGCTGCACCATGTTTGATAAAAACTGGAACAATTGCCATTTCAACTATGGCGGAAATCGTCACACAGAGGAAATTCCGAAACCCGAAAACTTTGACAAAATGCTTGAGATAGCACGAACTCTTTCAAGAGATTTCAAATTTGTACGCGTAGACCTGCACAACGTGGACGGCAAAATCTATTTTGGCGAAATGACTTTCACTCCCGCCGGCGGTTTTATGAAGTTCAACCCGCGCAAATACGACCGCATACTGGGCGATATGCTTGAGATTTGAAAAAGTCTTTATTATTGGGCAGGTATGCCCAACATAGTTGAACGGTTGAATGGTTGAATGGTTGAATGGCTTATCATTAGATATGGAGTAATGTAGACAAAATTTTACTCCTTTCAACCCTTCAACTTTTCACCCATTCAACTTTATTGCCCATCACCCGTAGGTATAGGGCAATAGTGAACGCTTCACCCTTCACTTGTTCACTTGTTTGATGCACTTTGCGTATTGTCGTCTTTTTAACAAAGAGATTCTGAACAGTGACAACTCATGTGCGCCTCAGCGATTACCGTTTCAGAATGACATATCAAAAGATGAACCTTTCACCCGTTCAACATTTTAACATTTCAACTTTGTCGAACGCTTCACACCTCACTCTTCAACCTTCACTTTATTGACGCACTTAACGTCTTATCGCCGGATTGCCTTATCGCCTTTCCCTAAAACGCATCTGTCTTAATCGGATTCTTGAATTTTGTAATATTCCCCTGAAACAGCAGTTTAATATTATCAAGCCCGCCGTTTCTGTGCTTGGCAACAATAATTTCCGCCTCACCCTTATTGGCAGCCTTGATAGCTTCATCTTCCTCGCCTTCAACCTTTCTGTAATACTCGTCGCGGTAAATAAATATTACAATATCAGCGTCCTGCTCGATTGAACCGGATTCCCTCAAGTCCGAAAGCATAGGTCTTTTATCCGTTCTGCTCTCAACCGCACGCGAAAGCTGCGACAATGCTATTACCGGAACATCAAGTTCTTTCGCAAGTATCTTCAAGCCTCTGGAAATCGCAGAAATCTGCTGCATTCTGTCCTCTCTGCCCGTTCCTTCCATCAGCTGAAGATAGTCAATCAAAACCAGCCCGAGATTCTTTTCTTCCATCTTTAATCGTCTGCACTTCGCCCTTATGTCCGTAATCGTACAACCGCTGGTGTCGTCAATATATATAGGCGCCTGCGCAAAAGCATTCATGGCGTCCGCAAGCTTTTCCCAGTCCTTACTCTGCATTTTGCCGGTTTTCATTCTTTGAGAATCAATCTCCGCCTCTGAACAGAGCATACGTTGAACAAGCTGCTGCTTTGACATTTCAAGCGAGAATATCGCAACCGGAGTTTTTGCTCTTATAGCAACGTTCTGCGCAATATTCAGCGCAAAAGCAGTTTTTCCCATCGCAGGACGCGCCGCAAGTATTATCAGGTCAGATTTCTGAAGCCCGTTCAAACACGCGTCCAGATCAAAAAATCCTGTCGGCGTTCCAAGCAGTTCATCCTGATGGTTATACCGGTATTCAATATTTTCGTAAGTGTTTAAAACAAGATCTTTGACATGGACAAGTTCTGTCGTAGATTTCCTGGAAGCAATATCAAAAATAAGCTTCTCGGCATTGTCAAGAGAGGTATCAATCGGATTCATATCGTATCCGAAAGATACTATTTCGGATCCGGCATTTATAAGCGCCCTTTTAATAGCTTTCTCCTGTATAATTTTAGCATAATATTCAATATTTGATGTTGTAATCGCGTTGTAACTCAGGTCGTTTATAAATGCTCTGCCGCCGACTGAATCCAGTTTTGAATTGTAGTTCAGGACTTCCGAAACAGTAATTATATCAATTTTTTCGTTCTGGTTAAAAAGCTGAAGCATAGCTTCATAAATATACCTGTGTGCCGGCTTGTAAAAACTTTCCGGTCTGAGCGTTTCAACAACCTTTGTTATAACACGCGGATTTACAAGAATTGCCCCGAGAACTGCTTCTTCCGCATCTATATTCTGGGGCATTAAATTCATATCCTGATTATTCTTTTTTTCCTTAACCTGCGGCATGCTTTCCTCCTCAACTTAAAATCCATGATAGAACAACCTGAAATTAAAAAAAATATCATGTTACAAAATATAATTATTAACAAACGTTACAAATATTAAAAATATTGAATTTTTATCACAAAATAACCGTTAATATATAAAGAGAGGCAAATTCGCATGATTATTATCGACACAGATATGATAACCTTAATGGAACGGTTGAACATCCCGGAAAGCCGGATGATTCAATACGGCACCATGAGTGTTGAAGATATTGTGGAAGCAGAAGCAGAAGCCGGCAACACGCAGGCGGTTGAATTTGCTGCCGAGTTGTTTACCAACGTAGAAAAACTCGTTAAAATCTTTAAACTTGCAGATCCGAATAACAAACTTGAAATTCTGAGCGAAATGACCTCCGCTCAGCTTGCAATGTTCCTTCCGGAAATGGAGGACAGCGACCTCACAGAAGGATTGAAATATTTTACACAGGACAAACTTTTAAAAATGCTGGAATCAATTCCGTCAGAACAGCTTGTTGATACTGTAATGGAACTGTTTTCTCAGGAAGAAATCATCGAATATCTTCCGGAAGAGCAGCTGAACAAACTGCTTACCGGCACAGATGTCGACAAAGCCCAGATTCTTGAAGAATTGAAAGGCGTTCAGCCGGCATACGTTATGCAGATGATTGAAAACGTAACCGGGAAACCCGTTGAAGATACAAACCAGATGGCTATGATTGGCCAGCTTGATGAATTAAACCCTCTTGATTTCAAAAACGCTGTACTTTCAATGCAGTCAATTGCCAAAAAGGAGGTCGCACTCGGGCTTACCAAACATGACAACAACCTTTATCAGGAATTTGACGCCCACGCTTACACAAAAATGATAAATAAACACAAACATCAGCCGGAAGTTGCAAAGGCAATGGGTGTAATTGAACCTGAAGAAAAAATAAAAATGCTGAAAGAACTTCCGAATGACCTTCTCTCAATTGTTGTAACCCAGATAGATGCAAGAGATTTTGCATATCTTCTTATAAACAAGTGTCCTGATATACTTGCACAAATTGTTGCGAGATAGTTATCTTAAAACTTCCAGAGCGGCATCAATAGCTTTTTGTGTGAAAAAATACTTCATAAGCTTTCTCGGGAATTTCGGGAAAAGCCTAACTTCTTTAATTAGCATTTTATCTTTATAAAAAGCTGACACAAACATAAGTCCGACCGGTTTATCTATGCTGCCGCCGGTAGGCCCGGCAATACCTGTTGTACAGAGTGCAACATCACATCCGGTGCGTTTTCTCAAGCCTTTAGCCATGGCCTCAGCACATTCTGCACTGACAGCCCCGTAATTCTCAAGGACTTCTGATGGAACACCCAGAATTTCTTCTTTTGCCTTATTTGCATAAGTTACGAAATTTTGTTTAACAAAATCCGAACTGCCTGAAACATCGGTAAGTCTTGAACTTAAAAGCCCGCCTGTGCAGGATTCGGCGGTTGAAATTATCAGTTTGTTTTCTTTAAGAATTTTAACAAGTTTTTTAAGATTTCTGTCGCACATAACCACAATTTAGATTGATACAGAAAATATGTCAATAGCCTGATAAAACAATTTATTCTGTGCAGTGCCAAAACTGTAATGTAGCAAGACTTGTAGCATGCCGGCAGCAAAACAAAAATTGTTTAAATCTAGGAGAGCTGTTTGAAATTATATTACAAAAAATTTTAACCGATACCAAAAAAGTTCTTGATTTTAAAAAATGTTCATGCTAGATTAAGACTTGCGGAAGAAATCGTGACTAGGAATTTTTCCGGTAACGCATAAGGGCTGCTAGCTCAGGTGGTTAGAGCACTCTGCCGAACGAGACAACTAAGTGTTGTCGAGTGAGAGGTCTGATAAGGGTCTCAGCCCACAAGATTGATTTTCGAACTTTTTACATTATTATAAACTACATAGCGTAAGGGCTGCTAGCTCAGGTGGTTAGAGCACTCTGCCGAACGAGACAACTAAGTGTTGTCGAGTGAGAGGCCTGATAAGGGTTGCAGCCTGCAAGATTGATTTTCGAACATTTTACATTATTATAAACTACATAGCATAAGGGCTGCTAGCTCAGGTGGTTAGAGCGCACCCCTGATAAGGGTGAGGTCGGTGGTTCGAGTCCACTGCGGCCCACCATTTCGAACAAATCGAACTTTGAGAAATGGTATCAAATGAGCCTTCGGGCTCTTTTTTAATACTCTTAAGACATCCTTCCTTAGTGTTTTCAATGGTTTTGGCGAATTCGTCATAGCTAATAGGTTTCTGGGACATTGAGACAGATAAAATTTAATAAA
>CASFGU010000018.1 GCA_949294395.1 uncultured bacterium
AGCCTGAGAAAGTACAGACAGAGCTTTTTTGTAAGCTGTTTTGTACTGAGCGCCGTTTGTTGAGTTCATCAATGTAGGCATTGTCATGGCAGCTACAACACCGATGATACCTAATGTGATTAATACTTCTGCCAAAGTAAAACCGAATCTTTTTGTCATAATCTTTTCACCTTTCTTTTTAAATGAAGCTATGATCTTCTAATATCTTTTTGTTACTCTCTACGGATTATAATATCAATATTCTTTAAATGTGTCAAGTATATGTATGATTTATGCCTTTTGAAGTACAAAAATTCTGAATTCAGCCGGCTTTAATTCTTCAAAAATAAGCTCGGTTTGCGGGTTTTCGAGGTGTGCTGGACTGTATTTCGAATCTGTAAACACATATTCTGAAAGAACTGCAAAGTCACCCGGAAGCTTAATTGTTTTATTAAGAACGCTGCAGCCTTCCTTAACCTCTGAGTAGCAGGAACCATCCTCATTATGCACAGTTACAAATTCTGTCGGGTAATTGTAGTTTGCAGCAATAAGAAAAGCTTTTTTCAGAGGTTCTTTAGAAATAAGCCATGCTGCGAACCCGTCATCTTCCTGAATAAGAATCTGTGCTTCGCCGTCGGTTATTACAGGCTGGGTTTTTACAAACCTGTCAAGGGCGTCAAATTTTGCGTAAAAATCGTAATTCTTTTCCCTCGTCATGGAAACTTCTTCACCTATAACATGCTCAATTCCGTTTTTTGTAAAGCTTTCATCTCCGTCAACGTACATGACAGGGCGTTGTGCGTATTTCCCTCCAGGAAGAAGTTTATATTTTGCCCATTTGAAAAGCGCACCCTCTTTACCGAGTTGTCCAGGGTACTGGTTTATGCAGCGAAATTCTCCGTCCTGATTGTTGTATGTCTTTAATATTGATAATCTTTTTCCTTCTTTATAGTTAACATTATAATTTGTAAGGTTCTGGTTATCTTCCGTAATTCTTTCAGGCGTTTTGTCCTGCTGGGAAATTATATCGTTCCCCCAGAGAAGGTCAAAGTTCATATCTTCATGGTATTCTTTCAGGTGATTATCCCATAGCATGTATTCCGCAAGGGTTCCAAAATAAGGTACCTTTTCCTTTAATGTTGAATTAAGTTTGTTTAAAACAAGCCGCGGCGCTCTGTAACTTATCGGCACTCCGTCTTTTTCCGAAACCGCATCAACAATATGGTCAATATGGTCAACCCGGTAGCCGTCAAAGTTGTACTCTTCCTGAATTTTAACCATATAATCTATAAAATAATCTATAACCGGTCTGTTGTAAGTTCCGTCCTCAAGGTAAACAAAATAATAAGGAGTCTGGCAGTCAAGGTTTGCAAAGTTAGTAACATCCTCCCCTTTATAGTCATAATGCTTGAATACAGGATACCCTCCGCATTCGCTCATTTTATCGTAAACCGGAATGCCGGCAGAGCACCATGCTCCGCCCGGTGCAGGCCACAATCCCTCTTTTATTAGTTCCTGAATTATGTCTATCTGTTTTACTATATCATTTTCTGTAAGTTTTTGATTGACCTTTGTGCCATTTACTTTTGCAACAATATCTTTTACCCGCTTATGAATTTTAATCTGACCGGCTTTAGAAAGCATTGTATTGCAGAGTTCTTTTTTCAGATTGTCCATTTCTTTTTCAAACAAATCAAATATTGCCTGATATTTCTCGCTTAATGTGCCTGTAGAACCTTCTTGCGCCTGTTTATAAATACCTTTTATAACGTCAATGTCCTCGGCATCGTAGTCCTGTTGAAGTTTTTTTGCTGTATCTTCAATTTTTTCAGCAAGCTGGTTTTGCAGTGCTGTAATATCGTACCAGCGTGCAATAACAGGGTTTGCAAGCACAGCCTTGGAAAATCTGCCTGTCTGCGGAAGTATGTCATATATTACAGGATGCCCTGCAAGCTGTGCAAGTTCAATAAATGTCTGCACCTGAGCTTTCGCATCCAGGCCTGTAAGTTCCTGCAAATCTTTATCAAGAAGTGCTGGGCTGACTTCAGAGCTTTTCGGAAGGTATGCACATCCAAATTCTCTCGGATGGAACGGTATTAAATATATTGTTGTGCTGAAAATGTTATTTGTAAGCTCACCTGACGGAAGTATCAAAAGCTGGCGCAGCCAGTCCATAAATTTGCCGGTTTCTTTTGTTTTGTTTCCGTTGCCGAGGCCTGCAAGGTTTATAAGCTTTATGTCATGTCCTTCCCTCTTAATCCAGTCAGAGTTCTGAATGTTATGTCTTGCAAGCACGCTTACTTTATCGTTTGCAAATTCAAATTTGCCGTCTTTAAAAACTTTGTTCTTCTTCCATTTTATCTCCAGCCCGTAAAGCACTTCCTCCGGTGAAAGCTCTTCCAGCGCCTTTATATAAGGGTATGGCAGGTAGCCGTATTTGTTTATCAGGCTTTTTAGTTCGGTTTTCCGTTTAACCGTAATATTGTCAAAACTGTATTTTTTCTTTAATTTAGCGTAAATCTCATTTAAAATATCGTCTTTTTTTTCTTCTTTTTTCTTTTTCCCGAACAGAAATTCCAGCATGTTTTTACTCCCTTTCGTCACTTATAAAATTATATCATGAGTTTTTCATACAAACGAAGTATTTTCTTAACTTTTCTTAATATTCTATCCATGCGGGTAATGGATTAATCCGTTTCGATAGGCTTAAATAATTCTGTCAGTAAAAATATGAGGGTAAAACAATGGCAGAAAAAAGTGTAACAGTGGTAGAAAAGAAGCTGATTAAGGTTGCAATAATCGAGGATTTTAAGCTTACCCGTGTGGGCTTGAGGTGTGCGCTCAACGAAAACGATGACATTAACGTCGTAGCCGAGGCGGAAGATGCAATTGAAGGGTTAAAGCTTATAGAGCGTTCAAAACCTGATGTAATTCTTATGGATTTAGGACTTCCGGGAATGAACGGTATTGAGGCAACAATTAAAGCGAAAGAGATGTATCCTGATACAAAGGTAATTGCACTTACCTCCCATGACAGGGAAGAAGAAGTGATTGCCGCGTTAAGCTCAGGTGCCAGTGCATATTGTCTTAAAGACATTGATCCGGCAAAACTTGCGGATGTGGTGCGTGATGTTGCAGAAGGTGCTTGCTGGATTGATCCTATGGTATCGCAGATGGCGCTGAATTCCTTCCCGAAAGTTGAAAATATAGGTTTTCTCCCTAATAAAAATCAGAGTGAAGGCAGAGTTCCTCTGACCGAACGTGAATATGAGGTGCTCAAGCATCTTGTTACAGGAAAAAGTAACACTGAAATTGCAAAAGAACTAATTGTAAGCGTTCATACTGCAAAAGCACACGTCTGCTCAATTTTGCAGAAAATGTGTGTAAATGACAGAGTTCAGGCTGCAGTAAAGGCTGTTAAAGAAGGCATGGTATAGCCATAGTATTCAATAAAAATTCGCCCGTGATTTTTTGTGCGGGTGTTTTTTTATTGAAATTTGCACCGGAATTTGGTATAATAAAAAAGACAGTGGAAAGTCAAAGAGATGCTGTCACCGGGAGCCATTTTGCACGAAAACAAGTTTTCGGCAAAAGAAGGCAAATAAATTCAGCATGACAAAAGTAAGGTACCAGACATCTTTGAAGTAAAATCAGAGCAGGCTCAGAAAGCAGTACAATGAAAAATAAATAAAAAACTTTTTTCGGACACGCTCCCGCGCTGCTCCCGCTATCGCCTCAAAAAGTTTTTTATTTATTTTGGAATACAAAGTAAAAGTTATATGTCATCCCTGAACTTATTTCAGGATCTCAAAAAGAAGAAAAAAGCAAAGGAGACTAAACA
>CASFGU010000019.1 GCA_949294395.1 uncultured bacterium
GGACGGTAACAGAAAGTCGGAACATTCATGCCTGCTTTTCTAATTACTTCAAGCAGGTTAGGTTCCGTTGTAAATTCAACTTCTTTACCGTCTATGAATAATGTTTTTTTATCTGTATCTGTCATATCTATGTTCCTTTTAATGTTTTGTTGAATAGTTTAAATGTTGAATGGTGATGAAAAACACTTCACCCTTTAAACTTTTCAACCCTTCAACTTACTCTAATACTATTGCTCTGAACGGGCAGTTGGTCAAGCAGGCTTCACACTTAATACATTTTTCCTGATTAATGTGGTGAGGCTGTTTAATAGTACCCTCAATTGCTCCGACCGGACAGAGTCTTGCGCATTTTGTGCAGCCTTTGCAGAGTTCCGGCTGAATGACAACCTTCTTCATCGCAGCACAAACTCCTGCCGGACATTTTTTATCTTTAATATGTGCAATATATTCATCTCTAAAGTATTTCAAGGTTGAAAGTACAGGGTTAGGAGCTGTTTTACCGAGTCCGCAGAGGGAACCTTCTTTAACTGATAAAGCAAGTTCTTCCAGCGTGTCCAGATCTTTCATTTCACCTTTACCAGCAACGATTTTTTCTAAGATTTTAAGCATATTTTTAGTACCTTCGCGGCAAGGAACGCATTTACCGCAGCTTTCATGCTGTGTAAAGTTCATGAAAAACCTTGCTACCTCAACGATACAGGTATCCTCAGCCATTACAACAAGACCGCCTGAACCTACCATTGCTCCGGCTTTTATAAGGCTGTCATAATCCATAGGAAGGTCAAGGTGTTCTTCTGTTAAACAGCCGCCTGACGGGCCTCCGATTTGGACGGCTTTGAATTTTTTGCCGCCTCTGATACCTCCGCCTATATCAAATACGATTTCGCGCAATGTTGTTCCCATAGGAACTTCAATTAAGCCGGTGTTGTTAACTTCGCCTGTGAGCGCAAATGTTTTTGTGCCTTTTGAAGTTTCTGTACCTAAAGAGGCAAACCAGTCTGCGCCTTTCAACATAATTACAGGAACGTTTGCAAGAGTTTCAACGTTGTTAATCAAAGTCGGGCGTCCGAACAAACCTTTATTTGCAGGGAACGGCGGTTTTGGTCTTGGCATACCGCGTTCGCCTTCAATTGATGCGATAAGAGCGGTTTCTTCACCGCAGACAAATGCACCGGCGCCTTCTTTAATATGAATTGTCAAAGAAAAATCGCTTCCCATAATATTTTTGCCGAGGAAGTTTCTTTCTTCAGCATCAGCGATTGCTTTTCTAAGACGTTTAATTGCGAGCGGATATTCTGCACGAACATAGATATAACCTTCATCAGCACCGATTGCGAATGCTGCAATAGCCATACCTTCAAGAAGTTTATGCGGGTCGCCTTCCATAACAGATCTATCCATAAATGCACCCGGATCGCCTTCGTCACCGTTACAAACGATATAGGATTTACCGCCTCTGTTGGCTGCTGTGAATCTCCATTTTCTTCCTGTCGGGAAGCCGCCGCCCCCTCTGCCGCGTAATCCGGATTTTTCGATTTCTGCAATTACCGCTTCAGGGTCATTCTGTTCAAGAACATTCGCTAAAGCTTCATAACCTCTTACTGCAATCGCTTCATCAATACATTCCGCGTTTATGTGTCCGCAGTTTGCAAGTGCTGTTCTTGTTTGTTTTGCGTAAAAATTAATATCTTCTGATTTTCGTACATGCTGATGTGTTTTCGGATCTGTGTAGAGAAGTCTTTCTACAGGTTTATCGTTTTTGATGTGGCTTTCGTAGATTTCTTCCACATCTTCCGGTTTAACTTTTACATAGACAACGTGTTTATCAGGGATAAGAACAAGAACGCCCTGTTCACAGAAACCGTGGCATCCTGTCGGCACGATAGTCATTTTATCGTAATCAGTAAGGGTTGATACATCCGCACCGAGTTCTTTAAATTTTTCAATAACTTTTAAAGAACCGTTAGCAACGCATCCTGTCCCTGCGCAAACAAGGACTCTTAAGCCCTGTTTCTTTATTTCTCCCTGAGCTTTTTGCTGCTCCTGTTTTATATCAATCTTTAATGCTGTTTTTTCCATATTATCTGCCCTCTTTCAACAGTGTATCCAGAACTATTCTGATTGCATCAGACGTCATCTGCGGATAAACTTTTCCGTTAATTACAACAACAGGCGCAAGACCGCATGCACCCAGACAGCTTACGGTTTCAAGAGAGAACATTCCGTCGTTTGTTGTCATCTGTCCGTCTGTGAGATTTAGTCTTGCTTTAATAGCATTTAATACCGGCATAGAACCTCTAACGTGGCAGGCTGTACCGTCACACACTTTAATTTCATACTTGCCCTTAGGCTCTAATGAAAACTGTGCGTAAAATGTTGCAACACCGTAAACTGTTGCAGGGGAAAGCCCTTCAAGCTTTGTTCCGATGTAAATCATTGCGTCTTCAGGAAGGTATTTGTATACTTCCTGTACTTTTTGAAGAATCGCTATCAAATTTGACTTTTTACCTTCATACATGTTGATAATTTCGTCTAATTTGGAAGTATCGATTCTTTGAGGATTGTCTACACTCATCTCGAACTCCTATCATATATAATATTATTTATACTCAGATTGTATACGTTATTAACCCAAAAACTATTACAATCTTAACGAAATTATCTCACAGCAGAAGTGTAAAATCAAGTTTTTAAGATTTTTTACCTTTTACATCATTTGTTAAGCGTGAAATATATCTATATATTGTTCTGATAAAGTTATCTTCATGTGCCGCTGCACCCTGATAAATGTATTCGGTGCCATCTTCCGTGTTGTGTAGCATGCGGGTATTAGAGCGGGTATAGATGTAAGAGCGTTCAGTCTCGGCAGGAACAATTGCATCTTTTGCTTTACCGGTAAGCATATCTTTTACACGGATTGTAATACAATCATTCATTGATTCGGCAAGTTCAGGTTTTGTGTTTTTTGCCAGTTCTGCCGATGAAACTGTATCAAATATATCAATACTTACAGTATTTTTTTTAGCAAAATTAGCAATGGTTTCTTTTGCCAGTGCAATTTCATTATAAGCAGCAATATGCTTTTTCAAACCATCCGTATCAACGAGAAGGTTTACTTCTTTTTTATGTTTTTCATAATTGCGGATTTTAATTTTTTCCTGAAGTCTGTTGAGAATTTTTCCTGTTTTCATTTTTTAATTCCTTTTTGTTTTTTACCCTGTGTTTTGATAAAAAAACGTAATAAAATTTTTTGCTAGTTTGTGTATTTATATTAATTTCATACAGTAATCTTTTACTGGGCACTCTTTGCAATTCGGCTTCTGGGGTTTGCAGACATTTTGTCCGTGGGTAACTATCAGGGTATTAATATCAATCCAGTATTTAACCGGAAGTTTTTCTCTCAGTGCAAATTCAGTTTCTTCCGGAGTCTTTGTTTTAACATATCCGAGTCTGTTAAAAATTCTGTGTACGTGAACATCAACACAGATGGCAGGTTTGTTAAATCCGCGTGCGACAACAAGGTTTGCGGTTTTTCTGCCTACTCCTTTAAACTTTATAAGTTCTTCTATTGTATCAGGAACTTTGCCGTCCATTTTTTCAACAATTTCTTTTGAAAGTTCTACTATTTGCTGAGCTTTATTTGCATAAAATCCGACTGGATAAATTGCGTTTTCGAGTTCTTTTACGTCGCATTTTGCAAAGTCCGCCGGTGTCCGCCCGAGTTTTAACATTCGTAGAGTTGCCGGGTAGGTGGTTTTGTCGTTTGTTCTGAGGCTCAGGATACAGGCTATCAAAACAAGGTACGGATCATTAAATGAGTCCATTAAGTGTACAAAATCACTCTGCGGCTGCTTTGCGGCTTTTAAAACTTCTACTACTTTATCTATGTTAATTTCCTGCATTTAACAATTCTCCGACATTAATTTCAGTTTTAAGTTTCAGCGCATAAATATTATCCATATCAAAGTTCAACATTTTCACGGCATCTTTTTCGGTTGTAACGATTTTCCCCTCAATTCCGGAAAGTTCTGATTTTGAATAAGAATGATGATCGTCAAATGTTATTCTAGCTTTGATATTGTAATCTTTTAAAAACGCAAAAAACTGTTCAGGCTGACCAATGGCGCTTACTGCTGTTATTTCAGCACCTGACGGAAGTTTTTCCGAAGTTTTTATATTATATACAAAATCCGGTTCTGTTCTGCATACAGAGGTTGGAAGCTTTAACTTTTTAGCCATGATTTTTGCAAGTTTTTCCGCGCGGGTGTGGTCTGTGTTTTTGCTCACTATAACAAGCTTATCCACCCGTGAAAAAGCTTCGGTGCCTTCTCTTAACGGCCCTGCAGGCAGAAGTTTTTCTCTGCCGAAGCCTTTTTCGCTGTCCATTAATACAATATCTAAATCCCTATAGAGTTTTCTGTGCTGGAAGCCGTCATCAAGGATTATATAATTTACGCCGAATTTTTCTATTGCATACTGTGCCGCTTCATAGCGGTTTTTAGATGTTACGACAACAGTGCCTTTTACGTTTTCTGCAAGCCAGTAAGGCTCATCACCTGCAAGTTTTGCGTTGTAATAAGTCTTTTCTCCGTCTGATAGGAGGTTAATTTGTTTGTTTGAAAGTTTTCCGCCGTAGCCTCTTGAGATAATTGCCGGCTTATTCCCGCGGTTAATCAGGTATTTGGCGATTTCGGCGACAACCGGAGTTTTCCCGACTCCTCCGGTTGTAAGGTTCCCGACTGAAATCACAAAAGCTTTTACATGGTGCGGCTTTAGAATATTTTTATCATACAGAAAGTTTTTAAATCTGCTTCCTGCGCCGTAAAATAGAGATGCAAAGTCAAGAAGTTTAACAAGAACCCCTTTTGCTTCTTTGTTGTAGTGAATTTTTGTGATTTCTGTCTTTAAATTTTTCATAAATTTTCTACTTTATTTACAGGAGAGCCCCGGTGTATTTGTTTTCGAAACGATAGCGGGAGCAGGTGCGGGAGCGTGTTGAGAAAACAAATACACCGGGGTTCTCCCTCTAAAGTTATTAGATTTTAAAACATCAGTCTAAAGAGTAAAAATCTCTTATTAAGTTTTTCCGAGAATTTTCTTAAGTTGCAGGTAGTTGCCGTTGTTTCTTCCAGAAGTTTCTGTAATTGTGTTTTGTTTTCCGGAGTAACCTGATTTACGGTTGCAAGGGTTGTTGTTATTTCAACCATTGCTTTGTTTGCGTTTTCAACGGTTTCAGTAAGCTGCCGTTTCAGGTGAGTATCTTTTGTCATAGTGTTAACAAAAGTACTGATTTCATTTATGTTATGGGAAATTGTGCGGATGTCTTTTGCCATTTGTTCAGCTTCTTCCTCGTTGCCCATAATCTTATTGAAATTCTTAGCCAGTTTGTCAACAGAGTCTGCTGTTGAATAGATTGACTGTTTGAACTTAGGATCTCCGATAAGTTCGTTAATGTTTGCCGAAAGTTTATTAAAGTCTGTTGTTGCCTGTTCCATTAGAGCCATAAGTTCATCTATGTCGCTTCTTGAATCATCAAGAAGTTTATTAACCTTTTCAACTGTGCTGTTTGCGTTCATTGTTAAATCGCCGAGCTGGTTTACAGTATCTTTAAGTTCCGCAATCGTTTCATCCGAAAGCAGTGTATTAATTTTCAAGTTAGTTTCGGTAAGAGTTTCGGCCGCTCTGTATTGCCAGTCCATAAAGTCAGCTATTCTCATCGGTTCAATAATTGTGTATTTAGATTTCTGTTCAGGATAAGGTAGAACAGTATTATCCAGTGAGGAAATTCTTAGCTTTTTAACATTATCTTTGCCTTTTACGGCTTCTCCTTTTATAAAATCAGGCAGGATAAGCCCCGGAAGGTTTACGGTATAATCAACTTTGTATGCGTATCTTGTTTTAATTCTGTCTTTAAAGTTGTAAGGTACTACATCTGCCGGTACAACTTCTATATTATTAATTTTCCCTACATCGTAATACTCATCGCTTAATTTCATTTCTACCGGATCATCTTTAAATAGAACATCTTTGTTGTACATAGGAATGTAAAGAGTTCTTGTTTTCGGCGGGGTAATTTCAAGGAAAAGTTCTCCGATAAGTCCTGATTGCTGGATTGAAAATACTGATGCCGGCGGAATTTCTATATCAGGTTCGGTTATAACAAATTTTACTTTAACATAGCTGTTTTGTTGATTAATTACCGGCGTAATTTCTTCAACCTGACCGACTTTAAGGCCCATCATTTGAACACCTGAGCCCGGTCTCATGCCGTTAACATCTTTAAACTGTACCTCAATCCTTTTTGCTGAAGAAAAGGCTCTGCCTTTTACCCTGAATACTACACCGACCAGAAGTACCAGTGCTATCAGGGTTAAAAGTCCGACTTTAAAAGATGATGATATTTTCATTCGCTACCTTTCCTTAATAAACAGATTTATAAAGCTAGTGTAGCAGAAAAAATATATTAATGCAAAAGTTTATAAATAATTAGCAAGGATATTTTTTACATAATTCTGGGTTTCCTGATACGGAGGAACTCCGGAATATTTGTCAACTGCACCGGGGCCTGCGTTGTAGGCGGCAAGTGCCAGAATTATATTTCCATTGTATTTATCGAGCATGGATTTGAGGTATTTAACTCCGCCTTCAACATTTTGCAAAGGATTGTAGGCATCTTTTACTCCTAAATGTTTGGCTGTCGCAGGCATTAACTGCATTAATCCCATAGCTCCGGCTTTTGAGGTTGCGTCAGGGTTAAAGCCTGATTCCTGCTTAATCAGCGCTTTAACAAGTTTATCGTCAACACCGTATTTTTCAGAAACCTTTGATACCATACTCAAAATTTGTGCTTTTGAGGCTCCTGATGTGTTATAAGTGGCTGCTGCATTTGCTCCGTTGAGTTCATTAAGAGTATTTGTAAGGGAATTTTGCGAATTGTTTTTGACTATATCGGCGTTAACTCTCATTGCCTGAGGGCCGAGAAGCAGAGAACCAAAATTACTTTTTGTTGTTGACTGGAGAATGTTTTCAAAAGACTCCATGTTATTGGGTTTGTTAGCGGGATAAATTGTATCTATAGGGTTTAAATTTGCAGGATAGTTTTGATTATTTATGTAATTAACCTGACGATTCAGGGCTGCATACCTCTGCATTGCAGCTGTTTTTCCTCCGCTTGTTAACAATCCTTGAATAAATTCTGAAAACATAATTCTTCCCTTGTCTGTTACACTGATTATAGAATTAATCTACTACAATGTTATCATTTAAATTAATGATTTTTTCTCGGAAGTCAAACTCATCGAAATTCCGCGACAAATTTATCATGTAAAGGAATTTATTTTGGGAAGGCTGGCGCCAACAGGTGCGAATGCGTGTTGAAAAAAATAAATTCCTTTACTTGTAACTTGTGGGCTGAAAAAACTTACCACGGATAGTTGTTTTTCATCTCCCAGCCGTCGCGCATAAGTTTTGCCGCGCACATATAGCCGGAACCGGATTTTGAACAGTTTGCATCTATCTCGTCATCATCCTTGTTATATCCGTAAGGCATTATACCTTTGCCGGCAACCCTTTCCAGAAGGAATACGTCTTTACCGAATGTGTTTGGCAGCTTTGAGGCATTGAGATCAACGATAATTCTTGTATCTGCTCCGTTTTCTATTTCAATATTTCCGTCCTCATCGGTATCGCCTGTTGACGAACCATAACCTGAGCCGGTTAAAATGCTTACAAAGCTCCCGTCAGCAAGAATGACAGGCGTTCTCCATTGGGCTATCACAACAAAATATCCGTCCTTCGTATTATTTGCTCTTTTCCATGGCTGGCTTGATGTGTAGGCGCAGGCTGTGGTCTTATTCCCTTTGCATTCTTCTATAATATTCAGGTAAGGTCTCCAGTATGTATTGAAAAATACCTGTGTGCCTTTGGAGGTATCCCAGTAGATTGAAGATTCGTTATCAGCCTCCGAGCGTCTGAATGCCTGATTTAATATGGAATAAACCTTTTGAAGCTGCGCTATGGTTTGCTTTTGCTGATATTTATTGACAAGGGTTGGCAGCGTCATCGCGGCAACAACACCGATAATCCCGAGGGTTATAAGCACCTCTGCTAAAGTAAAAGCGGATTTTCTGCGGGTTAAGCGTGAAGAGTGAGGGGTTCGACAAAGTTGAAAGGTTGAAATGTTGAACGGGTGAACGGTTGAAAGGTTGAAAGGTTCATCTTTTGATATGTCATTCTGAAACATTAATCGTTGAGGCTCACATGAGTTGCCGCTGTTCAGAATCTCTTTGTTTTGCGAGTAGGGTTCGCTATTGTATTCTCCCTCTGGAATAGGGCTTAATGGTGAGGGTTTTCCTGTGACGTAGGTCGGATTTACTAATCCGACGGGCAGAACTGTTGAAAAGTTGAACGGTTGAATGGCTGGATACAGAGCCAGTAGTTTGTTTTTTCTCATATCTATAATCCTCCAATTAGTTTCTTTATGTATTTTAACATACTGTATAGTATTTTTCAATACGTTTAACTGTAGCGTAAAATAAATAAAAATTAAAAGGTAGATTATGAGCGAAATTAAAAAGCAGTTCGGCAAGAAAATAAAATATTACAGGGAAAAATCGGGGCTTACGCAGGAGGAACTTGCAGAAAAACTTGATTACAATTGCAGGTCGCTTTCTTTTATAGAGTGCGGTACCAATTTTGTTACGGCAGATACCCTTGAAAAGCTCTGTAATGCCCTGCAGGTTACTCCGAAACAGCTTTTTGATTTTGAATATTATCCTCAAAAACCTGAAAATGTCCGCAGTGAAGTTGACAGGCTTATTAAAAATAATCCTGACAAGATTTTTGATATTTATAATATATTGAGAGGGTTTTTAAACTAGCAGATGTACATGCAATCCCCGTAACTGTAGAACCGGTAGCGTTCCGCAATTGCCTCTTTATAGGCCTCAAATATAAAATCTTTACCGGCAAGTGCGCTCACAAGCATTAAAAGTGTGGATTTTGGCAGATGAAAATTTGTTATTAAGTTATCTACTACCTTAAACTCATAAGGCGGGTAGATAAACAGTTCTGAGTGGTCATGGCAGGCTTTAATTTCCCCGAACTTTTGGTAAGCTGTTTCGAGTGTTCGTACGGTAGTAGTGCCGACTGCTATGATTTTTTTGCCGGATGCTTTTGCCCTGTTAATTGAATCTGCAGCATCAGGTGTAATTTCAAAGGTTTCCGAGTGCATTTTGTGGTCTAAAATATTTTCGCATTTTACAGGCCGGAAAGTTCCGAGCCCTACGTTCAGGGTAACGTAAGCTATTTCAACCCCTTTATTTTTAAGTTTTTCTAAAATTTCTTCCGTAAAATGTAAACCGGCTGTTGGTGCTGCAACAGAACCTTCATCTTTTGCGTAGACTGTCTGGTATCTCTCAAAATCCAGCTTTTTTAAATCTTCCGTCTGCATTTTTCTCTCAATATAAGGAGGAAGCGGTATGTTGCCGTTTCTGTGCAGAACGTCAAGAAGATTTCCTTCATATAAAAGTTTTACGAGCCATTCACCGTCATCTTCCAGTCTTTTTATAACTTCAACAGAGAGTTCATTGCTTATTTTTACTATAGTTGCCGGTTTAACTCTCTTGGATGGCTTTATTAGAACTTCCCACTCATCGTTTTCCCGTTGTTTTAAAAGAAAAATTTCTATTTTAGCGCCGGTTTCTTTTGTGCCGTAAAGCCTTGCCGGTAAGACTTTTGTGTTATTCAAAACAAGTAGAGAATCCGGCTCTATTAAATCCACAATATCGTAAAAATGTTTATGCGAAATAGAATGCTTGTTCCTGTTGAGTACAAGCATTCTTGAATTTTCCCGTTTTTCTGCCGGAAGCTGTGCAATCAATTCTTCCGGCAGGTTATAGTCATAATCTGATAATTTCATTACTATCTCTGTTATTTTTTGTAAAGTTGTTTAAGACGTTCAAGCAAACCTGTCTTTGTCTGCTGCCCTTCCACAACTACTTCTGCTTCAATAACTTTTGACCCGTCTGTGGCTTTTACCTTTTTAGCAGCTTCTTCCATATCCATCTGCCTGTTAATAATAACAGTTTGCAGAACTTGCACCACATTGCTTACAATAAGGTAGATTAAAACGCCTGCAGGTATAGGAATTATTACAAAAGTTCCGATAATCATTACCGGCATGAATGTACCCATTGATTTCTGGATTGCGGCCTGGGTCGGATCAAGAGAATCCTTATTTTTGTTTGAAGTTGCCATCATGAGTTTCTGCGACAGAACAATGGAAAGCCCGAACAGAACAATCAGTGCAAACACATCCCAGTGGAAAGATTTTTTCACCTCAACAGTCGGCATTGAGGTAATCAGGTAGCCGCCGTTTCTTGTGAAGGTTAATTTTTCATTTTCCCTTGTGTTCTGATCGGTAACCGTAATCTCAGCCTTCTCTATTCGGTCTAACTGATTAAACTTGAGCCCTAAATTATCAAGACTCATTTTAAAGTCAATATCCTGTCCCGGATTAATGCCGCCCTGAATTTCAAGCGCCTTTTTCTGGTTATCAATTTTTACGTTGTCAAGAACTTCTCCCGGAAGGTAAACCCGTGCGGTTTTACCAGGAATGAATACATCATATTTGGAAACGCCCATAACTCCGTCATTAGAAATCCCTGCGCTCGCTCTGAGCGTTGTGTCAAGCCTGTTTATGAAAAGGAATTTTGAAGTTCCGGCAACCTGTATAAACTGAGGGCTCATTAATGCCGAATACAGAAGAATAAATATAGGCATTTGTATTAACAGAGGCAGGCAGCCGCCCATCGGGTTGAAGTTGTGTTCCTTGTAAAATTCCATCATCTTCTGCTGCATAACCTGCGGGTTACTCTGGTATCTGTCCTGAATTGCCTTTAATTTCGGCTGGAGTGTCTGCATCATTCTCATAGAGCGCTGCTGTGATGTGTTCAACGGCCACAGTGCCGCTCTTACAATCAATGTTAGTACAACGATTGCCAGCCCGTAACTTCCGACAAATGAAGCCAGCACTTTTAATATTTCAATAGTTAAAGCTACAAAATCCAATTTCCCTAATCCTCATTAAAATAAAAACATTCTTCCAAAACTCTATTATAAAAGAAGCGTAAAGTCAAATGAAGCGTATATTTTTGTTATTTTTAGTCATAAAAATTAAAATCTTTATCAAGTCTGTCCTCAACCAGTTTTATCAAATCTGAACACTTAAGCCCGAAAGCGTTAGCGAGTTTCCAGACGGTTGTAATTCTTGCGTCAATGTTTCCTTTTTCAAGCTGTGACAGAAGTCCGTTTCCTATGTCGTATTCAAACGAAAACTTGTTGATGCCTTTTCCGGCATCCTGTCTTTTTTCATATATGATACTTCCAAGATTTTTTAAAATCTCTGCTTTATTCTGCTTTTGATTTTCTTTATCAGTATCTTGCATATTATTTAATTTTAGAATATATTGATTTTATTGTATTGAATATTTTCTATAGAATAAAATCTATGATAGTTAAATAAGGAGTATGAGCGGTGAAATTTAATGATATGTTTTGTTTTAAAAGAGTTAAGGCTTCAAATCACATAGTATTTAAACTCTTTGGAATTAGAATGAGCTTTCAAATTAGGTACGGTCAGAATGCTTTGCGCGACGAGATTGAAATTTTGAAAAAGCGTCTGATAAAACTTGATAACATTACTAATGTCGGGAATATTCTTTTTTATGTTCCTCTGTATAAGACGGATTTAATCCAGAGGTATATTGTTGAGAGGAAAAAGTTTTTTGAACAGAATATTCTTCTGGAACTGCTTGAGTATCTTCCGGAAAAAGATGCCGTAATTCTAGACATAGGTGCAAATATAGGAAACCATACCCTTTACTGGGCTGGTTTGTGCGGGGCAAAAACGGTTTACTCCTTTGAGCCGGTGAAGTCTACTTTTGAAATTTTATCAAAAAATATAGAGCTGAACGGTCTGGAAGATAAAGTAAAACTTTTTAATCTTGCGCTCAGCGATGAGAAAACTACATGCTGTATGAACTGTTACCCTGAAACGAATATCGGCGGAGTGTCTGTCAGAAAATCTTCCTCCGGTGATTTAGCGATGGAAAGATTAGATAATATTAACATAGTTGAAGAAAAAGTAGATTTTGCAAAAATTGATGTGGAAGGACATGAACTTTTCGTCCTTAACGGTGCACTGGAAACTTTACGAAAATACAAGCCGGTTATCTTTATAGAAACCGGTAATCCCGAAGAAGTTAAGAAGCTCCTTTCCCCTATAGGTTACAGGTTAGAAAAAGAATTTGAGAATAGCAATTTCCTTTTTATATGCAGAAAGTAAATCTCAAATAAAATAAAAAAGAACCGTTATAATTAACGGTTCTTTTTAAATGGTCGGGATGACACGATTTGAACGTGCGACCCCCTCGTCCCAAGCGAGGTGCGCTACCAAGCTGCGCCACATCCCGTGGTTTATTAAATTTTCAAATGTTTCACATTTGAAAAGGTGCGCTACCACCTCTCGTGAAACAATTCACCGGATTGTTTTACTCGGCAGAGTGCTACATCCCGAGGCATTTATTAACTTACTCCAAACATTTTCTTACGTCAAGCGGTTTTATCAAAAATTTTTTGTTTATCTCTTTTTGTGCTATAATTAGGCTATGAAACATACATTTGAACAAAAAGTTTTTTATTCTGATACGGATGCTTACGGCGTTGTCTGGCATGGCTCGTATTTGAGGTGGCTTGAGATGGGCCGTGTTGAGTGGTGCGAAATGACCGGTCACAATCTCGTTGAGCTTGAAGCGCTGGATATTGTGCTGCCTGTGGTTAACCTTAATGTTAGGTATAAGGCGTCTGCAAAGCTTAATGATGAGATTATTATTGAAACTTCAATATCAAAGTTTAATGGTCTTTCGGTTACTTTTGCCCAAAGGATTACTTCCAAACAGACCGGAAAAACTTTTATTGAAGCCGAGGTTGAAGTCGTTGCTATTTCTTCAAAATCCGGAAAGCTTTACAGAAGAATGCCTGACGTACTTGCAAAGTTTTTTGAAGGGGCGCTCAAATGTCCGGCACTCGTTTAAATAAGTATATTGCCTCATCAGGGCTCTGCTCAAGGCGCAGGGCTGATGAACTTATTGAAAGCGGTGTTGTTCAGGTTAACGGTAAAAAAGTTACCGAACTTGGCTTTCTTGTTCAGGAGAAAGATAAGGTTTTTGTTGATAAAAAGCTTATTCATCCTGCTAAGCATGAATATTACAGGTTTTACAAGCCTGCCGGATATATTACAACAAGCGATGATGAAAAAGGCAGAAAAACTATTTACGACCTGCTTCCGGAAAATATGTACGGACTTAAACCCGTCGGACGTCTTGATAAGGATTCTACAGGGCTTTTAATATTGACTAACGACGGCGATTTGATTAATGATTTAACCCACCCGTCAGTAAAGGTTCCGAAAGTTTATCTTGTGTCCATTGACGGCAGAATTCATCCTCACCAGATTGAGCAGATGGCAGCAGGTATTGAAATAGAAAAAGGAAAAACTGCTTACGCGGATGTTATTGTTTTGGAAGCGGATAATAAGCACACTATGATGCAGATTACGCTTTATCAGGGGTTGAACAGGCAAATACGAAAAATGTTTGAACACTTAGGTTTTGAGGTTAAATCATTAAAACGTATCCAGCATGCCACAATTAGTCTTGAAGGACTAAAGCGCGGACAGTTTAAGCCGATAAAGCCGCAGCAGATTAAAGAATTGCGTAACTTTTTAAACAGGATTGCAGCGAAATGATTAGGGTTGCGATTACCGGAAATATTGCAAGCGGAAAGTCTGAGGTTCAAAACATTCTTGAAAAATCAGACTTTAAAGTTATGGATACCGATAAAACCGCCCACATGCTCCTTAATGAACTGGTGGCTGTGCGTGAAGTTTTTAAGGGCTTTGATGTGTTTGAGCCTGACGGCAAAATTTCCCGCGAAAAGCTTGGTAGGCTGGTTTTTGACAGGAGTGATTTAAAGAAAAGACTTGAGGAGATTATTCATCCTGCGGTAAAAGAAAAAATCTTCGAGTTTTTTGAAGCAAATAAATCAGAAAAATTTGTATTTGTAAGCATACCGCTTTTGTTTGAGTGTGGTATGCGGGATTTGTTTGAAAAAGCTCTCCTTATTTATACGGAGGATAGTATTCGCGAGAAACGTTTGATTGCAAGGAATCACTATAGTCTTGTTTATGCACATAAGCGCATGTCATCTCAGATGCCTCAGAATGAGAAAAAAGAGCTTTGTGATTATGTTATATATAATAACGGAACGCTTGAGGAGCTTCAAAACGCGGTTAATACTTTTTTATTGCAGCTCTCTTAGGCTGAAACCGGAACAAATACTCTTGCGCCCTGCCTAATATTGTTTGTAACCCCGTCGCTTACCGCCTGTCCGTTTCCGAGTGTAATTTCAACGTGTCCGGCTTTGCTGTCATATCCTGCAACCCCCTGCCCGTAAACAAGTATGCAGCCTGCCGGAAGTGATGACAGGTCAACATTTTTTGTTGATATTTCTTTGAAGTTTGAGTTATTGCTTAAAATATTTGCGTATTCGTATCCGTCGCCGCGCATGCCATTTGAAAGTCCGTTTTTCTCAAGTGCAATTCTGACGTATTTTGCACATTTATGAGTAAATCCGACTGCATTTCCTGCTGCTGTTTTTGCAAGATTATAACCCTTTTCCTCATCATATCCTGCATCTTTCAGTGCCGGAAGATTTGATTTTGTGTTGAATGAAGATGTATGGAAGGTGTATGCTGTTGATTTCTTTCTGGATGCAGAGTTTGTCTTTGTTGAAAAGTTAAGTGTCGGCATCCATGAGAACGTGTTGCTGAACGGTGTATATGAAGGTGAATACGCTGAAGATGATAAAGAGTTGCTGGATTTTTCTTTATTTAGGTATTTATCGGTAATACTGTTTATTGTGTTCATGGTGGAAAATGTTGTCATCATATCCATAAAGTTCTGCATAAAAGGCATTGCGCCGAACCAGCCAAAGTTTCCGAATCCGCCGCAGAAGCCACCGAATGCAGGCATTGGCATTACGGCAGCATAACTCACAGGGCAACACATAGAAGAATATCCTGCAGGGGTAAAGCTTACGCCGGCATTAAATACTGAATTGCAGGAATATGAAGGCATAGAATATCCGTATGACATATTGAGATTAAACCCGCTGCCATAGGAAGTACTGTTTAAGTATGAGGTATTCATCTTTACCAGTGTGCTGCCAAACAAAATTTTCCCCTTTATAAATCCCCTTTATATTTATATAAAGGATTTTTGTTTATAAAAATTGCGTAAATATTAACTGAATTTAAGGCTTTATTTAACTTTAAACGGATAATCTTCAGGGATTTTCCAGCCGTTAAGCTGAATTAAGGCTGTACACCAGACCTTATAGTTTGCAGATTTTGTGCAGGCGTTAACGCTGCTGCCTGTTAATTCTTCAACTGTTAGTTCATTTAATGCTCGTTTATACGGCTCAAAACCTTTCCGGTAGTGAAATTTTGAGTTTTTATCATTTAAAATCGGCGAGAATTCAAACGCAAAAAAAGTTGTACCGCACATTTTTCTTGTTTCTGTTCCGTCGTCACTTACGGTCATAAATTCGTCTTTATTGAAATTTTTCCCGTTAGGGTAAAAATAGTAGTCGACAAGAGAAGGGTGCATTTTCCCTATTAAAACACTTCCGTCGCTGAAATAGACAGCGAGATTATACCTTCCGGCAGCCGTAAATTCTTCTGTTTTTGTATATTTTATGTAAGGTAAAATATATTTGTCAAAATGTTGTCTGCATTCAGAAGTATTTTCTGTATTTGAATCTTCCCCGAAATCACAAAATGACCAGTATTCTTTTGGCCCGTTATCCTTTTCTGACATCAAGATTGCCTGATTCATAACCGAGTAAATCTTTTTTAACCGGGCCTCTACCTCTTTATTTTTATTATTTTGAATTAACGCCGGCAGCGTCATTGCTGCGACAACTCCGATTATTCCGAGAGTTATTAATACTTCTGCAAGAGTAAATCCAGAACTTGTTTCAACTTTGAGTTTCATTCAAATTTTTCTCCTTATGAATTAAGTTTTACTTCTATATTATAGGTGTAAAACTCAGATTTTGCAACATGTTAAAGAGGTAAAACTCAATGTTAAATATTCTAATAATATATAAAATATTTAAAGAGGGTAAAAATGAATTTAAAAAAGAGTTTCGGGCGGAATGTTCAGAAATACAGAAAATACAGAAATTTAACGCAGGAAAAGCTTGCAGAGCTTGTCGGGGTTGATGTTACAAGTATTAGTGCGGTTGAAACCGGAAAGTATTTTCCGTCTGCCGATAATCTTGTTAAAATAGTTGAAATTTTGCAGATACAATTTGCTGACCTGTTTGAATTTGACTCGCTCAAGACAAACGAGGAATTGTTTGAGGACGTTGTCAGTATAATTTCTTCATTCAGGGATGATAAAAAACGGCTTAACTCTGTCCGAAATTTTGTTAAGACGCTTTTGTGAGAGTCTGCACTGAATTTATTTATGTAGGTCGGATTTACTAATCCGACGCTAATACTTGTATAATCCCGGCTTCAGCTTTTCCCATATCAACAAGGTTAAACGGCTCATCAATATTGTCGGTGAACTCAAAATCTTCATCAGAAAAGTTATATAATTCTTTTAGATTAATGTTTTCACTGCCGCTAAAAAGGTAGAACTTGTTGACGTTTTTCATGTAAAGTCCAAAGGTATCCGGTTTTTCCAGCGCTTTTAAAAATTCTGCGCGGACTGTATTTTTAGAAAAACCGTCAAAGGTGTAATCTTTCATCTCAAAATGCTTTTTAGCGGTTTCCAAAAGCACGTAAGGTTCTATCCATTTTTTTATAATTATATTTGTCATGAAATACCTGCGGCTTCTTTTGCTTCTTCCTGATTTTTAAACTGCATCTCATAAAGCTTTCTGTAAATGCCGTTTTCGTATTTCATAAGTTCTTCATGTGTTCCGAGTTCAGCAAGTTCACCCTCATTTACCACCGCAATTCTGTCTGCGTTTTTGATTGTTGAAAGTCTGTGTGCAATGACAAATACAGTTTTATTCTGGATAAGGTTATCAAGAGCTTTCTGAACAATAGCTTCGGATTTGTTGTCAAGCGCTGAGGTTGCTTCATCAAGAATTACAATAGGAGCATCTTTAAGCATAGCTCTTGCAATTGCAACACGCTGCCTTTGACCGCCGGAGAGGGTGGTTCCTCTTTCTCCGACATAAGTGTCAAGGCCTTTTTCAAGAGAATTTGTAAACTCGTCCAGATGAGCCATTCTTACAACATTTTCAAGCTGTTCTTCCGTAGCATCCTCATTCCCCATCATAATATTCTGTCTTATTGTACCGGAGAACAGGAAGTTATCCTGAAATACAAAAGAAATTTGATCTCTCAGGGAATGAAGTTCAAAATGTCTTATGTCAACTCCGTCAAATTCCACGGAACCGCTTGTAACATCGTAAAATCTCGGAATAAGACTTACCACTGTGCTTTTGCCTCCGCCGGAATTGCCGACAAGTGCAAGTGTTTCGTTTTTGTTAACTTTAAGATTAAAGTTTTTGAGTACCGGAACCCCTTCTTCATATTCAAAGTTAACGTTCTTAAATTCGATAGAATTGTTAAATCCTTTTAATTCAACAGCATCAGGTGCATTTTTAATATGCGGCTGTAGATCAAACAGTTCAAACACACGCCCCATGGCAACGAAAGTTCCCTGAAGGCTTGTTAATGTATTTCCAAGGGTCTTTGTCGGTTTATAAAGGAGCAGAAGCGAGGTTACAAAAGAGGCAAAGCTTCCGGCTGACATCTGTCCTGAAAGTATCAGGTGGTTTCCATAAGCCATGACAAGCGCTATACCTATTGAGCAGACAAAATACATGATAGGCGACATCCAGCCGACACGCTTTGTTAATGACATTGCAAGATGAAACTGCTGGTGTATCTGATCTTCAAATTTTTCGTTCTGCATTTCCTGAAGATTATATGCTGTCATAATTTTATTTCCGGCGAATGTTTCGTTAAAGTTGGTTGTCATATTTCCGCCGACAACCATGCTCGCGTTTGAAACGCTTTTGATTTTTTTTCTTATTAAAGTAACAGGAGTAATCGCAATTCCCATTACTGTAACACCGATAATTGCAAGCTGCCATGAGTTATAAATCAAAACACCGATAAGGCCGACAAGGCCAAATGCTGTTGCAATAAATGATTTTAAGCTGTCTATGATGTTTCTTGAGGCTGCCTCAGGGTCTGATAAGAACCTTGTTAAAACAAGTCCGGATGAATTTACATCATAAAACTGCGGATCAAGATTAGTTAATTTTTTAAACAAATCTATTTTTAAAGAGTTTGAAATTTTGTTTCCCGTCCAGTCTGTCAGGTAGTTGCTAAGATATTTTAAAACTCCCTGAAATAACGCAAACCCTATTATACCAAAAGGAATAATCGCAGCAAATGCTGCCTGGATATGGACTTCATGACCTAATATAGAGTAAGTCTTTGCCGGATCTCCGTTGATTACAAGATCAAGATACGGTTTTAACGAAAGAGCAACAACACCGTCAAGCAGTCCTAACGGAATTGCTATAATAAGGTTTAATATTGCACGCGGCATGACAGGTTTTATATAAGGAAAAATCTTTTTTAAAAGGTATCCGTATTTAAAAGCGTCTTTTGAAACTGTATTTTTAAGTTTGTAATCAATGCTCATTCTTTCTATGCCCTCAGTAATCTATGTTCATCTAATAGCCATTATTCCATAAAAATTTTTAATTTGCTAAATATTGAGGTATTTGTGTTAAAATTTCTTTATGAGAGTAGTTTTTTAAGGAGAATGTTTTTAGCATGCAGATTTGTGTTATTGGAACTGGATATGTCGGGTTAGTTGTAGGAACATGTCTTGCCGAAATGGGAAATGATGTTGTATGTGTTGATAATGACCTTGATAAGCTTGCAAAACTTGAAAAAGGTATTGTTCCTATATATGAACCGGGGCTTGAAGAATTAATAAAAGTAAACGTCAGAGAAAATCGTCTTAAATTTACGTCTGATTTAAAGGCTGCTGTTGAAAAAGCTCTGGTGTGTTTTATTGCGGTTGGAACCCCGCAAAGCGAGGATGGCGCTGCAGATTTGCAGTATGTTGAGGCTGTTGCCGGAAGTATTGGTAAAGCTGTTAACGGTTATAAAGTTATTGTCGATAAATCTACTGTTCCTGTTGGTACGGCAGAAAAGGTTACTGAAATTATCAAAAAGCATACAACACATGAATTTGATGTCGTTTCCAACCCTGAATTTTTAAAGCAAGGAGCTGCTGTTGATGACTTTTTGAAGCCGGACAGAGTTGTTATTGGGTCAAATTCCCAGAAGGCAACCGAGATTATGCAGGAATTGTATTCTCCGTTTTTGCGCACCGGGAATCCTGTGATTATCATGGATGTTAAATCTGCCGAGATGACAAAATACGCAGCTAATTCTTTTCTTGCCGTGAAAATTTCTTACGCAAACGAAATTGCTAATATTTGTGAAAAAGTCGGCGCTAATGCCGAGATGGTAAGAATTGGTATGTGTGCTGACAAACGTATCGGGTCGCAATTTTTATTTCCGGGGCTTGGCTACGGCGGAAGCTGCTTCCCTAAAGATGTAAAAGCACTTTTGAAAACCGCTAAAGATAACAATTGCGGCTACAGGCTTCTTGAAGCAGCTGATGAGGTTAATAAAGAACAGAGAGTTATTTTTATTAATAAAATTCTTAAAAGATTTAAGTCTGATATTGCCGGCATGACTTTTGCTGTTTGGGGGCTCGCTTTTAAACCTAAAACAAATGATATGCGTATGGCGCCGTCTATAACGATTATTAATGCACTCCTAGAACTGGGGGCAAAGGTTAAGGCGTATGATCCGAAAGCATTTGATTTTGCCCGTAGCCTCTGGGGTGACAGGATTGTTTACGCAAAAGGAGCATATGACGCCTTAGAAGGTGCAGATTGCCTGCTGCTTTTGACCGAGTGGAACGAATTTAGACGTCCTGATTTTGATAGGATTAAAACACTTTTGAAAAGTCCGGTAATTTTTGACGGGCGTAATCAGTACGAGCCGGATAGAATGGAACGCCGCGGGTTTGAATACTATTGTATCGGGAAAAAATAATTCGAATTATTCCGCAGGATTTTTCGGTTGGATATTCATTCGGGCAAGAATATCATGGATAGTTGCAATTTTGGTTTCATCAATTCCGTGCCCGCCGCCTTTAAGAATTATTAGTTCACGCAGAGATTTTGATTTTAGAGCTATTGCTTTGGATGATTTTACCGGAATAAGATTGTCATTATCAGAGTGTATTATATAAAGAGGAATTTTAGTTTTTGCTATTCTTTCTTCAGTTTTAAAAATTCTGTCGAGCGGCGCCAGTATTTGCGGATAATGTTTATATATGAACTGAAAGAATTTAGGAACTTTGTATTTTCGCTGTTTTACAATATTTTCAGCTTCATAGCTGAGAGTATTTACCGGTGAAATTAATATAAGAAATTTTGCCTGCGGAATTTCTTCTGCAATCCTTGTCGCAGCGAAGCCCCCCAGGCTATGGCCTGCAATACCTGTATTTTCAGGCTTAATTTTCTTTTTCTTTAAATATCTAACTACAGCTGCAATATCTTCTTCAAGAGTATATTCATCGGCTGTTCTGGATTTGTTTTTTCCAAAACCGCTGTATTCCGGCGCAAGTACCGCGTAGTTTGAGTTTAAAAATTCTTTGTATGTTGTCTGGCAGTTGGATATATTCTGGGACGTTCCGTGAAAGAATACGATATAGTTTTCTCTGTTATCGGGATTAATGTCGTAGGCAACAATTTTTCTGCGTCCTTTAACCGGTATCATAACTTCTGTGAGTTTGCCTTCAAGATCTCTAATCGGAGGGGAAAGCCGCCTTCTTGATGCAATTTGTGAGCGTTTAAAGAGCTGCATGCAAAACCTGTATGCCGGATTGTATTTTTTTAAATTAAAACCCTGAAATGTAACGCTGTCATTTTTAATTTGTTTTAATGGTCTGTGAAGAGCCTGTGGTGTTCTTAATTCGTGTTTGTCTTTCGACTGACTTATATAAGCTGTTCTGTATGTATTTATTGCAGTAATTCGCATAAAAAATCCTTGTGGTTAAATTAAACGTATCAGGAATAAATTTTTAAGGCAAGAAAATTAAGTGTAAATTTTACAAAAATCTAAAGAAGGTACCCTTGACATTAAAAGCTTATTTAGATAGAGTAGTAGATGTGGCTTTAGAGTGGGTGGCTAAGTCTAGCAAAGAGCCACAAACCCGATGAAAACTAAATAAACCTTTGGGCCTGTGGCAAGGCTCCGTTTTTTGATTAAGTATCAAAAAACGGAGGGAGGTAGACGCCGTCTAGCAATGAGCCGCAAACCCGATGAAAATTAAATAAACCCTTGGGCCTGTGGCAAGGCTCCGTTTTTTGATTAAGTATCAAAAAACGGAGGGAGGTAGACGCCGTCTAGCAATGAGCCGCAAACCCGATGAAAACTAAATAAACCCTTGGGCCTGTGGCAAGGCTCCGTTTTTTGATTAAGTATCAAAAAATGGAGGGAGGTAGACGCCGTCTAGCAATGAGCCGCAAACCCGACAAAAATTGAATAAAACCTTGGGCCTGTGGCGAAATTGGTAGACGCACTAGACTTAGGATCTAGCGCAGCGATGTGTGAGAGTTCGAGTCTCTCCGGGCCCAAATTAAAGAAGCCCTTTATCGGGGCTTTTTTTGTTGACGACTCGAACTGTCAATTTGATTTTGCAGAAATCAAATTGAGGAGTTCTGCCCGCAGGGTATCCTGCCTCGTGCGGCTCGTGCTGCTCGCCAACGATGCAGGCGAGTTAAATATATGACTTAAAACTTGTAATATTATTGTTTGAAAAATTCGAAAAATTCTATTATTCAAAGTTTAAATGCATTTGATCATTATCAAAATTAAGTGCATTTAAAATAGGAATATTCTCTTTTAATTGTTTTTCTATCTCAAATTTTCTTCTTATAATTGTCCATCTTTGAGGTAAACTCTTAAATATATAACCATTTATTAATGCAATATCATCAAATAAAATTATTAACATTTTATCATCTTTAAAATATGTTTTATCTATGTCATAAATTATTGATAAAATTTCAGGAACTGATAATTTTCTGATACTTGAAATTTTATCTAATATGTCAAAAGTAAAAAAAGTACTACATTGTAAAATCTTTTCAAAAAATACTAAACCTTTAATCATTCTACTTCTTTCAATATAATATTTTTTCTCATTACCATGAGCGATACAATTTCTAAAATCTTTTAATGCTTTTTGTTTTTGTTGAAAATCTGAATTATTTGTTTCAGTTGGTACAGGAAAAAATATTTTAGCAATCTTTTTATTTTTTAAATATACGGGGTTTGCAAAAAGATTCAATATCTCACCCAAGCACATTTTATTAACCGATAAAATAAGTTTTTCACTGTTATCCTTCTTGGATGAGTATATGTTTTTAAATATCTGTTCTTTTAATTTCCTTTGTATATCTAAAGTATGAAAGTATCTATATAAAATATTGTATGCCTTATCTCCAAACACATTTGTATATTGAGTGATAATAAGTGTTTTTAAACAATTTTCTACGACCATTAATCTTTTATAAAAGATTGAAAATTCTGTTAATGTATATTCATCCATATTGACATTTTCTCCTGTTACTCTTGACATTATATCATAAATCGGTAATAATAATAATAGTTATCCAAATATCGTTTTGCGAGAATGAATTTGGGTTGGAGTATTCCAGTGAGCCCTTTTCGGTTGGATAACTTTTTTATACTTATTTTATACAATTATAATTTGTTGACGACTCGAACTGTCAATTTGATTTTGTCGCAATTTATTTATATACATTTATTAATGTTATCAGAGAGACCAGCTCCTCATCCAGTTTGTCGTATGCAATATCCGGTATCATAATCTTTTTACTCTCAAATTCCTGAACAAAAGCGTTACTCATTGAGCTTTCTGACGGGTAATTTACAAGAAATTCGTATAACTCTTTTGCCTTTTCTATGTATTTTAGATTAATTTCCGCCTCAGTTGCATTTTTCTTGTTGTATTTTTCTTCAAGTTTAAGTATTGAGGAATAGATTGATGTTTTGTCGCCCGCCTTGTACAGTTCGTAATCCTCTTTAAAAGATACGTAGTGTTTGGATAACCTGCCGGATGGAGAATTTATAATGTTGCGGATAACTGTTTCATCTTTTTCCTGCTTTCCGCAGCACTCCACTGCTATAACTGATGAAGCTGCAAGAAGCAGGCAGGTAATTACGATAAATATTTTTTTCATAAGCTATTCTCCATAATTATTTTCTGTCAAAATTTTCGGGGTGCGCCGAGTTTGAAAGTTTTATTTCATAATACTCGTTTTTGTCTATATTAACCCCCATATTCTCTGTATTAATAGTAAACTTTTTCTTTTTGTTTTTTAGAATGTTATCTATAAAACTTTTCATAATTATTTATTATACTACAAAGTAAATATTTATTAATAGCCGCTTGCAAAATTTTATCCTTTGTCTTAGTATTAAATTACTTACGTGCGCCGGTGTATTTTTGTGGAAAATATCTATAAGCCGGTTAAGGAATTTTAAATTTAGAATTTAGTATTAAGTAAAAATTATAAAGGAATTAGAAAATGAACCCTATTATTGACGAATTAGAAAAACCTTATATGGAAAAAGAAGTTCCGGACGTAAATCCGGGCGATACAGTAAGAGTATTTGTTAGAATTGTTGAAGGAAATAAAGAAAGAATTCAGGCTTTTGAAGGTACAATTATCAAAGAACACGGTTCGGGCATTAACAGAACTATCACTGTCAGAAAAGTGTTCCAGGGTGTTGGTGTTGAACGTGTATTCCTTCTTCACTCTCCTAGAATTGAAAAAATTAATATTGTTAGACGCGGTGATGTAAAACGTTCTAAATTGTACTACTTAAGAGAACGTTCTGGCAAGGCAACACGTATTAAGGAAAAAATTGAAAAAAGATAAGACTCATATTCACTGGTATCCGGGGCATATTGCAAAAGCCGAGAGAAAATTGAAGGAACAGCTTTCTCTTGTAGATGCAGTGATTGAAGTTATTGATGCAAGGTTGCCGCTTTCTAGCGTTTACAAAAATATTACGGGGCTTCTTGGAGAGAAGCCCCGCTTAATTTTGCTGAATAAAGCTGATTTGGCGGATATTTCAGAATTAAAAAAATGGGTAAATCTTCTAGAGAAAAAGTTTAATGCGCCTGTAATTTTATCAGATGCTAAAAATTCAAAAGACTTCAATTCCGTTGTAAAAAAAGCCGTGGAATTATCAGAACCACGTATACAACAATTGATGAAGAAAGGGCTTTTGCGCCGTCCGGCAAGGGTGATGGTTGTCGGAATGCCGAATGTTGGAAAATCCAGTATTATTAATAAGCTTACAAAATCATCCAAAACAAAAACAGGTGCCAAAGCCGGAGTAACACGCCAGCAGCAGTGGGTTAGGATTAATCCGCAGCTTGAACTTTTAGATACTCCCGGAATTATTCCTATGCGTCAGGACGATCAGGAGTCTGCTAAAAAACTTGCGTTTGTAAATTCTATTTCGGAAAATGCTTACACAAATGAAATTATTGCGCATGAACTTCTGGAACTTCTTGATAAAAAATATCCTGATAAAGTGCGGGGGTATTACGGAATTAACGGTGAAGCACTTACTGTTGAAAATATTGCTCGTTCGCGTAATTGGATAATCTCGGGCGGCGAACCTGATATTGAACGTACATCTGTTTATATACTGAGAGATTTCCGGGAAGGGAAAATCGGAAAATTTATTCTTGATGATATGGAGGAATAGTTGAAGCTTACAAAAGATTCGCATATCATAAAGCTTTTTGCGTATGATTTGTATTACAAAAATCATATTATTATAGGTACTGATGAGGCAGGACGCGGCCCTGCAGCCGGCGGAGTTTTTGCCAGTGCGGTGTGTTTTTATGAGCGTTCAAGAGATTTAATTGAGAGGCTTTCAATCCTTAACGACAGCAAGCAGCTTTCAAAGAAAAAACGCAATACCCTGTATGATACTATTTTAAATGAAACAATAAATTCTACAGTATGCGTCGGAGTGGAAGAAATTGAAAAAATAAATATACTTAATGCCTCATTGAAGGCAATGAAGCTTGCTGTGGAAGATGTTTTAAAGCGTGCTGCACTTTCGGAAGCTTTAGAAGGAAATTATTCAAAATTCTTTGTGCTTGTTGACGGAAATAAAATGATAAAGGATTTTGACATGTGCTCTCAAAAATGGGTTGTAAAAGGCGACAGCACCTCGGCTTCCATTGCGGCGGCAAGCATACTCGCTAAGGTTTCGCGCGACAGGTATATGGAGGAACTGGACGCAAAGTATCCGCAGTATGGCTGGGCAAAGAATGCCGGATATTTGACAAAGGAACATCTGGCAGCAATAGATAAGTACGGACTTACTGAATATCACCGGCCTTCTTTTTTACGAAAGCATTTTGAAAAACAGGAGCAGTTAAGTCTGTTCTAACGATTATGCTTCAAAAAGTTTGTGCAGTCTGCGTCTTATATCTTCTTCGTCAAGTTCGTTTGTGATTTTGTTTAAATCTATTGCCATCTGGTAATAATTAGCGGCATCATTTGTGAAATCCAGCATCTGGCTTGCTCTGCCCGCATTAAAGTATGCAAGCGTGTAATCCGCATTTAATGCAATGGCTTCTTCAAAATATTCAAGCGCTTCTTCCGCATCACCGAGGCCGTCAAGGTAGAGGATGCCAAGATTGTTTTGTGCGTAAGCGTTTTCAGGGTTAAGTTCAACCGCTTTGTGGTAAGCTACGAGGGCTTCTTCTATGTAATCCTTTTCCCACAGTGCGGTGCCGGCTTTAAAATATCCTCTGTAATCATCAGGATTTAAAAGTATTGCATCACAGTATGCGCGGATTGCTTTGTCAAGGTCGTATTCCGCCATGTGAATATCGCCTAATGAGATATGCAGTTCGTAATTATTCGGATCCAGAATAATTCCGGCCTGATAGGTTGCAACAGCTGCTTCGATATTTCCTTTAATTTCTCCGTAAATTGCACCGAGCGCCTGACATACGATTGCAGTCCATTCATTATCAGGATTTATGGCGATTGCTTTCTGGTAAAATTCTATGGCATCGTCGTAAAGTTCTGCTTTTGAAAATGCGTAAGCCAGCGAATTATTGTAGAAAGGATTTTCTATATCTCTTTCCAGTGCAAGCTTAAATGCGCTGATTGAATTAATTTTATCCTCTTTTTTCAGATAAAGATGTCCTAATTCATAGTAAATCTGTGCTGTATCAATATCAAACTGCAGAAGGCGTTCATAACACTCAATTGTTTCATCCGTATTTTCAGGGAAATATGTCTGCAAAACGGTTGCAAGTTTTACAAGAACCTCTCTGTTCATTGGATTTGCTTCAAGAACTTTCTTGTAGCAGTCTACCGTTAAATCTATTTCATGGTTCTTGAGCGCTAAATCCCCCATTTTGCTGTAAAAAATTTGTCCGTGATTTGTTTCTGTTATTGCTTTTTTGTAAATGTTTTCTGCAATCGGGTAAAGCTTGAATTTTTCTAAAAATTTCCCGACTGTATTAAATGTGAATACAGAAAGGTCATCCGATATGTTTTTGTAGAACATTTTTAATGACGGTCTGTCCCATGCAAGCATGAGACTTCCCGAGAGGAAGTAGTATAAAAATTGCATGTAGTCTGCGGCTGTTCCGTTTTCGGAATTTATTTTCTGTAAAATTGTCTGGGATAAAACAAGCCGCGGACGTGCAGATTTAAACTTTCCGACCTTTATTGCGGATTTAATTTCCTCCATCGCCTCAGGGTAATTTTCAGCCATCTTCATGAAAAATCCGGTGTAAAGATGTGCATTCATGTTTTTCGGAGCCAGAGAAACAGCGGTTTTGCACTGGTCAATAGCTGTATTAATACTGATTTGCCCCTGTTCCCACATAAGGGTTGCCAGTCTGTAATAAGATTCAGGAATTGTCGGGTCGAATTTAACCGCGTCAATATAATTGGTAATTGCTTCCTGCAGATCGTTATTATCCTGCCGGATTAGATATTTTTCGTGGGCTATTCTGGCTTTTTCCAGTGCTACCTGCGCTTTTTTGCTTTTTTCTCTTTCCTGCGCCGCTGATGGTGGTGTTAAAATCTGTTCTGACATTTGTGAGCTCCAAATAAAATGTGTGTAATCTTTTTTTCGGATGAACCTTTTTTATTCTTTATTATTTTTATAAAATATCCTCTAAATGTATTAGAAGGTTAGGCAGTTATAAATTTGCTTAAATATAATTTTTCCTTTGTATTATAATACTGTTATGGGATATTTGAATAACGAATACGATGTAATAGTAGTCGGGGCAGGGCACGCTGGATGTGAGGCTGCAGTTGCCTGTGCTCGCCTTGGTGCAAAGGTTCTTCTTGCAACTTTGAATGTGGAACATATTGCACTTATGCCGTGCAATCCTGCCATTGGCGGGCCTGCAAAATCTACTCTTGTCCGTGAAATTGACGCGCTCGGCGGAGTTATGGGAGAGGCTGCCGACGCTACTTATATCCAGATGAAAATGCTTAATTCCTCAAAAGGGCCTGCGGTCAGGGCTTTGCGTGCGCAATCGGACAAAAGCCTTTATATTGCTTATATGCGGAATATTATTGAAAGCAATGAAAACATTTATCTCAGGCAGGCGTGTATTACTGATTTAATTGCACAGGATGGAATTATCTGCGGTGCTGTTGACGAGTTCGGAATAGAATATAAAGCACGTTCGGTTATTCTAACTACCGGAACCTCGCTTTCCGGAAGAATTTTTGTAGGTCTGAAATCCTACAGCGCCGGCAGGCTGGGTGAAAAAGCTGCAATAGGTCTTTCAGATTCTCTAATGAAACTAGGTATTAATATTAAAAAACTGAAAACAGGAACACCGCCGCGGGTTGATAAAAGAACAATTGACTATTCAAAAATGACTGTTCAACCGGGCGATGAGGTTTTGAATTTCTATTCGTTTAAGCCTGATCGTCCTGTTCGTCCGCAATATCCATGCTATCTTACAAGAACAAATGAAGAAACGCACAATATTATACGGGCAAATCTTGACAAATCGCCGATGTATAAAGGCTTAATTCATGGCGTAGGGCCGCGCTATTGCCCTTCTATTGAAGATAAGGTTGTAAGGTTCAGCGAAAATCCGTCGCATCATATTTTTATTGAACCGGAAGGATTAAATACTTATGAAGTTTACATTCAGGGATTTTCAAGTTCTCTTCCTGCGGATGTTCAGGTGAAAATGCTGAGAACGCTTCCGGGGCTTGAAAAGGCTCATGTTATAAAGCCTGCCTATGCTGTTGAATACGATTACGTGCCGGCGGTTCAGACAACGCATTCCCTGATGTCAAAAACTGTAAAAGGTTTATTCTTTGCCGGCCAGATTAATGGAACAAGCGGCTATGAAGAAGCTGCAGCGCAGGGGCTTGTCGCCGGAATTAATGCAATGAATTATCTGAATAATTCCGAGATGCTGGAACTTTCAAGAAGTTCTTCTTACATAGGAACCCTCATTGATGATCTTGTAACAAAAGATATTGATGATCCTTACAGAATGCTGACTTCCCGTTCTGAATACAGGCTGCTGCTCCGACAGGATAACGCTGATGCAAGACTTACTCCGACAGGACATAAGCTCGGTCTGATTGATGATGCGCAGTTTAATAGATTTAAAGAAAAACAGGCTTCAATAGAACGCGAGATTACTCGGCTGAAAGATGCTAAACTTTCCGCAACACAGGAGGTAAATTCAGTTCTTGCAAAATACGGCGAACACATTGACCGCGGAATTAAACTCGCTGATCTTCTGAAACGTCCGAATGTTACTTATAATATTTTGCAGGAAGCAGATGAGGCTACCCGCCTGTTAAACCTTCCGCGTGATGTGTACGAGCAGGCGGAAATAATGATTAAGTACGACGGTTATCTGAAGCGTCAGGAATTTCAGGTTGAACAGGCAGGTAAACTTGAGAAATATAAGATTCCTGAAAATATAGATTACATGTCAATGGAGCATATTTCTTCCGAAACTAAAGAAAAATTGAATAAAATCAGACCTAAAACGCTTGCTCAGGCTGCACGTATCGGAGGGGTTAAGCCTGCGGATATTTCTGTTTTGATGGTGCTTCTGGACAGGCATACTTTTGCCAGAACCGAAAACTAAACAACCTCGTTGAGTTTTTCGTATTTAATATTGTTCATTTTTAAAATGCGCTCAAAAATGTGTTCTTTATCAACATTTACGTTAACAGTTACTTTGCCGTACACGCTGTTGTATTTAATTCTGTTAAATGTTGTCCGCGCGTCGAACAGCCAGAAGTTATTCATAAGCATGCCGAGCGTAAATACCTGATTCCTGCTTACGGCAGTCGAGGTATCGACTTCGTATTTGCCTTTAAATTCAGGTGAAAACGATTTATATTGAGGGGAAAATGTATTCGGAGTGATTTTCATATCTCACTTAAAGTTCCTGATAAAATAAAATTAACAGGTTTTGTGTTGATTTTTATAAAACTTTACATTATGTCAAAGTTATTGAGAAAACGTATTTCAGAGTTTTTTTGCTAACCGGCGTGTACGTCTTGCTGGCCGGATTTCGGTTGTGGAAAATTTTGCAATAAAAAATTCCCGGAGATGGATTCGAACCACCGTTGGAAGAGCCAGAATCTTCAGTCCTGCCACTAGACGATCCGGGAGTAACAATATTTATTATATACAAAAGTAATGAAAATGCAACAGGTATTTTTATCTGTATTTTGGAAGATTTTTTCTGAATTTCGCTGGTACTAATTTTTCAGCTGCCGTTTCAATTTTTTCAAAATGATTTTTGTAGACAATACCTGCAAATACCGCAAGCAGTCCTGTTATTATTACGCAGGTTATTTTGACAAAACTGTCCGCCTTAAGTTCTGACAGATATGAAATCTCCAGTTCTACAAGATAGGCAAAAAATCCTATTCCGCCGGATAGTAAAAATATATTTCTCCGTATTAAAACTGATACAATTAAAAGCAAAAAGTTAAACAAAAGCATGACAAATCTGCTTAAGTAATCATGCCGTCCTGCGCCGTATATATCAAAGACCAGTTCCGAAAAACTTATGTATAGCAGCAGGCAGCCTGTTATATAAAGCCATTTTGCATAGTCGACAGAGTATTTTCTGTCAGTTTTATACGCTGCAGCTAGCAGTGCAATTGAAAATACCAGACCATATACAGCACCTGCGCTTGTAACATGCGGAATCTGCCTTAGCATATCCGGTATACACATGTAACCGATATTGTACAGGGCTCCTGCAACAGGAAGTGTTAATATTGAGGCAGGACGCTTTTTCAGAACAATGTAGCCTGTGAAAAATGTAAGTGCCGATATTACATACAGTGCAGGCTTTGACGCCTCGTAAAAATCCTTATATAAATGTGCCTGCGAGAATTTCGGGTATAATCCTGTCATCTTTGTAATTACCGTTACAACGTATGCCACTGACACTATAAATAAAAGATACAAAAGTCCTGCAGGAGTTTTGTAATTCTTTTTCCACATAAATTCAGCAGAGAAATAGAAAATAAGCGAGTAGATAAGGCTTAATGTTAAAATTATACCGTAGGTGCTGGAATTAACAAGGTCATACATGTAGTATATCATTGCCCCCAGTGCGATAATACTGCCTCCGTAATAAAGAACGGTTTCAATGTTAAATTTTTGAGGGGTTTCTGCTTTTATATTTTCTTTTTCAAAAAAAGCAATAAGATTTTTAAGTTGCTCTTTAGAAATTATCCCCTGAGTATAGGCTTTTTCCAGCATCGATTTTGATATAAACATTGATTTCTCCATTTATCTGCAATGTATTATTCAATAGTATATAAATTAGTATCTGATTATGCTATTAATTTATAAATCGTAACATTGACATAAGTATTATATTTGTAGTATAATAAGGTAACGCCTTATTTTATAGCATTTTTATTTGAAATATTGTCCTCTAAAAAAATATAGGAGGATTTAGCAAAATTAAATAAAAATTTTAAATATTAAATACGAATAAAGCGGAATTGTTATAACCGGGAAGGTTACCGCTGAAAACTTTTGAAGTTTTGTAAGTGGTTTGCTGCAATGTATTCTTATAGTGGCACTTGCTGATATTGGCGTAATTATAACATATAACTGGGCGAGGATTATAACTGAACCAGCAATTGTTATAAAAGGAAGTGCTGCTGCTGGTGTTGTTATATTTGATGCTCCCAAGCCATATAGCGTTGCACTTATGATTATCAGATATATAAATATTAAAAAATTCACCACTGTAGCAATACACTGAAAACAAAAATACACAGTTAATAAGTATTTTTTTAAAGACTTATTCATAACGAGATTATACAAAAATAAACGAAAGGACGCAAGATGGATAGAAAATATAAAGAAATCATAGAATTTAGCAGTAGTTTACATAATAATAAAGATGTAAATGGCTGGACAACCTTACATGAGTTTGACAAGTCATCAAAAAATAAAGCTTTTGATGCAAGAGTATACAAACAAAAAGATAGAATAGTGATTGTATTTGCCGGTACAAATATGAACAGTCTAAATGATATAAAAAATGACTTAAATATTATGTATTTTATGAATATCCCTTCTCAATTTGGAGATGCAGAAAGGTTATATAATCAGGTAAAATCAAAGTATCCGAATGCCAAAATAGAGGCAATGGGTTATTCTTTGGGTGGTTCAATTGCAAATCTGTTAGCTCATCGTACGGGTATTAAGTCAACAGCACTAGCTCCAATTGGAAGTAAGCATATAGCTAATGCTTATCCCCAGTATTTTAAGTATGGAGATGCTAATATAATTACTTATGGGCGTAAAGGTGATGCTCTTTTCTATAATAATATAGATAATCAATCAGGTAATATTTATATTATACCAGATCTGCCAAAATCGTTTTCAAATGAATTTAGTGCGCAGCACCTGTTACATAATTATACCGAGTATAATATTTATCAGGCAAAACCGTATAACCGCGGACAAAAGACAGGATTTGCTGCACCGTTAGATAATATTTCGGAAATATTCACTCCTGAGGAAATCGGCAGAATGAGTGCAGATGAGTTTTTTCAAAATGAAAAAGCCATTATGCAGCAGCTACGTAATGGTAAAATCGGCAGAAAGATTCAAAATTATGCAGGATATAAAAATCCGTTAACCGGAAACGGGAAAATCTTTTCTCGGGAAGATATATCAGCAATGAGCGGAGAAGAATACTTACGGCATGAAAATGCTATTATGTCACAGTTAAAAGAAATCGGAATCCCATCTTCAAGTGAACTGGAAACATCTTCACTTTATACAGGCGGTACAGTTTACGTAAGGCCTTACGTTCGGGATGACGGAACCAAAGTCCGCGGTTACTGGCGTAGTCTGCCTGATTAGTTTATGGACCGGCAGTAAGGGGATAATTTTTATCTCCTTATTTGTTTTTATACTGATAATTTTTTAATAGAGTGAAGTAGGTGATATTTAACAATTCTTTATATAGAAACATAATCAATTATTTTTTATTATATTATTAATTTATGAATACTAAACTCGACCCTTTTAAATACACCAACTACTTAATTAACAATTCTTTATCTGCAAAAAAGCTCCAAATCCCTATGAATTATTCTATAGTCTTAAAGTCGGAGCTTATAATTCTTCACAAAAGTCAGAAGTCGCCAGCAATACAATGAAGCTGGCAAACGATATGTTAGAAGATAATTAGAGAATGGTCTCAGGGATTATATATGCTTTTGTTGCAAGATCCTGTAGTAGTCGTTGCGCTAGTATGGCAACGCGGATACTGCTTTTGGATGAAAGAAACATGGATCCTGCATATACTCATAAAATAGCGAAAACCTTAAAAGGTTATTATAAAACACGTAATAGCAATATGTATAATCTAATGAAAGCATATGAAATGAGAGCACTCTCAAGGATAATGCAGCAAAGAGCGTCGCTATCTAAACAATACAAAAATTTTAATTATTTCTTTTATAAGGGATCTGTCGTCAGATGTACAAAAAATGAATTATTACGGTTAAAACTTGTAGTTTTCACCTCTCCCCCATCACCTTTTCGTGGCTCATATCGCCTTACCTTACGAAAACGCCTTGAAGCTTCTCTCAACGTTCTTATCTATTGTGCTCTTTATGGAATCGTATTCGGTCTGCAAAGCACTGTGCTCGGTATCAAGGTTCTTCAGGTCTATATCATACTGTTTGTCTTTCGCTTCGATTTCTTTCAATGCCTTGTTGTATTTCACTTCCGCC
>CASFGU010000020.1 GCA_949294395.1 uncultured bacterium
AAATCCTTGCTATACTTGCGTTTTCCATCGTTTAATCTCCTTTGCTTTTTCTTTTTTATTACTTTTCTTTGGAATATCTATATATGTTTTCGAGACGTTAGCGGGAGCAGAGCGGAAGCGTGTTCGAGAAAACATTTATAGATATTCCTCTTCGTGTACTCTTTCTTTTTGAGATCCTGAAACAAGTTCAGGATGACATATACTTTTTTTATGACACTGCTTTCTGAGCCTGACCTGAATTTAGTTCAGGGATGACATATAACTTTTATTTTGTCATGCTGAATTTAGTTGCCTTCTTTTGCCGAAAACTTGTTTTTCGTGCAAAATGGCTCCCGGTGACAGCATCCCTTTGGCTTTCCGCTGACCTTTTTATTATAAACTATTTTTTTACAATTTTCAAGCTAGTGCCGGCAATCAGTCGCCAAGCCTCCGCCCTCAGCTCGCTCGCGCAAATATTAATTTTTTGTTTATTTTTTAAGGGTTTGTCGAAAACAGTGTTATAAATAATAGTATAAATAAGCAAATTATTTAAGAAAAGGAGATTATAAACTATGGCAAAAACAATTGGTATTGACTTAGGTACAACAAACTCGGTTGTAGCAGTCATGGAAGGCGGCAAGCCAACCGTTATTGCCAACGCAGAAGGTTCCAGAACAACCCCTTCAATCGTTGGTTTCTCTAAAACCGGTGAAAAACTGGTAGGTCAGCTTGCAAAACGTCAGGCTATTCTTAACCCTGATAAAACTATCGCTTCTATCAAAAGACACATGGGCGAAGATTATAAAGTAAACATTGACGGTAAAGATTACACCCCGCAGGAAATCTCTGCAATGATTTTGAGAAAACTTGCAGATGATGCAAGCGCATATCTCGGGGAAAAAGTTACCTCAGCAGTAATCACAGTTCCGGCTTACTTTAACGATGCTCAAAGACAGGCTACAAAAGACGCCGGCAGAATTGCAGGGCTTGACGTTCTCCGTATCGTTAACGAACCTACAGCAGCCGCACTTGCTTACGGGCTTGAAAAAGAAAAATCCGAAAAAGTTCTTGTATTCGACTTAGGCGGCGGTACTTTTGATGTATCAATCCTTGAAATCGGCGATGGGGTTCACGAAGTTCTGTCAACTTCCGGCGACACCCACTTAGGCGGCGACGACTTTGACCAGAAAGTTATGGACTGGATTTGCGATGAGTTTAAAAAGCAGGAAGGTATTGACCTGCGCGGTGACAAACAGGCTATGCAGCGTGTTAAAGAAGCGGCTGAAAAAGCTAAGTGCGAATTGTCATCTGTTATGGAAACAAATATCAACCTTCCGTTCATAACAGCTGATGCTAACGGCCCTAAACACTTAGACCTGAACTTAACAAGAGCTAAATTTGAAGATTTGTGCCGCGACTTGCTGAACAGATGTAAAACACCTGTTGAAAACGCACTTAAAGATGCCGGAATTACTAAAAACGACATTAACGAAGTTGTTCTGGTCGGCGGTTCAACCCGTATCCCTGCAGTTCAACAGTTAGTAAAGGAATACACAGGCAAAGACCCTAACCAGTCTGTAAACCCTGATGAAGTAGTTGCGGTTGGTGCAGCAATTCAGGCAGGTGTTCTTGCAGGTGAAGTTAAAGACATCGTTCTTCTTGATGTAACTCCTCTGACTTTGGGTATTGAAACACTCGGCGGGGTTATGACACCTCTTGTTCCTAGAAACACTACAATTCCGGTTTCTAAATCACAGGTATTCTCAACTGCCGAAAATAACCAGACTGCCGTTGATATTCACGTACTTCAGGGTGAAAGACCAATGGCTAAAGACAACAAAACTTTAGGTATGTTCAGATTAGACGGTATTCCGCCTGCAATGAGAGGTTTGCCGCAGATTGAAGTTACATTCGATATTGATGCAAACGGTATCGTAAACGTTTCTGCTAAAGATAAAGCTACAAACAAAGAACAGAAAATCACCATCACAAATTCTTCTAACCTTTCGGAAGAAGATATAGACAAAATGGTTAAAGAAGCTGAGGCAAATGCGGCTGAAGATAAAAAGAAAAAAGAAGAAGCAGAAATTAAGAATAACGCAACAAGCTTAATCGGTTCGGCTGACAGAATCGTAAAAGATTTTGAAGGCAAAATTGACGCGGCTGACAAGACAAAACTTGATGAACAAAAAGCTGCACTTCAAAAAGCATTGGATGAAAATAAACCAACCGATGAATTGAAAAAATTGTCAGAAGATTTACAGCAGACAATGTTCAGCATTTCACAGAAAGCTTATGAAGCTGTACAGAAAGAAGATGCCGCCGCTCAAAATTCAGCCAACACAGAAAGCGCTTCATCAGCAAATGATGACAAAAAAGACGATGACGTAATCGACGCTGAATATACTAAAGAATAATCTTTCATATTCATCATAAAAAAAGCTCCTTATAAAAATAAGGAGCTTTTTTATTGCTAACATTTTTTCTTGCCGTTCCATGAAAGGTCTTTGCACTTCAGATAATCCATATTTTCATTCATTATTACCCATGCCGTGCAGCCAGCACCTTTTGTAGAACAGCCTGAAAAAGGCCACATCGTTTCGTGTTCTGTTCCTGCGGGCATAATATTTTTGTCTGTCAGATAAAACAGGAAAAAATCTCTACCAAATGTATTCGGAGCTTTTGGCCCATTTATATCAATGTAAATAATAGCATAAGTTTCGCTTAACACTCCCGGCCCTCTGTTGACGACAGCACTACCTCCGTTAGCAATAACCATGACAGAGCTCCCGTCCAGCATTAAAGAGGATGACGTTTGGGCTGATGAACCCACTATAGTTAAAGCGCGACTACCGTCTATAAAATAATAAGCAGCACCCAGCCCGCAGGCACTCTGGTCTTTTGCATTATCACAGTTTTCAACATTTTTTACATTTTCAAAAAGTCTATCTCTGATAAGAATAGAATTTACTGCAGTATAACTTTCCTCATCCTCATCGGGATTTCCGGCATCACGGCCGGTAATACCCCATTCAGAAGGCGAACCGTACTTCTGCGTTGCAGATAAGTAACTCTGGGAAAGAATACTATAAAATTTCTTTAGTTTGGTAACAGTTTCCTTTTCTTTATATTTATTTACAACCGTTGGCAGTGTCATGGCTGCCACAACACCTATTATACCGAGAGTTATCAAAACTTCTGCAAGCGTAAATGCTTTTTTAAAATCCATTTTATTCCCTTTCAATATCAATATGTTATTACCTAATATCAATATATTGATACTATTGTCATTATATTCACTTACTTGAATATTGTCAAGATTATATAATTTTTGAATGAAAAATGATATTAAGCACAAATTAGGACGGAATATAAAAATTGAGAGAATCCGCAAGGACATAACGCAGGAAGAATTTGCGGAAATAATTGACATGAGCCTGAGTTATGTTAGCAAACTTGAGCAGGGTTTGACCTCTCCGACAGCAATTGCACTTTTTAAGATGTCAAAAGCGCTGAAAATTCCCATGGAAAAATTCTTTGACGGGATGGATGGTGAGATTTAAAGACCTGTAGAATAGTATTTATTTTTAAAGCTGCTTTCTGCTGAAGATATTGCTTCTTTCGCTTTTAGTATTGCATTCTTAATTATTGAGTTTTTACTTTGCACCGTAAAAAACTCCTTTATTAACAACCTGATTATAGAAAACAGGATTTTTTTTCAAGTTCCTTAATTTTCAATTCAAAGAACAATATAGTTCTTTTTTATTTCTTCCTGAAAAGTCCGGGAGAGTTTATCAAATTCATTTATATCAACAAGGAACGGGATATTGCTTTCGGTTAAAAGTTCTTTGAGAGCAGCTAAATTTGCCGTCTTTGAATTAAAACTTTTTACAGTCAAATCCAGATCACTGCCGTCATGGGCATCGCCGTTCACCCTGCTTCCGTATGCCCAGATTTCGGCATCAGGACAGTAACTGTCAAAAATATCCGTCAGCATTTTGAGGTGTTCCGGTTTTATAAAAAGTTTATTCATGTTCAATAACTTCTTTCAAGCGGCCGACATCTTTAAGAAAATCCTCTATCAAAGCAAGAGTTTCTTCTGCAAACGCCCTGCCGTAATCATGCGCTGTATTATTACGGTTATCTCTGTATTTAAACCATCTTTCAGCTTCTTCTTCCGTAATTAGGGAATGTTTTGCGGCATGCCGGAAAATATCTTTAAATGTAAGAGTATCAACAGCTTTTTTTGATGCAAAATACGGAATTAATTTCTTCTTTAATAATTTTCCGCTTTGCTCCAGCGTCATCTCAAAACTTTTCACGAGTGAATTCCTGTACATCTCGTAATCAATTGAGCCTTCTTCGGCGGCTTGTAAGCAGTCATAAGACCTTTTTAAAGTTTCGATACATTTTTCAAGATATTCGGTACTCAGCATAATTTACCCTCACTCTAACAAAAAAGGTTGAAGTAACCTATATCTTTGCAAGCTGCAGATAGTAATCGTTTGCACGCTCGAATTTGTGAGCAGCATTGAATAATCTGCTTTCCTGCAATTGTGGCGCAAGGATTTGCAGACCAATTGGCATACCGTCACGGTCAAATCCGGCAGGAACGCTCATCCCCGGAATTCCCGCAAGGTTTGCGGAAATTGTCGCAATATCTGTTAAATACATCTGCAAAGGATCTGAAGATTTTGCACCCAGATCAAACGCGGTATTCGGGCAGGTAGGCGAAATCAGGATGTCAACCTTTTTAAACGCTTCTCTGAAATCTTCTGTTACCAGCGCTCTCATCTGCTGGGCTTTTTTATAGTAAGCGTCATAGTAGCCTGAGGACAATGCGTAAGTTCCGAGCATTATACGACGTTTAACTTCAGGGCCGAAGCCTTCCGCTCTGGTTTTTGTGTACATTTCCATAAGGTTTTTGGAATCAGGGTGTCTGTAGCCGTATCTTACACCGTCAAATCTTGCAAGGTTTGAAGAACATTCAGCGGTTGCAAGTATATAGTAAATTCCGATTGAATATTTTAACTTAGGCAAAGAAACTTCAACAATTTCAGCGCCAAGTTTTTTGTAAGCTTCAATAGCTTTTTCCATAGCCTTTTGAACGTCTTCTGAAAGACCTTCCGACATAAGTTCTTTAATAACACCGACTTTTAAGCCTTTAATATCATCATTCAAGTGTGCTGCATAGTGTTCAACAGGCAGATTTAAAGAAGTGCTGTCTTTCGGGTCATGACCGGAGATAACTTCAAGCAGGTTAGCCGCATCTTCAACTGTTCTTGCAAACGGGCCTATCTGGTCAAGAGAGGACGCAAACGCAATCAAGCCATAGCGGGAAACTCTTCCGTAGGTAGGTTTCATGCCGACAATTCCGCAGAAAGAAGCCGGAAGTCTAATTGAACCACCGGTATCAGAACCGAGCGCAAGTGTAGCTTCGCAGGAGGAAACAGACGCTGCTGAACCGCCTGAGGAGCCGCCCGGAACTTTATTCAAATTCCAAGGGTTATGAACTTTTTTGAAAGCAGAATTCTCGTTAGAAGAACCCATCGCAAATTCGTCCAAATTTGCTTTCCCTACAATAGGAACGAGGTTGCCGAGGAGTTTTTCGGTAACTGTTGCATTAAAAGGCGATACAAAGTTTTCTAAAATCTTGCTTGAAGCAGTAGTTTTTGAACCTTTAAGATTCATATTATCTTTTAAAGCAAGAGGAATCCCAGCAAGAAGCGGCAATTCTTCCCCTCTTGCGATTTTCTCATCAACTTTTTTTGCTGTTTCAAGCGCGGTTTCTTTTGTGAGAGAATTAAACGCCCCGAGTTTTCCATCGAGTTCCGTAATTCTTTCAAAAGCCGCATTAGTCAATTCAACAGCGGAAACTTCTTTATTCTTCAAGGCTTTGCTTTGTTCGGCAGCCGATTTTTTCAAAAGCTCGTTCATAGTATCTCCTTAGCTAGTCATTCCTTAATCCCCGCAGCGGGGCTTCTGCAAAAATTTTAGAATAAACATGGGAAATTAGCAAGAAAATGTTAAAAAGACGATAAGAAAAGTAAGTCGGATTTACCAATTCGACGCAGCTTTGATTCTTATCAGGAACAGTTGTATTAATTTTCTCAACACGCTCCTGCTCTGCTCCCGCTATCGTTTCGAAAACAAATACAACTATTCCTGTGTTTAGTTCCTCCATTTACCCTCTGGTTTGGAATGACATATCAAAAGATGAACCATTCAACTATTCAACCGTTCACCCCTTCAACTTCACGACCGTTCCCTTCACTCCTCACTCCTTCACTTTTCTGTCGCTCTTATCGTCTTAACGTCTTTCCTGTCGGATTAGTAAATCCGACCTACTCTCAAAACAAAGAGATTCTGAACAGTGGCAACTCATGCGAGCCTCAACGATTAATGTTTCAGAATGACATATCAAAAGATGAACCATTCAACCATTCAACCGTTCACCCCTTCAACTTTTCAACATTTCAACTTTGTCGAACCCTTCACCCTTCACTTTTTTATAGACCTGCTTATTTGCGAATGAATTTTATTTGCGCGGGAAAGGTATTCAGTTAATTTTTTGTAATTCTGTGCGGTTTCTCCATAAGGAGATTTCAGCCGCATTAATTCATCAACGTTCTGATTAATATTGCGCAGTGCCTCCAGCGAATCACTCATTGCAACCAGCGAACCAAACTTTTTCGAAACTTTCGCAAGAATATGTCTGCGTACAAATCTTTTAAAAATAGCAAACGGAGATGACTTTCTGGCAGAATTAATGTTTATAACATTAGATTTTTGAGGCGCAATCTGTCTTGCCGCAAGTTCACGGTTAAGCTCCTTTAATTCTTTTTCAATTCTCTGCTTTTTCACGCCGAATGTCAGCATATCCTGCTGATTATGAGCGCGCTCGGCTATCTGTATTTTATTTTTCAAATCCGCAAGCGTCTGTTCATGATTTTTTATGCGGTATTCAAGACTTAAGGTTTCATCCACGCCGGCTTTCAAATCAGCGCTGGCTTCAAGCAACCCTGAATCATACCCGTTAAGCCTGTGAAGCGGGGTAACCGGAATAGAAGGCGCCGCATTTTTCGGCGTCAAAAACCAGTGGGTTTGCGAACCAGAAAACTTTTCAAATATATCTCCGCTGTCTTTGTTTGCACTCATATGATTATTTTAAAATAAAAACAAAAATTTTTTTACCGCTAAAAAATGTAAAATTTTATAAATATTCATAATCAAATGGTTAATACATCCTCTAAAAAGCGCAAATTACTCTAAAAATATGATAAAAAAACTGAATTTTATTATAAAATTTACTTATGTATGAGTATGAATCTGAAATAGACGATAGAGAATTAAAAAAAGTCGGGCTGGAATTGATGTTCATGACACCGGAAAAATGCTCGGGCGACAAAGGGATTACAGCGGTAGAACTTGCCAAGCTCGTTGAGCTTCCGCTCGAAACTGTCAAAAAAAAATTACAAATACTCAAAGATGAAGGGATTGTCCGTGTAATAGGAATTAACCCGAAATACTGGAAGTTTGACAACTATCAGTTTATGAGAATGGATGAGGACAATGAAGTCTACAAACTTCTGTGCTGCTTTGACGACATTGATTTTGACCGGTATTTCCAGTATTAAAAACTTCCCTCTAAACGCGCACAAATCATTACAGGTAAAGCCAGAGAATTATTCTTGCATACTTTGCAACCAGTACAGCAAGATAGCTGAACACAAAATCATAAAGTATTTTTAGCCCGCTCTGCGAAACTATCCAGTCAAATATAAAACTGAGCCCCATGTGTTTAAGAAAAGCCAGCAAAATCATATACAAAATTCCAGTGGCATGAATAATTAAAACTCCTGCCAGAACAGCTTTTGCCGTATTTTTATAGGAATATCCGCGCTTAAGGATAGTACCGGCAGCAAAAGCCGCTGGCAAATACCCTATAATATACCCGAAACCAAATTCAAAAATATATCTCCAGCCGCCTCCCAGTGCAAAGACTGGCATAAAAAACAAACCGGTTATTATATAAAGCAGTATGCTTGCAATCCCGAGCCGTCTGCCAAGAAGCCCTGTTATGAAGAGGATTGCCGGCACCTGCGGAATATACTTGTATGTGAAAATAAAATCTTTTATAGTAAGCGCCTCACCTGTAAAAAGTTTCGACGGAATAATAAAATGTGTAACATCAAGCTGCAAAAATGTTGCGATTACAATTAGAAAAGAACAAAAAATAAGCAGGACAAGACTACCTACCCCGAGTCTTACTCCCTTTCTTTTTTTAGGCTTTACTGTTCTTACACGTAATCTTTTTATCTGTGCTTCTTCTGTCATAAGATATTAACAGTTCCTTTTAAGTGCTCTGCGTTCTTCTCAAACTGCACCTTAAATTTATCGTAAAATATATTTTCTGTCCACATTATTAAGGCATCTTCATTATTGTTCTGATAATAACCTTTTCTTGTTCCGAGAGATTTAAACCCGTATTTTTCATAAAGATTTATAGCAGGTGTATTGCTCACTCTGACCTCGAGTGTAATATATTTAACCCCGTTTGCCATACAATCTTTTATTATAGCGTACAAAAGCGCTTCACCGATATGGCGTCTGCGAAAATCCGGATGAACTGCAACATTTGTAATATGCGCCTCTTCAAGAATCTGCCAGCTTCCTGCATAACCTGCGAGCGTTCCGTTTTCATCAAAAGCAGAATAATACCGCGCAAGTTCATTTGAAAGTTCATTGAAGAAAGACTCCTTTGACCAGTGATGTTCCCCGTAGGCTTTTTCCTCTATTGCACAGACCGCATCAATATCTGTCTGCTTCATTCTCTCTATTTTTACGGTAAAATTTTCACTGCTCATAAAACGATTTTAACACGACAAATCTTTTATGCAATTCAGAATATAAATAACTTTTCCTGTTCTTCCGAAATTTTGTTTTTTATATTAAAAATTTGTAACAAATTGATATAAGCCTCATCAAGTGTTAAACTCAATTTAGAGAGAATTTATAATAAGGATTTGTTATGAGAAATATTATTGTATATACAAGCAAAAAGTCATCCGATTTAGCCGATGTTCTGGCACAGATTGACGAAACAAATGTCAGAATAGAAGATGCAGAAAAGTTAAAAGATTACGAAATGCTTAACCCTGCACTTCTTGTGATAGAAGATGTTCCAAACATTAAGGATGTCTTGATGGTTACAAAATTCAAAGCACCCGTATTGTTCATTGGTGAACCGTTCAAAGGCACAACAGTGAGAGCGGTCACTTATGACTTAATAAAAACACCGGTTGATAACGAGGAACTCTTAATCAGGGCAAAATCACTTTTAAAAGTCAGAGAACTCAGAGAAAAACTCTTACAGGTTTCAACAACCGACGAACTTACAGGGCTTCACAACAGAAAATATCTTCACGAACGTCTTGAACAGGAAATATCAAGGGCAAAACGTTACGGTACAAAGCTTTCTTGCCTTTTGTTTGACTTAGACTTTTTCAAAGTTGTAAATGATATTTACGGCTACGACTGGGGAGATGTACTTCTGCGCTCCATTGCCGACAAGTTGAAACAGCTTATCAGAAAAGAGGATATTCTCACACGCTATGGCGACGAGGAATTCCTTTTAATCCTGCCGAACACATCGGAAGAAAATGCGTTTCTGTTTGCAGAACGTTTCAGACGCGACATTGAAAAGATGGAATTTATTCCGGCAGGAGAAGAAGAAAGACATCCTATTACAATTTCGGGCGGAATTTCAACCTACCCTTGCCTTGAAAATATGGATGAAGATGTTAATACAATTATCCGCTACGCAGAACACGCATTATACAATGCGAAAAAACGCGGCAAAAATAAAATCGTACAGTTCTCCCAGATAAATCTCGGAGAATAAAAAAGACTACATAGCAGGCAAATGAAGCCTGCACTTCCTTTCTGAACACTTACATAGTGTAAAAATCTGGTTATTTCAGGCGGTGTCACAACTGCCTTTTTTATTGCGCTAAAAATGTGCCGGCTTTTGAAAGGCAGCGTCCTGCTTCCGGATTATCCCGCAGAATTTTATTACACCGGAAAAACTATGACAGAGCTCTAATCATCTCGTGTGCTTCTTCACATTCAGGGAAAACGTCAACGACTTTGTCAAGAGTTTTAAGAGCTTCATCTTTCTCTCCGAGTTTCTCCTGACATTTTGCAATATTTAAAAGCAGGTTAAGATTGTTCGGGCTTTTTTCGTAAAGCTTCTGAAAAATATTTTTTGCCTGTTCAAAATTACCGAGGTCAAAATAACAGAGAGCAAGAAGATTTTTTGTGTCATTGTTGTCCTCAAGCTCAAGGGATTTAACAAGAAACATTTTTGCATCCTCGTAATCTTTCATAAGATACCTTATGTTCCCTGCAATAAACAGCAGAAATCCGCTCTGAACAGATTTTTCAATAGCTTTTGTAATCTGAATTTTGGCAACCTCAAGATCGCCCATAAGCATTTTATTCAGCGCAGAAAATGCCAGTACCTCGCCGTCCTCAGGCTTCATGCCGAGTGCAAGCGCATAATACCGGTCTGCTTCCTTAAAGTCAGTTGTGGCATGCAGATAATTGGCATATTCAAACACCACGCCGAAGTCATCCGGCGCAATTTTAAGTGCCTGTTCAAACTCGTCTTTTGCATAATCAAAAAGCCTTTTACTCAAATATATTGCCCCTAAATCTTTATGGGCAGACGCACATTCGGGTTTCAGCGCAATAACTTTTTTCAAAATCTTTTCCGCCCTGTCAATATCACGCGTCATAAGGCAGATGTGAGCAAATTCCTTATAAATATCAAATGAAACATTGCCCATCAAAATCATTTTTTCATAAATTTCTTTCGCCTTCAAAGGCTGGTTAATCTTCATAAACAAACCAGCAAGCTTCTGCGACATTGCGGCAGATTTCGGGTTCAGCATAACAAGATTAATCATAATACCTATGGCAAGTCTGTATTCACCCTTCATCTCATAACAGCAGGCAAGATTATACTTAAAATTCTGTTTTTCAGGAAAATGAGTTACGAGAATATTGTAGTGCTTAATTGCATTATCCCAGTCCTCAATTTTTGTTTCGGAAAGTGCAAGAGCTATAAGATAACTGTCAGAAGGCTCTATTTCATAAGCTTTTATAAAATATTCACATGCCTTTTTATGCTCGCCCTTCATCTGGAGAATTGAGGCAACATTATAGTATGTAATTGAGTTAGAAGGATCGAGTTCGCTTGCTTTTACAAAGCTTTCGTATGCCTTATCCAGATTTCCGATAGTAATATAGGAAGTGCCGAGATTGTTATAAAGCTGGGAGTGATCCGGTTTAAGTTCAATAGCCTTTTCAAGATATTCAAGACTTTCTTCAAACTTTTTCATCGACATATAAGCTGTACCGATTATGTAATAGATTGTGTAATCGTCCGTACAGTATTCAAGTGCTTTTTTACCGTATTCAACAGCTTCCTCCGGTTCTTCGGTTTTCACGCAGAGAACAGCAAGACATTTATAAGCTTCAACATAGCTGTCCCTGAGTTTTATAACCTCAAGGTAGGCTGATTTTGCATGAAGTAAATCTTCAAGATTATCATAACATGTTGCAAGATAAAACCAGCTGAGTGCATCATCCGCCTTGTATTTTACAACAGTTTCAAAGTTGCTCTGCGCTTCTTTATATTTTTCGAGATTGATATTGCACAGCCCGAGAAGCTTAAGGGCTTCTATGTGTTTTTCATCGTCAGCCGCAAACTTTTCAAGTTCGGCTTTTGCTTCCTCAAACTTTTTTTCAGATACCAGATTTGTTATTTCTTCTAAACTCATATTCTCCATAACTTAATTATAGCTTAAAAATAAATATTCAAAATACAAACGCTGGACAAATACTCAATTTGTATGATATAATAAAAGTGCGCCTTATTCATTTTTTTCTAAATATTGTTCCTTAAATTAAAAAAAACGAAAGGAACAATTTTATGGCAAAAAAAAGCTCTTATACTAACGGTAATTTTTCGATAAACGGTCAGACTAAAGCCTCTACTTACAAAAAAGGGGACACCGTTTATACAAACTACAATATGTCTGATGCGGAGAAAAAGATTTTTGATTACGCACAGAATTCTTTTTTAGAATCGCTTCCGCAGATTAATGTCTTTTCAGACGATACAAAAGCACAGTTAAGAAACCAGATGAATGCTTACAAAAATCAGGGGATAGAAAATATCGAAAGTATTTACACTCCTATGATAAATAATCTTAAAAATGACGTAGCATCGAGGTTCGGCAACTATGACAACTCAACCTTCCTCAACGGACTGAAAGACATAGAAAACAGCAGAAGCGATGCAATCAGTTCTTTTGCACAGGATATGATACTTAAACAGAACGATTTAATCAACGATGAACTCTCTCGCAGATACAATTATCTTGATTTTCTGAACGGTATCCAGAACCAGACATATTCAAACGCGCTGAATTTCGGCTCTGCATCTGCTGCAAACGCCTCGGCAAGTTCTTCATCAGGCTCGGGCACACTCGGTAGTTTCAGTAATTTTGCAAACATTGCATCAAATGCAATCTCGCTTTTAAAATATCTTAAATAAAAAACTGTTTCACCGGAGCGGATTTTATTTTCTGCTCCGGCATTTTACTCTGCACCTGTTAAACAGACGACGTTTTCAGGCAGCAATTTACTTACAATTACGACCCTCTTTTTTTGTGTATAATAAAGTTATGAATATTAATCAGGAATTTGAAACAATAGCTGCGATTGCAACCCCGCTTGGTACAGGAGGGGTTGGAGTAATCAGGATTTCCGGTGATAAAAGCTTTGAGATTGCAGATAGAATTTTTTCAAAAAAAAATCTTACAGCAGGAAAAATCGCTCACGGCTGGATTGAAGATAACGGGAAAAAGATTGACGAAGTAATTGTTCTGCCATTCAAAAATCCTAACAGCTATACAGGTGAAGATGTTATTGAAATTCACTGCCACGGCGGAATTAATGTTGTGAGAAACATTCTTGATTTAATTTTGAAAAACGGAGCAAGGCTCGCAGAACGCGGAGAATTTACCAAACGGGCTTTTTTAAATAAAAAACTTGACCTTTCTCAGGCGGAAGCAGTGGCGGATTTAATCCATGCAAAAACACAGAACTTTGCAATCCAGTCCGCCAAAAACCTCTCGGGCGTTCTGGGAGAAAAAATTAAAGAAATAAAAAAACAAATTTTTGAAGTTCTTTCAAGAATAATCGCAGGAATCGATTTTCCGGAAGATGTTGCGGAGCCGGAATATTCTTACCTAATCGAAAATTTTGAAAAATCGCTCGCAGAAATTGACAAAATTCTTTCATTTGCAAAATCCTCCGATATTCTGAGGCAGGGCGCGAAAATTGCGATTGTCGGAAAACCTAATGCCGGCAAATCATCCCTTTTCAATACTCTTTTGAACGTTGAACGCGCAATAGTAACTGATATTGCCGGTACGACAAGAGATGTTTTGAAAGAAAATCTTGACTGGGATGTTGCAATTACGCTCATTGACACTGCCGGAATTAGAGAAAGCAAAGATGTCGGCAAGGTCGAAGAAATCGGGATTGAATATTCCAAACAATCGGCAGACGAGGCAGACCTTGTGCTTTTTCTTTATGATGCAAGCTGCGGAATGGACGATGAGGACAGGGTTATACTGAATTTAATAAAAGATAAAAAACATTTAATAATTGCAAACAAATGCGACCTTATCGAGAAAATGCCGGAGGATGTAATTTGCATTTCCGCCGTAACCGGTGATGGTATTGAGGATTTGAAAGCAAAAATAAAAGATATTGTCTGCAGTTTTTCTGCGGAAGATACCGAATTTATCACAAACAAACGGCAGCAGGAATGTCTTAGGAAATGCCGTGAAAGTCTTATTCAGGCGCTTGAGGCTGCAAATAATCACGAATTGCAGGATTTGATTTCTATAGATTTAAAATCAGCACTTCTTTTCCTTGACGAAATCACAGGGGAAGTCATTACGGATGAGATTTTAGAGAATATATTTTCACATTTTTGCATAGGCAAATAAAAACGGCTTTCGGGGGAAAGCCGCAAAAAAAGTTAAGTATGCAAAAACTCAATTTATTACGGGAAATAAATCCCGCACAAATATTATAACTTATAACATATAATTTGGCAAGCACTAATTTAACATGAAGCCAGATATTTTATAAATTTCTTAATATCTCTGTTCCAGATGCCGTTCCAGTTGCGGATTAAGACATCTGCCGGAGTTATTCCCTGCAGTGTAAATTCCTTAATATAATCGAGATATTTTTCCTCGCCGGCATCCTGTTCAATCAGAGATTTTTCAGAAATATAAAGTATTTCTTTTGCAATATCTTTTGCGGCATGCCTGCAAATCTTTGCATCAAGCGCGCTTTTCGGAACATTATACCTGAGTTCTGAAAAGTCATGGTAACTGTACGGTTTCAAAAGTTCTTCAATCTCATCCATGGCAGTTTTGTTGTACAGAATGCCTTTATAAAGCGCAAGAATTGCATAAGGAGTTTTTCTGCCGCCGCAGTCATGGTTTCTTATTTCAATAAAGTTTCTGAGGCGCACATCAGGGAAGCACAGATTTGCCTGCAGAAGATAATCTTCAAGCTCGGGCTCAAAGCCATCCCTGCCGCTCAACATAAACTCTTTAAAATTAATCTTTCCGTTAAAATTGACAGGCGCACCGTTACGGTTAATGAATATCACCGGAGTTTCCATAACGTAGTTTATGTATTCATCAAAGGAGAAATCCTCCTGTAATTTACCCGCAAATCCGCATCTTTCGTTGTCGGTATTGAGCCAGCTTAAAGCTCTAAAGGACTTATAGCCTGTATCAACTCCGCCTCTAACCGGAGAATTCGCAAACATTGCAGTCACAAACGGAGAAAGCTTGTTTGCAATTTTAAACTTACGCATGGCATCTTCTTCGCTCTCAAAATCAAAGCAGACCTGAATACCGGCAGTTTCGCGCATCATAACATCTGACAGAATGCCCCAGAGATACTTTGCCATAATAGCATAACGTCTTTTAGGGATAAGATTAATCATCTTGTGCGTACTCAACGGAGAAACCCCGTACCCGAGAAGCACAATTCCGGATTCGTCAAGAACAGGCGCCATCTGCTTATCGAGTTCTGCAATATTTTTTTCAAGCTGTTCAATCCTGAACTGAGGCTCTACACTGAGTTCTACCTGACATCCCGGCTCAAGCGTAATCGTGTCATGCCCCTGCTTAAGCCCTATAATATTATAATCATCCGTTATGTAATCCCAGTTTTCTGCTCTGGCAAACCCTCTTAAAAACGAACAAACCCCGAATTCTCCATGATAATCAACAGCTTTACCGGTCACCATTGAAACCGGCAGTCTTTCATACTCAATGCCGCTCTTATGTAAATTTTTGTCCTTACAGCCGGATGTATACAAATCTAAAATGTCCTGATATTCAAGCCTTTGTTTTGTTTGAAGATTGCTCAAGTCAGCCTCCCTTGTTTTCAATTATATAACACTATAAAAAATATCAAAGAAAACATTACGAAACATTTACCTGTCTGTGGTATTATAATAGGTAAGATGAACTACTTCGACAGAGCAAAATACTTCCGTACAAAAAAGCGCCTTGGTCAGAACTTTCTGATTAACGGGGAAGTCATAGCAAACATTCTTGATTATGCGGAAATTAAACCCGATGATACCGTGGTGGAAATCGGGCCGGGTGTGGGGTTTGTCACGGAACAGCTTGTGAAGCGTGCAAAGGAAGTTATTGCAATAGAACTTGATGAGGAAGCGGTCAGGGAACTCAAAAAACTCAATGCCCCGAATCTGAGGATAATACATCAGGATATTTTAAAAACTGATATTTCTGCGCTCACAGAGGGCAAGTTCAAGGTTATTGCCAATATTCCTTATTATATCACAAGCCCTATTATTGCTCATCTTCTCGGGGAAGTTGACGACACAGACAACAAAAACCGCAGCAAGATTACTGAAATTGTCCTTATGGTTCAGGAGGAAGTCGCTCATAGAATGTGTGCTACCGAAAAATCTCCATCAAAGCAGTACGGGCTTTTGACTATTCTTTCGCAATTCTGGGCAGATGTTGAGATTATGGAACTTGTTGGCAGACGGTCATTTTACCCTGCGCCGAAAGTCAATTCGGCACTTGTGAGGCTGAGAGTCCGCGAAACGCCGCGACTGGAGCTTTCTGACTACACACATTTTAGAAAAACGGTAAAAGCTGCATTTTCGCAGCGCAGAAAAAATATTAAAAACTGCCTCCTGAGCGGCGGATTCTCAAAAGAAAATATTCAAAGAGCCTTAGAAAAACTCGGTTTTGATGAAAATACACGCGGAGAAAAGCTTTCCATAGAGGATTTTGGCAGACTTTCAGAGGAGTTGAAGAATGGAAATTAAAGTGCAGTGCCCTGCAAAAATAAACCTTTCGCTGAAAATAATAAATAAACGCGACGACGGGTTTCATAATATAGAAAGCATTATGCAGACAATAAGCCTGTATGATTATCTGACAATCAATGCAGAACCGGCACAGGTGACAGAAATTACGCTTTCCGGAAACAGTCTTGAAATACCTTATAACGAAAAAAATCTTGTTCACAAAGCCGCTGTTCTTTTTATGGAAAAAGCGTTAATCACGCCTCACAGAATAAAAATTAATATAGAAAAAAATATTCCTGTTGCAGCCGGTCTGGCAGGCGGAAGCACAGACGCTGCAGGGACTTTTTACGGGCTCAATAAGCTTTTCAAGGAACCTCTGGACAGAAAAGGGCTTCATGAACTCTGCGCACAACTCGGGTCTGATTTAAATTTCTGCCTTGAGGGCGGCAGACAACTGACTAAAGGACGCGGAGAAATTCTTGAATCGCTGGAGTTTGAAGAATTTTCACTATCTCTTATAAAGCCGGAAAGTTTGGGTATAAGCGCAAAAGAGGCCTACACAAAGTTTGCAGGAAAAGAAAAAACAGACCGCGAAAACTTTGTAAACGACCTTGAATGGGCTGTCCTTGACGATTATCAGGAACTCCAGACAATAAAAGCCCTCTATCCAAAATCTGTCATGTCAGGCTCGGGTTCTGCGTATTATCTGCTAAACGATGAATTTGAGCCGATGAAGGGTTACTGGGTGAAAAATAACCTCAAAGCTGTTCCCTCAGGCGTAAAAATAGTATAAGGAAAAGACCTCCCGTTTTTTCTGAGAGGTCTTTAGATGACTTAGTTGAAATAAGTTTTATTTTTAGTTGCTTATTTTTTGCCCTGTTGTTTTTTCATCTGCTCTTCAAGTTCTGCCTGCTGTTGTTTATTCAGTTCGTCAACCCTTGCCTGAACAGCTTCTCTGTCAGTGCTTCCGTTTACTACTTCGTCATACTTGATATACCCTTTGCAATCTGCAACGTAATATTTATCAGCGGATTTTACGACTTTGTTTGTTCTGCCGAGGCTTAAACCATTGTTAACAACTTTGTCGGTTCTAACTTTATCTTTGTTTTCCATAATCGGTTTATAGACCTTCTCACCGACCTGTACATCAGGCAGAGTGAACTTATCGCCTACTTTCAGGTTTGTATTACGTTTGTAGTTGCTGGCTGCATATACAGCATCTCTGATTTCTTTATATTCAGGAGTGTTGTATTTTACACCGTACATATCCATGATGATACCTGAAGGATAGTCTCCATATTTGATTGTATAGCTGTTCGGTTCTTTTCCTTCCTGAGGTTTGACCTGATAGTCGCAGATTTCAATAGGATCCGGGTCAGGGCCAGGACCAGGTCCAGGTCCAGGATCCGGATCAACATCGTCATCGTCATCATCATCTATAACTACTTCTTCAATTTCTTTTTTAGCATGTTCATACGCAGCAATTAATTCTCTTTCATTAACTCTTTTACCGGTTGCCTGACCGTAAGCTTCTTGCAATTTTTCGACTATTTTTTTGTCGCGTTCTTCAGGTGACATGTTCCCGTAATCAAGAGAGAGAATACTGTCAACAATTTTTCTGTTGGCTTTGCCTTTTATGCCTTGTGTACCATTTTTAACGACTTCTTCAGGGGACAATCCCTCAAATACATCAGGGTACCCGTTATCTTTAATAATAATAGCAAGAGCTGTTGCTGCAGGAAGGGCTGTAATTGCACCCAGCACTGCACCCTTTGCGGCAGTACCCGAAGCTGCTACTTTTTCCAGCAATTCAAGCGAACCGTCGCCAATATGTTTGCCTAAAAGGCTATGAGTTAATTGGCCTTTGAGAACAGCGCCTGTAGTTGCCCCTAAAGCAACTGTGCCGACAAAAGCACCTGTTTTATAAAGCCATGTTAAGTCTTTTTCACGTTCAAAGTTACCGTATTTGGCAGCTTTCTTGGCAATACGTTTTGAAACATCATACTGTTTTGCCATCGCTTTTCTTTCATCAAGGTTCTGTTTGTAGTCCAGCCCTGTAAATTCTCTGATTCTTGCTTTATATTTATCTGATGAGAAAATTTTGTTGCCGTCTTTGTCAAGAACAAATTCACCCTTTTCATCTGTAAGATAAAAATCTTTAGGATTTTCTTCAATCATCCTACGGACTTTTCTGTTCTTGATGTATTTTGCTTTTAAGCCTTCAGCCTTCAGTTTATCTTTTTTTGCATTGTATTCGTCTTTGTCAAAGAAAACAACAGTTTTTTCAACTTTTTCTTCTGCTGCCTCGTTTTTAACCTGATTTTTTGCAGCACGTGTAGCCTGTCTTTTGGTAAGACCAAGACCTAAATAATCATCAATCAATTCTTCTCTGCGTTCCTTGCGGGCTTTTCTTCCGGCTTTGCCTAGTAAGGTTTGCAATTCATCATCAGCCTTTTTGGCTTCATCCTGTTTTTTAGTTTGTTTGACCTGTTGTGCTGCTACTGCATCTACTTTTTCAACTCTAGTCATCGACTTCCCCTTTCGATTTTCCTCGTGAAAAGAAAATACTTTTTTTAATTTATCCTCTATGAATATATAAAAAATTTGTGTTCCCAAAAATTGCATGTTCTCATGGGTTTCAGAGAGGCTGGCAGGCTAAAATACTTGTAAATATAGCGTCTTACCCTACATATACCTTTGCAACATTTCTTTACATTTAATAAATATCCGGCAGGCTATTACAACTTTTGACAAAAATATTGTATAATTACATCTATGAAAATATTAGAAATAGAAAAGTTAAATCTTGGTTTCAATTGTGAAAACGGGTTCATGCAGGCGCTTTATGATGTATCGCTCACTCTGAACAGGGGGGAAATGCTGGCACTCGTCGGCGAATCCGGCTGCGGCAAGACGATTTCCGCTATGAGTATTCTGCGGCTGCTTCCCAAAAACGCAGCAATAACCTCGGGCGCTATAACATTTGAAAGTCAGGATATTTTACAGCTGAAACCTCGGGATATGCAGCATATCAGGGGTGCAAAAATCGCACTTATCCCGCAGGATCCTATGACTTCTCTAAACCCGCTGTACACTGTCGGCGACCAGCTTCTGGAAGTTATAAAGATTCATCAGGGCCTGAAAGGCAAAGAGGCTTTTGAAAAAGCTGTTGAAGCCTTTGAAAAAGTTCAAATACCATCCGCACGCGAACGATTGAAGGCATATCCGCATGAATTTTCAGGCGGGATGAAACAGAGGGCAATTATTGCGATGGCGCTTGCCTGCAATGCAGAAATTCTTATTGCAGACGAGCCGACAACAGCGCTTGATGTAACCATTCAGGCGCAGATTATGGATTTGATTGAAAAGATTAAAAAGGAACACGATACCGCAATACTTTTAATCACACACGATTTAGCGCTTGTAAGAGAACAGGCGGACAGGATTGCAGTAATGTATGCCGGCAGAATAGTTGAAAGCGCGCCGGCAGAAGAATTTTTCACACATCCGGCACATCCGTATTCCATCGCGCTGTTAAATTCAATTCCTTCAAACAGAGAAAAACAGCTTGAAACAATAACCGGCCAGCCGCCTTCCATCCAGCAGTCTATTGCGGGCTGTAAGTTCCACCCGCGCTGCAGAAACTGTATGGAAATCTGCACCAAAGAGGTTCCGCCAAACTATCATGCCGGCGAAAACCACTTTTCTGCCTGTTTCCTGTGTGATAAAAAGTGAAGGGAACGGCGGCGAAGTTGAACAGGTGAAAAGTTGAATGGTTGAAAGGATTAAGGGGTGAATGGTTTAACATTAGTAATGTAGTAATGTAGGTCGGATTTACCAATCCACAGGAAAGACGTTAAGACGATAAGAACGACAGAAAAGTGAAGGGTGAAGGGTGAAGGGTGAGAGGGCGAATGCACAAGGTATAAAGGGTCACTCGCGTACGCCCCCCCTTACAAAACCGCCGATTTTACGGCAAGCCCGATAAGTATAAGCCCGCCTGCGATTTCCAGATACTTGGAAGGGAATTTCTTAAAGCAGTTACCGCCCCAGAAGCCAGCCAACGACATTAAAAATGAAGCAACCCCTATTAAAATTGCAGGCAGCAGCAGTCCGATTCCGCTAAACTTTATGCTGGCACCCGCAACAAGCGCGTCAATACTTGTTGCTATACCCATCGAAATTAAACATTTCAAGCCGATACAGCAAATTTTTTCCTCTTTTCCCTCAAAAGCCTCAAATATAAACTTTAAACCAAGAATTAAAAATATCGCAAACGAAATCCACGCAGAATATGCCGCTATATAACGGCTTATGATACCAGCGCCTGTGTACCCGATAACAGGCATAAGCCCCTGAAACAGACCCATTGTAAGCGCCAGCGCCATCGAGTTTTTAACCCTGTTCGATGTAAAAACAAGCCCATGCGAAAAAGATACAACACAGCAGTCAATCCCGAGCGCAAATGCCAGTAATAAAACTTCAATTAATCCCAACTTCCACCTCAAACAGCCTGTTCCACGGGAATTTATATTCCGCATTCACATTCGTATTTAAAAACTCACCAACCATCTTTTCAAACGGCTCCATAAGTTCTGCGAGCCTTCCGGTATCAGGCTGCTCAAGCATCTGTCTTACATTCGCCTGATAAGCCCAGTCATCCAGAAATCTCACTGCCTCCAGACGTTTAAATGCCTCCGCATCATATCTGGAGGCAAGATAACGAACCTTTGCCGCACAAATAAGGCTTCCGAGAGAATTCGCGGAAGTGTTCCACGCAGAATAGCCGAAAAAGTTTTCACCCCCGCCAGCCTCAAAAAGAGTTTTCACAAACGCATTATCCGCCCCGTTTGCAAATCTGACATCCGCAATCATATAAGGATGTTCCGCAGGAAATTTAAAATTACCCGAAAAAGGCTTTGTAGGACGCTTCATAACAATCTCGCCCTGAACGTCCTCAAAGTTATTCACAATAAGAATTATATCCGCCTCATTCACTCCCGAAACCATACAGCCGGCAAGTTCAATCTGACCGTTCACCGATTTTTCTATTGAAACATCCTCGTAATTTGATATTAAATTTTTAAACTCAGGAGCGGTAAATACAGGCGCAATTCGGACATTTCCGGCTATTGCCCGTGCAAGAAGCGTCAGCGGAATCTCATCCGCACCGGTCTTTACAAACCCTCCCGCCTTTTCCAGTGCCTGCGCTTCCTGAACATTGAAACCATATTCCGCGCAATCATCCTTTGAAAAAACCAGAGTGTCAAAAAGCCCTTCCTTCTGCCATTCAAGATAAATCTTGTTTATCTCAAAGTTTCTTTTGCGGGTATTCATATAATCGTCAAGGATTTCATCGGGAATAATATTATTTATACAGCTTTCCGACCCGAGTTTATGCGTCATATAAGAATAGTCAAAAATCTTTTTTCCCCAGCGGCTCCAATATTCCTTCTCCTCTTCGTTAATGTTGTTGTTTGAAATTCTCATAATACTCGAAAACGCATAAATCTTTGCCTGTTTTGCAACCAATATCTCTTTGAGCCGGAAAATCCTTTCCTTAATCTGTTCAAATGTATCCGCAGAACGTCTGGACGGAATAAGCCCGCCGTAAGCCGGTGTATCAAGTGAAATTACAAGCGCATCCAGCTCCGGCAAATTTTCCAGCCACTCAAAGAGTTTTTCGCAGTCCGCAGACTTTGTCAAATCTCCAAGAAACTCGCGCGGAGGTATATAAAATTCAATATTCCTGTCAAGCTCCGCAATCATCTGCGGCAGGCTATAACACACCGGTCTGTTGTCTATCGGTATAAATCCTATTTTCATAAAACAATTATATTATAAGCACCGGATTTAAACAATTCGTTTTGCCATATCTCCCTGTATAACCGTTTTTATCTCGTTCATTGTCTTTTCAAGAATATAATTCACCGCATCAATAGTATCATAAGCAATATGCGGAGTTATGATTACATTTTCAAAATCTGCAAGTTTTTTTACAAACTCAGCCTCCCTCCGGCATTCCATCGAAATATTGCCGAGCTTTTCCTGAAGTTCATCACAACGGAAACTTACACTCTCACATGTGAGAACATCCAGAGCTGCACCCTTGAGCTTTCCTGCTTCAAGCGCCCCGCAAAGAGCTTCAACATCCACAATCTCCCCGCGTGACGTGTTTATAAAATACGACCCGTTTTTAATAATCTGAAATTCTTTTTCTGAAAACATATTTCTGTTTTCACCGGTATATGGCATGTGAAGCGTTACTATATCAGATTTTGCAAGCAAACTTTCAAGAGAAGCGTATTTGACACCCAAATTTTCCTCAAGTTCTTTCTTAACCTTAATATCATACGCAAGTATACGCATTCCAAAAGCATACGCAATCCGGCAGACAGCAGCTCCTATAGCACCGGTTCCTACAACTCCTATAGCCATTTTTGAAAGATCACGGCCGGTAAAATCATCAGTTTCAGTCAGGCATTTTATCTTATTATTAGCCGGTAGAATATTTCTTACAAGCGCCAGAATAAGCCCGAACGTGTACTGTGCAACCGAGGTTTCTCCGTAATTTACAACATTCAGAACCGTAACATTTTTCTTCTGGCAGGATTTTAAGTCAATATGGTCGTATCCGGTTGAACGCGTTGAAATTATCCTTAAATTTTTAAAAGCATTTATAACCGCTTTTGTAACATCGGATGTTATAAATACGCTTATTACATAGGCGCTGTCCTTCTGTTCCTGCGGAATATTATCAAGAAATTCTTCAGTCAAAGCTTCCTCATAAAAAATTATATTAAAATCAGGGAATTTGTTATTCGCAAAAAACCCTCTCTCAGTATCTTTAAAATCAAAAACTAACATATTCACGGTCATCGGTCACTTCTCCTTACACAACATTATTTCCCGCTTAAAAATTAATTCTATTGCACAAAAGTATAATTAAAAAATTCACCCTCCTTCCCCGTTCGTTGAATGAAAACAGAGAATAATAACGTTATCCTGTATATGAAAGCGAAAAACATCCTCCTGCAGAAAGTGCAGGCAGCGTATGAGCTTCCTTTCAAAAATTCTTCAGCCCCAAAAGCCGAATCCACCCGGGATATGTACGGGGAAATCCGAAAGCGATACGGTGGTGAACGTGCCGGTCAATGGTTCACTGTAGATGAGCGGCAGGGCATGAAGATACCGGAAGCCAAACCGGTAATACTTCCGGTTCGATAAGGCATGCCGCTCATTTACGGCATGCCTTTTTATTAAAAATTTTAAATCTGTGCAGCAAATCTAAACAACATCCTGAATATTTTACATTTCTTAATAATCTTAAAAATCATGAAATCATGCTCACATCATGGTTTTTCATGTTTAAAAAATCCAAAACCATGTCAGAGTGTACAATTTAGCATGATTGACTTTTGAAAACACACAACAGCGCTGGACTTAAGCCTCTTGTTACAAATGTTAACATAGACATGTTGTGCTATTGAAAATTTCCGCTTATTTTCTATAATGTAATTAAGGACAGGCGAAAAGCCACAGGGGTGGAGATTATGGCTCCGGCTGTGATGAAAACTAGCAGTACGGGCGGGTTTTGTCTTATCGTTTTGTCCGGAATGAGTAGATAGTTGAAATTGGAGATATAAAATTGTTTAGAAGCAGGGATATGGGGAGAGCAGTAGCAGTCAGAAGATGGACGCCGACGGCTCTGGAATGTTACAAACGCGGATGCAACTGTGAAGGTTGCTTTTACAAAGATTTTTTCAGCGGTTCATCACAGAAATGCCAGATGAAGGCATCAGTGCTTGAACTCGTGAGGGTTATCGGAACTCCTAATGTAGAATTGCAACAATTTATTTTAGAGGACTGATTATCTCTTTAAAAATTCCGGAATATGTGTTATAATATATGGGCACGATATAATAGGAGGTCCAAATGCACATTTACGTAAACGGAAGAAACATCGAGATTACTGACGCTATTAAAGCCTATGTAAAAGAAAAAATCGGCAAAGTAGCCACTCACTATGACCAGATTCAAGGCATAGAAGTTGTCTTATCAGTTATCAAAAATCCGGCAGCTACAGGAAAACATGTTGCAGAAGTATCCTGCAAAATGAACACAGGTGTCGTAAGATGCGAAGAAGCAGCTGAATCTATGTATGCAAGTATTGACTTGCTTGCCGATAAGCTCGACAGACAGGTGAAAAAGTTCAAAGACAAAGCTCTTGGATCTGACAAATCGTCCATAAGACTTGACAACAAAGAACAAACAGCAGCCGAAACTGTTGAAGAATAAGTTATAAAACTAAAAAAGACACCGGCAGTGGACGGTGTCTTTTTTAATACAGGGATGAAGAATGATTAACGGGAAAAAAGTTGCGGTAATAATGCCGGCGTACAATGCGGAAAAAACATTAAAACAAACTTACGATGAAATCTACAGGGATTTTGTGGATGAAGTTATTCTTGTGGATGACAATTCTCAGGACAACACCAAAATCGTTTCCAGAGAATTAAACATAAAAACTATTGTACATAAGGAAAACAGAGGTTACGGCGGGAACCAGAAATCATGCTACAAAGCTGCCTTAAAATCCGGTGCGGACATTATTGTAATGCTTCATCCGGACTACCAGTACACACCGAAACTAATTCCCGCAATAGTTTGTATGATGGCTTTTGAGCAGTACGATGCGGTGCTAGCCTCCAGAATGCTCGGAAACTCTGCGCTAAAGGGCGGAATGCCTTTTTACAAATTTGTGGCAAACAAGTTCCTAACCGCATTTGAAAATATTTTAACCGGCGAAAAGTTGTCAGAATATCATACAGGTTTCCGCGGGTTTACGAGAGAGGTTCTGGAAACCTTGCCGCTTGCGGAATGCAATGATGACTTTATCTTTGATAATGAAATGATTGCGCTGTTGTTTTACCACAATTACAAAATCGGAGAGCTTTCCTGCCCGACAAAATATTTCAAAGAAGCCTCCTCAATAAACTTTGTACGCTCCTGCAAGTATGGACTCGGGGTTTTGCTTGTAAGCATTCAGTACCGGCTTGCAAAAATGGGATTGAAGTCAAAAATATTCAAGCCCGATGCAAGAAAACTTGATTTGACAACCGAACTTGAATATTATTTTCAATAATTAATAATCCATTTTTCCATTCTGCAGTATATATGCGGCTCTGCCCCAGTCCGCCGTCATATTTGCTATTGTTTTTTCGGAACCTCTGGCAATAAAAGCATCTTTTGTTATATAAAAATCAAAAATATCTCTGCCGACAACATTCGGTTTTTTAATCCCGTTTAAGTCAACACGGATTCTGCCGCAGCCGATAGGCTCTTTTAATTCAGTCGCAGAATCACAACTTTCACTCATAAAATAAAACATCATAGATGTACCGCTTGGCAAAATAAGACTTGATGATTGTGATTCTGATGAAGTAACTTTTGAACCGTTTGTGTAGTACCAGTCTTTTGCCCAGCATTTACCTAATGTTGTACCAACATCACAAACCTTCACTTTTTTCATATATTTTGCAAATAATGCTGTATAATCCGCCTCTGATTTGCACAATCCCTCAAATGTTCCGCCGTTGTCAGCCTTTATCTTCATATACACCTGTGAAAGCTCTGAATACACTTTTTTAAAAGAAGTTACTAATTCCTGATTTTGCGTCTTATTAACAAGCGCCGGCAGCGTCATCGCCGCAACAACACCGATAATCCCAAGGGTAATCAGAACTTCCGCCAGTGTGAATCCTTTCTTCATTATTGATTTACTCCTTTCTTTATACTATTATATCTTATAACTTGTATTTTTTCAATCTATAAATTATTATTTATTACTTTTATATACGATAAAAAGCAGCCAATTAATATCGACTGCTTTTTATACTTTAAAAACCTTTGTATGGAGCTTAAACTACTTGCCCCCCCCCCCCCGAAATCCTTGCTATACTTGTGTTTTCCATTGTTTAGTCTCCTTTACTTTTTATATCTTTACTTTTTCTGGAATATCTATATATGTTTTCGAGACGATAGCGGGAGCAGAGCGAGAGCGTGTTCGAGAATACATTTATAGATATTCCTCTTGGTGTACTCTTTCTTTTTGTGATCCTGAATCAAGTTCAGAGCCTGCCCTGAATTTACTTCATGGATGACAATGTTTTATTTTGTCATGCTGAATTTATTTGCCTTCTTTTGCCGAAAACTTGTTTTCGTGCAAAATGGCTCACGGTGACAGCATCCCTTTGGCTTTCCTATGTCTTTTTTTATTATATCAAATCTTCCGTTTCTTTTCAACCTGTAAAAACTTTTCTAGGCGATAGCGGGAGCAGCGCGAGAGCGTGTCCGAAAAAAGTTTTTTATTTATTTTGAATAATTTCTTTTGCTAACTTTCATATTGTCATTATAAATCTATCCGGTTAAATTTTCAACTTATTAAAAAAGACCGCCTTAGAAAAGCGGTCTTTAAAAAAAGAGTTAATCACACAGTTATATATTTTTTAGAAAGCTGCGGCAGGTTTCTTCTGGGCAGTAGCACCAGGGATAGACTGCCAGTTGGCTGCCATAATCTTTTTGAAAGATTTCAACGCAGTATCTTCAAGTTCACCAAGTTCTTCAGCTTCCATAATGAGTTCTCTCAAAGGAAGCAGTGCACGCTGGTCGCGTAGAACACCAAGAGCGGCGGCGGCACCGGCTCTTACCAGCTCGTTTTCGTTACGGTTTTTCATAACATCAATCAAAGCAGGAACTGCTTTTGTATCATTCAATTTGCCCAGTGAAGTAACCGCATAAATTCTAACGTTTACCCATTCGTCATACAACATATTAATAACTTTATCAACAGCCTTTTTGTTTCCGATTTCGCCCAGTGCTCTTGTAGCATCACATCTGACGTTAACTTTTTCGTGGTCTAGTGAAGCGATCAACGCATCAGTTGCAACATCACCTATTTCAATAAGCGCATCTGTAGCGGTAATACAAACCTGCGGGTTTTCATCATTAAGCGCCTCCACCAGAGGTTCCACAACAATTTCACCGCCCAAACGGCCGAGTGCACGTGCAGCACGGACTCGAACATCAACGTTTCTGTCCTCTCTTAAAGATTCAATCAGGTGGGTTGTAGCTTTTGAATCGCCGAGTTCGCCGAGAGCTCTTGCCGCATAAAGACGAACAGAACCATTTTTGTCATGTTTTAATACATCAATTAATGGTTCAACAGCTTTTGAATCACCCATCTCGCCGAGGATACGGGCAGCGTTGTATCTGACTTTTTCGGAATTGCTTGTTTTTAAGTCTACTAACAATTCGTCAAATGATTTTTTAACCTGTTTTTTCTTACTGTTCACACTAATTGTCATTAAATTTTCCTCCGACACTACAATAAAAATTCTACACTACGTATTTATAAAAAATATTTGTAGAAAATTATTGCCTTTTTTCCTTATATATATTAAACATTTGTAACATTTACCAGTTTGTCCTTAAGTGTTTGTCGGTGATGTCTTTTGATTTCCGGTTAGTAAGGGGTTATGTCTTTTTACCGTAAATCTCATTAAGGGTAACACTCACACTTTATACTAATAATATAACATATTTTTCAAACAATTTCTTAATTCATTTATATTATTTATGCAAATTTGATGGTTGTTTTTTTAACATAAAGTTAAATTCAATTATAAGCACATGTTTTTTGTAACATAACTTTACAAATATTACTTACTACAGATAGTAATAATAAATTCGCTGCCCCTGCCAACCTCACTGTTTACAATAATTTTGCCGTTATGCTTTTCAATTATCTTTGCAGAAATCGCTAAGCCCAGTCCGGTGCCGACTCCTACTCCTTTTGTTGTATAACCGGCTGTAAAAATTTTATTAATTTCATCTTGAGAAATTCCTTTTCCGGTGTCTTTTACGCTCACAGTCAAAGTTTCGCCCTGATAACTTGTTGTTATTATAATTATTCCTTTACCATCAATTGCTTGACAAGCATTGACAAGAATATTGGTAAACACCTGATTCAGCATATTAGGGTAGCATTTTATCAGGGGGAGTTCCCCGTAATTTTTTATGATTTCAATTCTGTTTTTTGTTTCGTGACGGATTAAATCCAGCGTCAGATCAAGCTCTTTGTTAATATCTGCCTCCTGAAGCTCCGCCTCATCAAGCCTTACGAACTTTTTAAGAGAGGTAACAATATTGCTAATACGCTGAATTGCCTCGCTGTCAATTCCATTGATTTCCTGCATTATATCTGCGATTTCAGCTTCTTTAATCTGCGGAATAAGTTTTGCAAAAAGTCCGTTGTTTGATTTAATTGAGGCAACAGGAGTATTGATTTCATGGGCAACTCCGGCAACCAGCTGGCCGAGAGATGCCATCTTTTCAGAGTTTATAAGCTGAAGCTGGGTTTCTTTCAGTTCTTTGAGCGCATTTTTAAGCTCTTTAACCGTCTGAATATTCTTCTGGTAAAGTTCTGCCCTGATAATCGCACTGCCCAGCTGGAATGAAATAGCTTCAAGAATTTCTACTTCCTCACTCAACTCGCGTTTCTGCCGGCTGAGCAAAACTATCACCCCGAGCAGCTTTTGCAGGTGATAGACCGGAACCACAACACGCATAACCGGCTGTTTAACAGGCGGGGCATCCAGGTATTCTTTCAGGCAGTGAACAATTGAAATTTTGTTGGATTGAATTGTGCTAAAAGTTTCACTATCAAAAGAAATAGGGGTTGCCGGCACTGCTTTTTTTGCACCGTAAATTTCCAAAATTTTAAACGATTTGTTTTCAAATTTTGCAAAGTAAGCTTTGTATGCACCAAACATTATTGAAAGCTCCGATAGCGCGGATTGCAAAATTTTTGAAATATCCATGGATTCTCTGATTGTGTTTGTAACCTTGTTAATCAGAGCAATCCTTATCGCCTGCGACTGTGCTTTTTGTTTAATGTTCTGCAAATCCTCGTTTTCAGCAGCAAGTTTTTTATACTCGGCAAGAAGCTTTTCGTTCTTTTTTTCCTCTTTAGTAAGTTCAGTTTTCGCGCTCACGTCAGAAAAAAAGAATATTGAATATTTACCTTTTTTTATAACAGTCAAATCGTAATACAGAATTTTATCCCGGCTGTGCTGGTAAGAAACACACGCAAAAAAGTTCTCCTTACAATTAAGCGCATGATAGATAGGAGAATAGTTTTCAAGGTTTTCACTGTTCAGCGGGCAGATGTCAAAATTTAATTTATGCGAAAACTTTTTTAAATCAGAAAATCCCGCAAACCATCTTTTAAAGGTGTAATTCTGATAGACAACCTCATATTTGGAGTTTATAATTATTACAGCATCCCTGAACTGATTGAAAATATCAAACTTCTTCATAATAATATTATAGTTTGTGCGCGTAGAACAGGCAATTTGTAAAACTTGCTTAACCCGCAGCGCACAATCTAAGCTTCATTAATTAAAGAACTAAATCAAAACACAAGTTTTCGACAATAGTCTGGATATTCATATTCAGTTTTAATTCCTTTTTTGCCTTTTCAACGGAATTTATATCATGCAAAAGTTTAATCTTGAGGGGACAGTTTTCAAGATTAGACTTCAAAAGCTCTGTCATATAATTCTGCATCTGATTAAAAACAATTGACGCATCATTTTCTTTTGTAAGATTTAGTATCCCGTCATTCAGGTCAAGAACCTGATTTCTCTCAAGCGACAGGTAGCCGTCCATTGTTTCCTTAACAAGAGAAAAATCTCTGTCCTCCTCTTTAAACGAAGGCACAAAAAAGCATTGCGCACGTGAAACTATTGTAGAAATCATATCCGTTTTATCGTTTGTCAGAAAGAAAAAAGTCGTTCCCGCAGGCGGCTCTTCAAAAGTTTTCAATAATGCGTTTGCCGTAGGTTCCTGAAAATTATTTTCGTTAAGTCCGCAAACATTTCCGTCTTTGTCTTTGTCGCAGAAAATTAAAACTCTGTGATAATCAGAACTGACAAGCAGATCATTTTTAATCATTCTTGCCTGATCAATTGAGATAACCTGTTTGGAATCATCATTTGCCGGTTTGTTGTCAACTTTTGAAACAGTCATCACAGCCGGATGAGTGTTTTCTCTAATCCAGCGGCAATTAAGACAGTTGCATTCCGGAGTATGATCTCCCGTACAATTCAACATACGCGCAATTTCCAGAGCAAGCGCGTACTGTGCGGGAATATCTGTTCCGTAAAAAAGAATACAGTGCGCAATATTTTTATCCGGATTGTTAATTCCTGCGGAAAAATATTTCATCAAAAAAGGGTACTGTTTATCTAAAGAAAGCATTTTCGACCTCCGCTTCCGGATTCTGTGAAAGACCGGCTTTAATTTTGTACTCGGCTTCCGTAATATTTTTCTTAAGTTTTACTAAATCTTTTAAATTAGTTTTTTTCAGTTTCTGCAGTGTAAGCTTCACCACATATTCGTGCTGGCCTGTCAGCCGCGAAAGTTCAAACGGGGAGCAGGAAGAAGATTTTGCCTTTAGAATTATCCATCTTCTCACCATTGTCTGCAGGGTGGAAACTATCTCCAGACAATACTTTTTGTCCAGAAGTTTTCTGTATTCTTTAAGCGCTTTATCCTTTTCTCCTTCCATCAGGTAATCCGAAAACGCAAACAAATCCTCATTAGAAACACAAACCTCCCTAACCATCTCCCCTGTGACAAGTCCTTCCGGATATGCCATTAGCTGGAGTTTGTCAAGTTCGGTATCAAGCTGACGGAGATTATTTCCTATCTGCGTAATCATTGCAGTAAGAGCCTCCGGCGACATTTTCAGACCTTTTGACTTTGCATCTTTTTTAATCCAATCTTCAAGTTCGGCAGTTTTATAAGACGGAATTACGGCAAACTCTTTCGCGTTATATTTTGAAAGTGTTTTAAAAAACTTTTTACGGGAATCGAGTTTCTTGCCCTCGTCTCTCGGAAGCTGTGCCACAAAAACAATATCTAAATTTTCATCATTATTTTCAAGCGCCGCGGCAATTTCTTTTATTTCTTTATCGTCAAAAGTTTTTGAGAAATAATTATAGCAGTCTATCACAATAAGCATTTTGCCGAACATCATTGGCTGAGTTCTGAGTATTGAAATCAAATCCGGAAATTTCGGGTTGTCATAGGTTTTGAAACTCATTTCAAGAAAATTCTTATCAAGACCTTTTTTGAGTTTGTCTATTTCTTTTTCTATATTAAAATCTTCTTCACCGTAGAAAAAATATACTGCCATAGTAAAATTATACAACAAACCGGTAATATTGTTACAGGAAGGTAAGAAATAAATAAGCAATAAAAAATGTAAAAATTTCTAAAATATTTCACAGGAGATTTGTTTGTCATATTATATAAATACAGACTTTAATTTAATAAGAAGGGGAAAAAGAGGATGACAAAAAACAGAATTGGAATTGATGTCGGCGGAACAAACGTAAAGATTGCCCTTGTCACAAGCGACGGCAAAATTACATATTCAAATTCAGTTCCGACACGTGCGGAAATGGGTTACGAATACACAGTTAATAATATTAAGCAGGCAATATATGATTTGATGAAAGAAACTAAAACTTCATCAAAAGATATTCAGGGAATAGGTTTTGGATTTCCGGGGCAAGTTGATTACAAAGCTGGAGTTGTAAGAAATGCACCGAATATTCCGGGCTGGGTTGATGTTCCTATAGCTCAGATGATAGAAAGTGAATTTCATATTCCGACACGCGTTGACAACGATGTAAGATGTGCGGCACTCGGGGAATTAAACTTCGGAGCAGGCAAGGGGTGTGAAAACTTAATCTGTATTACAGTCGGCACAGGTATCGGTTCCGGGCTTATTGTGAACGGAAAACTTGTCCGCGGAGCCTCAAATGCTGCCGGTGAAATCGGTCATATAAAACTCCAGATTCATGACGGCCCTATTTGCGGCTGCGGAGATACCGGCTGTCTGGAAGCTTTTGCCTCGGGGCCTTCTATTGTTGCAATGGCAGAAGAATATATTAAAGGCGGAAAGTCCACAAAGTTCAGAGAAATGGCAAACGGCGGAGCAATTACTCCGTATATAGTATGCGAAGCCGCCAAAGCCGGAGATCCGGTTGCGAAAAGAATTTTCACAATTACAGGTGAATACATCGGTATAGGAATGGCAAGCGTTGTAAACCTTCTCAATCCTGAAAGAATTATTGTGGGCGGCGGTGTTGCGGATTCAGGCGACCTGCTTCTCGCTCCTCTCAAAGAAACACTCAAAAAACGCGCAATGAAGAGTGCGGGCGAAACTGTAGAAGTTGTTCCGGCACAGCTCGGAAACACAGCAGGAGTTATCGGCGCAAGCTTACTTATCGAAAGTTAAAAAAAGGAGGCTGATGCCTCCTTTTTTAATACATATAAATACCTGACTTATGTGTTTCCATCTTTCTGTTAAAAGTTTCATATTCTAAATGCTGCCTGCCTTTAACGTCATTTATGTCCTCTAGAACGGTTTTAGTTTCTTTTTTTAATTTCCCGTCTTTATCATATTCTTTTTTTATAACAACATCATCATAACCGTCACCATCATTATCAATAAAAGTTGAGGAGGAGGCATTTATATCGAATTCAGGGTTAGCCTGAACATGTGAAGTTACTGAATAAATATCTTCTTTTCCGTCGCCATTAACATCTTTATAAACAATTTCTTTCCTCAAATTGTTATCTTTATCATACTGTTTTTCGATTTTAGAACCGTCGTCGTTAATTTCGGTAACAATTTTTTTAGGGCCAAAACCGAAAATCCCGCCATGCTAATTTACTTGGGAAGAAATACTTAAATCAGTCTTTGCTGTTTCTCTTTTTTGAACCCCTGTACTGTTAGGCTTTCCTCCAAAATTTTCAATTGATAAAAAACTCATAATAATCTCCTTTCGTGCTTTTTAAAATCCGCCTGTCAGATACTTTTAATAAAAATTTCTGCCCGAAAAGATTGCTATACCGCCACCCCATCCTATCCTATCCTATCCTATCTCAGAGTATAATTGAATTTCAGACACTTTTAAATTCAACTTTACATTTTGTTACAAAGAGCATCAGGAATTTTTGTCAGGCAAACATGCCGGAACAGATGTTTTAAACGACAGCGGGTGCCGATGGGAGCGTGTTAAAAAGATTTCAAGTGCATAATTTTTTCGTAAGATTTTTCAATTTTTTCAGAAAGCTCAGTATCAGTTCTGGCTTTTTCTGAAATTTTTTCAATTGCATCAATCACATCCGGCGTGGAATTTCTGTGGATAAACATATTTAATCCGGCGCGGATTCCTTTTTCGATTGCTGTTGCAATCCCGAATTGCGAAACACCTTTCATCATCATATCATCGGAAATTATAACTCCGTCAAAACCAAGAGTATCGCGCAAATACGAAAGCGCGGTTTTGCTTAAACTTGCAGGGATTATCTCTTTATCAAAACATGTGCAGTGAAGGTGCGCTGCCATAATCAGTTCAATGCCGTCTTTTACTGCTGCGGCAAAAGGTTTTATGTGGGTTCTCTCCATCTCCTCAAGGCTCAGGTCAATACGGGGAAGCGTCAGGTGGCTGTCCGCATCAGCATCCCCGTGTCCAGGATAATGCTTTGCACATGGTATAATCCCGCTTTCGCGGTAAGTTTCAGTGACAATTCTCCCTGCCTTAATCACGCTGTCCGCATTATCAGAAAAAGCCCGCTCACCTATAATAGGATTAGAAGAATTTGTGTTCACGTCAAGGCAGGGCGCAAAATTAAGATTTACCCCGTAACTTTTAAGCTCCAGCGCAATCTCTTTTGTCTGCTCCTTTAAAAATTCCTCACCTTTTTCAAAGGCAAACTTCGCAGATAAATATTTTTTGCCGTTATGAATATTTTCGGTTCTCTCAACCCTGCCGCCCTCCTGATCAATAGAGAGAAACGGGGGAACTTTTGCGAAACTTTTTATTTCTGATGTCAACTCACGGAATTGTCCGGCTGTTTGAATATCTTTTGTAAAAAATATCACCCCGCCGAGTCCTTCCGTAAGCGCTTTTTTATACCCTCCGCCCTCAAGCCCGAGGATAAACATTTGATAAAGTTTTTCTCTAATATTCATAAAATTTCTCTACCCGTGTGCGCTGTAAGCTTATAAAATGTCACAGTACAGACCGTAAAGTTCTGTAAGTTTTCCGCTTTCGACAACCTCCTCAATTTTTTCAAAAACAGGTTTGGCACTTTCTGCTGTCAGAAGTTTCACAGATGCCGGAAGCTTTATATCATCTGTAGTTTTTAATTCGGTAAAGCCTTTGTTTTCAGTTAAAAATTCTTTGTATGCTTCAAGAATTTTCAGGTATTTTTCATCAATTTCGTAATCTTTCCCGAGATAATACTTCACGTCTTTTTTAAACTGTGCAAGGTAAGAGTAGACAAAATCCACTTCGGAAACAGTTTCCGCTTCGTTGTATTCTCCTCCGCAGCAGAAGTTGCCGAGTACAGGTTTGTTATCCAGAGTCTTAATAGCATCCGCCCATAGAATACATCCCAGATAAAACGCTATATAATCATCAACAAGCACCTTAATCTTCGGGTAAAACATCTTAAACTGGTTTTTCTTCTGCCCGAAATTTCTAAACCTGCTGAGAGTTCCGTAAACGTATTCAATATTAGGGATTATTGCTGAAATATGCGCTACAAATCCCGGATCAAACTGTACTCCGTCATCAAAATTCATTATCTTATCTCCTTATAAATCAGATGTGTATTTGCGTTTGTTCAATAACTTTTGCTGAAAATCTTTATCGTACAGAAATTTATATCCTGTCACATAAGATTTTGCAACCTCTTTTGAAAAAACTCTGCATGCAGACCAGTAAGAGGTATGCGCCAGCAGGAATGTTCTCTTGCTCCATACTGTAGAATTGTCAAAAACAAATCCTTTCGGTTCGTTCAGATTAATTTTCGCCTTAGCTTCCATATCCTCAAGCGTTAAGTTCTGGGTGGACGGATACCCCATCGGATCTTCCTTAAAGTTTACGGTCAGCAGGAAAAGTCCGTCCTCGATAATATTTTTAAGCAAAAATTTGTTATAATAAGTGAGTTCGTAATCTGGATCTGCAAGGTCGGAATAAAAAAGCACCAGCGGACTTGCAAAATTTACAACCCCCATAAGAACACCCTGCGGCACACAGGCATTTTCCGTTGCTTCATTTAATTTCAGGTAATTCTTTTTAAAAGTTTCCGGATTATTGTCAACACGCAGATGTCCGTCAGATGTCACTGCCCCCAGTTGTGCCTTATAAAGCGCAGAGATACAGGTGTTATTCATCGGATTTTCTGCAACAAAAATTTTTATATCTTCACTGACCGCAACAGCATCAAACAAAGCTTTTACATCAATATACCTTAGTTTGTTAAACAAATATTCATATGTAATAAAACTTCCCGCAGAGTAACCGTAAAGCACAACTTTATTCCCTTTAGCAGCTTCTGCCTTTACGGTTTCGTTCAAATCATCCAGAATAGGAAGCATGTGATGGGATTTCTGCACCCAGATAGCATCGTGTAAAAATCCTGCAATCAAAGACCTGACACCGTAAGCAATCGTAGGACTGAAAGCTTTTGATATATCAAGCTGATGCTCTACAAATTCAAGATCAGTCTTACTCTTATCCCCCCAGAAAAAAATCACCGGCTTTTCATTAATTGAATACCCGCCGTCCTTCAGAAAAAGGTGATAGGCTTCTTCATTTTTCACAAAGCTTTCCCGCATTTTAGGATGAAGCTTATTCACACCTTCTTCAAACCAGTTTTTCATTTTTTCATCATTGTTGTTTGAACCGTTGATGTAAATAAAACTAATGTTTCCCTGTGCAGGAGTAATATTCTGGAGCAGCAAAAATGCCGCAAACATAATTAAAATCTTTTTCATAAAAAACATTTTACCACATAAAACCTGACGCCGGCAATAATTTAACAGAACAAAATACCCGCAGCATTGTTTCGGGGCTGCGGATATTTATATCTTTTTTAAAAAACTTACCTGCCGTTAACGGCTTTGTAAGTAACGCCTGCAGCCAATCCTGCAAGCAGATTTACAAGAATTGTTACAAGTGCAATCTTCAAACAGCAGATAGTGTGCATAACAATACAGGAAATTGCAACTGCTGGATTAAATGCAGCAAGACAAATCCCGCCCACAGCAAAAATTCCGGCTGTTACGGTTGAACCTATTGCAAGCCCGTAATAAGAATTTCCCTCGACCTCCCTTGCTGTAGCTGTCAGAAGAACAACATAGCAGAGCGCAAACGTAAAAAGAAATTCACCCGTAATGAGCGCCGGCATACTAAAAAGCATAGTTGAAGCATCCGGCACCTCTCCGGCAAGATAATTCACTACAAAAGCCGCAACTATTCCGCCGAGAATCTGCGACAGCGCATAAGGCACCCACTGATAAGCCGGCATTGCTCCCCTTACAACTGCCGCCAGAGATACCGCAGGATTATAATGTCCGCCGGAGATGAACCCTCCGGCATACACCATAACCATAAGCACCGCCCCGATTGCAGCCGCCGGAATTACCCCCGGCACCCCTATTCTGGTAACCGCTCCTATTGTAAAAACAAGAAAAAATGTTCCGATAAATTCTACAAGATATTTTCTAAAATTTTCGTTCATCATGCTCTCCTTTTGCAAAATGTTCCACTCAGTAAAATCAGAATATTTTATAAATCAAATTTGAACATCCGACAGCAGGGTAATCTGTTTAAATTTACACAGGAATGTTTCTGATGAGTCCTGACGGGAATTATTTGCTGCAGGAGAATTTTTCGGATATAATAATTCTATGTTTTATTTTGATTACATAAACGGGAAAAAAATTTTAAAATCTGATTTTATAAACGGGAGTGCAGAAGCTTTTTTTACAACAAAAGAAACCGTTATTAAAAATAAAGAACCCGAGATGAACGGCCTCGTCGAAGAAAATAAAAACTTAATCTGTGATTTTCTGAAAATAAAAAGAGAAAACCTGGTTTCGCCATGCCAGACACACACCTCTCATATTGAAATTACGCAGGTCGGAAAATCAGAATATCCTGATACAGACGGACTTATTTTAAATAACACGGAACAGGCTGTATTTTTAAATTTTGCAGACTGTACGCCTGTTATTTTATACGACAGAAAACAAAACCTCGGCGCGGTAATTCATGCCGGCTGGCGCGGAACAGCAGGAATGATTGCAGCAAAAGCTGTCAAAAAAATGAGGGAAGATTTTAACACAAATCCGGAAAATATTACGGCTCTGATAGGGCCTGCAATTTCCCTGTGCTGCTATAATGTCGGGAATGAAGTCTTTGAAAAACTTAAAGAAACCGTATCCGATTTTGAAGGCCTCAGCGAAATACGGAATAACGAAAAATTTGTTGACCTTAAAAATATCAACGCCCGCCAGCTTAATGAGGCAGGAGTAACCGAAATTGATGTATGCCCTTACTGCACCTCCTGCGATAATGACCTGTTTTTCTCCTACAGAAAAGAAAAAGCAACCTCAAACCGTCACAGCGCAGTGCTGAAATTGAAAACTCCCGCTCTTGCTGAAAGCAATAATTTATGCTAAATTTATTATATGGAATTCTGGACTGAAGAAAAAATTAAAGAAGCAATATGCGATTGCACGCTGCATAATTTTCCGCAAGGATGGACATCAAACGGGTTGAGAATCTGGCATACTGATTTTGTTGATGAGAGCATGGCGCTCGTTCGCGCCGGTCAGGAAAAACGGGGTATTCTTAAAGATAAACTCGACGGAGTTCTTGACAAAATTTCCGCAATCGTTACAACCGCGCCGGAAGAATTCTCACATTACGGCAAACCTGTTGTGGAGCTTGAAGTTGACCCCGGTGATGCAATCTTAATGTTCGCAAAGTATATAAGAAAGTTCTTTAACGGAAAAGTTATAGATATTACAGGAAGTTCCGGTAAATCAACCACAACAAAAATGCTCTATGACCTCCTGAAAGACAGAGGCGCCAGCGCAAACCTCTGTCAGGCAAATACTTCATGGGGAATTTCATGGAACATGTCAAACTTTAATATTGAAGATAACTACTGGGTTATAGAAACCTCACTCGGCGGCGGGATTGCAAGAAATTCAAAAATTACGCAGCCTGACTATGCAATAATTACAAATGTTGCACCCGTTCACCTGAGAGAAGATCAGCAGCTTTCCGATATTGCACTTGAAAAAAGCAAAGTTTTCACTGCAATGGAGGAGGGCGCTTATGCTATACTTTACAACGAAACTGCACACTATGATATTATTGAAAATGCCGCAAAAGCTAAAAAATTAAATATTATAACCTTCGGCAAAAAAGATGCCGATATAAAAATTAACTGCGGCACTGAAAACTCCTTTGAAATTGAGGGCAAAACCTACAAACTTAACGATACCCCGACACCGGAACATATAATGCTCGATATGGCTGCCGCTCTTGCCGTTGTATATCTTGAGAAACTTGATATTGCAGAAGCGGTAGAAAAACTTACGCACTTCCAGAGCCTTGCCGGACGCGGAGAAGCTTTCAGCGGTAAAATTTCTCCGGACAAAACTATCCACGTTATTGATGAAGCTTACAACGCAAACCCGCTTTCTATGAAAGCTGCGCTTGAAGGGTTTAAAAAGATTACCGGCGACGCAAGTTCGGTTCTCATTATCGGCGACATGTCAGAAGGCGGCTCCGATACAAAAAAACAGCACCTTGAACTTGAAAAAACAATCCGAGAAGTCAACCCTTCCAGAATTCTCCTTTGCGGTCAGGAAGTAAAAGCTCTCTGGAATGTTTTAAAACTGGATTACCCGGGGGCATACTACGAAAAAGTTGAACTTCTTAACAAAGAACTTGCCGGCTGGCTTAAAAACGGCGATAATGTTTTTGTGAAAGCTTCTCACTCAATAGGTTTATACAAACTCGTAAACGTACTGAAAGCCTATATGAAAAAATATAATAAAGAGGGATAAGTATGAAAAAAGTATTTTTAATAATGTGTTTAATGGCATTTACAGCGCCTGTTTTTGCAGAAGGCAGCACCCATCTGGAAGCTGTTAAATATATGAACCAGTCGCAGGGATTTTCAGGTTTCAACCGCTCTCTGCCCAAGACAGAAAATCTTGAAAAATTTGAACAGCCTACAGAAGTTAAAAAATCCGGAGAAAAACAATACGACTATTACGGCTACGAAATAGAAGAAAAGAGTGATGAGGAACCGGTAAAAAAAGTTATTAAAACCAGAGATACAAGCAAGGGCACCGTAACTCAAAACACAGATAAATCAGCCCCTATGACTTATGATAACTTCCCGAAATTCTACGACAACAATAATATGATGCAAAACAGCATGCAGGGAATAATGCCGGGGATGATGCCGGGTCTCGGTACAGGAATGTACTAAAGAATTTAACAAATCTCAAATTAGCGCAGGTTTGACACTGCCTGTGTATTTACAGGCTAAGGAGCGGCAGCTTTATGTAAAGAAATGTTGTCATTGTATCTTACCCGAAAAATTTCTTTATGTTAAAGTTAAATATGATGATGAACACAATTTCCCCGATACAGCAGCCAAAGCAGGCAGTAAATTCCAAAAAGTGGACGCTTCACCGGCATCTTGTTTGTGACACCGGATACGCAGCGCTCGGATTTGGAACTGTTTGCGGAATTACCGGAATGAAAAAGATAAAGTTCCCGCACAAGATGAAGGTACATAAATTTTCCGCATACTTAGCAGGAATAACATCCTTCCTGCACTTCGGCTTTGTAAAAGGGCTGGACAGAAAATTGACAGGAAAATAAATAGCCCACTCCTCTCTCTTTGTGATACAAAGAGAACCGCTGAACTTTGCAAAGCGTGTGCCCCTGTATGCCTTGTGCTGATGGTAGAGTTACTTAATGAATGCAGTCAATTTAGTAATTCCGGAGAGGGTTATTAAAACGAGGAAGAGATTAAATGACCGAAAATATAAATGCACAGGAAGAATGGCACCCGACGATAAACCCGTGGCTGATGGTTACACCGGTAATGCTTGCAATATTCATGTTTGTGCTGGATGAAACAATTTCAAACGTAGCATTAACATACATTGCAGGCTCAATGTCAGTAAGTTTAAACGAATCCACCTGGGTTTTAACAAGTTACTTAATAGCAAGCGGTATTGCGATACCTCTTGTTTCCGCAGCGTCCAAACTTTTCGGGCGCAAGAATTATTTTATGATATGCACGATAATCTTTACCATATCATCATTTCTCTGTGCTATTTCACATTCTATGATAGAAATTGTGCTTGCGAGGTTTTTGCAGGGCCTCGGAGGCGGCGGGCTTTTGCCGCTGGGGCAGTCCATAATGCTCGAGAGTTTTCCGAAAAAAGACCGTCCGAAATCAATGGCAATTTTTGGGATTGCAGTAATTTTTGCCCCTCTTATAGGGCCGGTTCTCGGCGGCTGGATTACGGAAAACTGGTCATGGCCATGGATTTATCTCATAAATGTGCCGCTCGGATTTGTGTGCGTATTTCTTGCAAAAAATCTCCTGCAGGAACCGCCTTATGCAAAAAAACAGAAGAATGTTCATTTTGATTTTAAAGGAATGGCTTTTTTATCCGGCTGGCTGATTTGTTTGCAGATTGTACTGGACAAAGGTAATGATGCCGATTGGTTCGGGGCAGCATGGGTATGCTGGTTGACTACATTTTCTGTTATATTTGCAATTCTGTTTTTTATTTCACAGGCAAAAGGGAAAGAACCTCTTATTGATTTAAGGGTGCTTAAAGATAGAACCTACTTTTTCGGAACACTTGTGCAGGTAATATTGATGGGCGTATTTTTATCATCTGCAGCATTATTGCCTTCAATGCTGCAGAATCTTCTGGGATACACCGCCTACTTAAGCGGACTTTCAATGGGCTCACGCGGTGTCGGGAGCTTTATTGGGGTAGCTCTTTATCTTACACTTTCAAAAAAACTCGGCGACCGCCGGATTGTAATGATTGGCTTAACTCTTCTCGGATTTGGAAGTGTATTTTTCGGAATGATAAACCTGCAGATAAATTTAACTACAATTGCTTTGCCAAACATCTTATACGGCTCCGGCCTCTTTCTGGCACTAACGCCGCTAATCCCGCTTTCATTTTCCACAATGAAAAATGACCAGATGACAAACGCGACAGGGCTCCAGAACCTTGTAAAAAACATAGGCGGAGCAATCGGAACTTCACTCGGAACAACAATGGTATCAAGGTTTGCGCAGGTACACCAGAACATGCTGATTAATCATCTTCACGAAACGAATAATGTTTTTGTTGACCGTGTGAATGCCCTAAGCAGCACGTTTGCACCGTTGACAGACACATTTACCGCACATTCAATGGCTCAGAGCCAGATTTATTCACAGCTTGTTCAGCAGGCGCATTTATGGGCGTATATTGATACCTTCCGCTGGTTTGCGTTTGCGACATTTATGCTTATACCTATGCTTGTATTTATCAAAAAGCCGAAAACACTGCAATAGAAGCTCTATCCGGAAGCATTCCTTCGTCAGGGAGGTAGTGCAAATCCGCCCGAGGGTTTTCTCTAAAACCTCCTATTTATAAGTATGGAATAAACTCTATTGCGAGTCTTCAGCCGGAGCAATCCGGACTTTTGGATAGGTGAAGGGTGAGTAGTTCAATAATAAGTCCCATCACAAGAGGTACCGCATCTCTAGTTACTGTTTCAAATTTTTCAGCGCGTAATCAATACACTGCACGATAAATTCATTGCGGCTAATATCAGTCTGCAAAGAAAGTTCATCAACCTTTTTCAACATATCGACATCCAGCCGTATGCTTATAACTGTTTTTTCCTGTTTTATAGGTTTAAATTCGTTCATAAAATCCCTGTAAGTAATTGTATTCAAATTCAGATTAATAAGATATATTCAAAAATACACTACAAAATGTATTTACTTTTTGAATACAAAATATTATTTTATTAATATAAGGAGGGGTAATGAACAAGAAAGCTTTTACTTTAGCAGAGGTTTTAATTACGCTTGGTATAATCGGGGTAATCGCGGCAATGACCCTGCCGGCACTGATTAACCGTACACAGGGAAAGGAGCTTGAGGCAGGGCTAAAAAGAGCTTATTCTCTAATACAAAATGCAATCAACAAAATGAATTACGATGAAGGACAGATTGTTAATGCAGCTAATTACAAAGATACAGGAAATTTTATGGAAGTTTTCAAAAAATATTTTAAACTATCTAAAGACTGCGGCAGGTCATCCTGTGAATCTCAGGAAAGTTTAGAAAACGCACAATTAGGTTCCATAAACTATAAGTCTTATACTAATATACCGGTAGGAACAGGTTTATTGGATGACGGTCAGGCAATCACAATAGACGGAATGTTCTTTATGATTGAAAACAACCCTCAATCTGACAAAAACTGGCTTTTTATTTCTGTTGACGTAAACGGTGTACATAAAAAACCTAACCGCTGGGGACACGATTTATTTACTTTTCAGATACTGGACAATGGCAGGCTTGTTCCGATGGGGGCACAAGACACTGTATACCGTGATGATATATATTGCTCCCACAGAGAGTACTCAAATATTAACGGCATAGGCTGCACCTACAAAGCGCTCACGGAAAAAGATTACTTCAAAAATCTCCCGAAATAATGAGAAAAATAAGCGGGGCGGCTTTCAGCCGCACCGCTATCATTAACCTTTATTTTTATTGGCATTCACCCATTTCTGATATATTTCTTTTACTTTTGCAGAGCAATTTTCTATATTATTACCTGCCGTAAAATCAGGTTTGTCATCAGGTGAAAACATTTGTTTATCATATATTTTTGAAAGGTTTCCGTTATCATCAAAAGTCACTGTATACCATTCATCTATACTTCTGTAATCGTTACAGGACTTTATTTCCACTTTTTTAAGCGTTTTGCCATCAGGCGAGTAGTCTTTTATGTAGGCTCTTTCATTAATACCGTAGACCTCTGAATCATGCGGACAGGTATTTGCAAACCTGATAACTGTCTTTCCGTCCTCAGCATAAGTTTCTGTAATTTTACCTGAAATATAAGTACGGGTTCCAGAATAACCTGTTGAAACTCTCTGTTCTTCAAGCAGGGTTCCGTTTTCATAGAATTTTTTATATCCATAGCCGCTGGAATTTTTGATATATTTCAGCGCACCGCTTTCGTAAAATTCTTTATTTAAATCAAGTTCGCCTTCACCAAACCCTGAGGAATCAAGCATCCTTTCACCTTCTCTTTTAAGTTGTCCGTTCGGATAATATGCGTATTCCTTAGCAATGCGATAATACGGACACGAAATTTCTTCAAACCTGATAACTTCAAACAAATTTAAGTCGTCATCAAGCACCTGAATTTTTCCGTAATAAGGAGAATTGGGATTAAGTTCCATAACCTCGGTAGAATAGCCCGCATCGCTGCGCCATACATTTCTTAAGCGCTTTAATTCATTACCCTGAGCATCATAATCAGCCCTGACGCCGTCATTAAAATATCGGGTTATATGACGTAAAGTGCCATCCGGGGAGTAATCTGCTGTTTCCGCAAGCCGGCGGCTCCCCGCAGAAGTTTCCTCGTAAATGTAACGGGTTTCCCATTGCAAATTGCCGGTTGCATCAAAATTAAACGTTCTGGATAATTCATTATTTTTTGAATTCGGCACATACTCATAAGTTGTTATGGTTTTCACGGAATTATCAGGATTTAGTTCAACTTTACGCATAAGTTTTTCTCCGGCATTGCTGTTGTGGAATTCTTCATAACCGTTTACTCTGCCTAATCGATTTGTAATATTCCTGCGGTTTATGACACTGTCAATTTTATCGACAAAAGCCGCAGCTTTATTTTCTACTGCTGCATTTTTAACAAGCCTATTCACTGTCTGCTCATAGCCGGATAAACTTTTGGCTAATTCTAATAAACCTTTCAACAATCCGTTAAAGCTAACGTTTTGACTTGCAGAACGCGCTATATATTCATGGGTTTGCGAAAAATTTTTGTTCTCACCACTCTTGTTTTTAGTTTTGCTTAAAGTGTTTGAGTAACTCAAACTAACAGGACTGATTCTCATAATGTAATACCCCTTTTGATTTTTTATTAACCCCGTATATATTTTTTCCAATATTACTACATCAAAGTGCGGCGAGGATAGATTGAAGGATATATTTTACAAATATTAATATACAATTATTCCATAATAGCAGTAATAATCTTATGAGCCAGCCGGATTTTTTCCCCGGGTGCATTGGAAACAAGACGGGTTATATCCTGAATAAGCTGCTCATCATCCGCCACATGTGAAAATTTAAACAATTCTTCCGGCTGAATATTAAATGCCTGAATCATCTTTTCAATATTTTCTTCCTTTGGAAAATGTTTACCTGCAATCATTCTGCTGATACTCTGGGGATCAATATTAAGTTGTTCAGCCAGTTCGCACTGTTTCATTTTATGAGATTTTAACAGCTCCTCAAGCCGTCTGCCAAATAGTTCCCGTAATCTTGTCATAAACTCATTCCTTTATAAACATACTATTACAAGAAATCAATAAATAAATGGAGCAGCATGTTGACTTAGCCACAAAAACATGTTATAATGCTACATGTTAATTAATAAATTAGACATAACACAACATGAGGATAGTTATGAATAAAGGATTTACACTTGCAGAAGTGTTAATAACTCTCGGTATAATAGGAGTAGTTGCCGCAATGACCCTGCCGGCTCTTGTCAACCGGACACAGGGAAAAGAGCTTGAAGCCGGATTTAAAAAATCTTATTCTGTGCTTTCTCAGGCGGTACAGCGTATGCAATATGAAGAAGGACTTTCAGGGAATTGGGAAGACGAATTCGGGGCAAATACATTTTTACCGGTGTTAAAAAAATATTTGTTAAATTATGTCAAGTGCAACGGGAAAAATTGTGTTGATGCCGATATAACAGTTGATGGAAGTACAGTTAAACGGGTATCAACTTATAAAACGTATAATAAATCCCAAAACGTTACGATGGAGTGGTTTGATGAAGGTCAAATGATAATGGCTGACGGAATGTTTCTGATAGTAAATAATTCAGGCAATAAATTAAACAACCTTGTTCTTACTGTTGATGTAAACGGGATAGCGAAAAAACCTAATCTCTGGGGGCATGATCTCTTTTCATTTCAGATAAAAGGAGGCAAAGTCCTGCCGATGGGACATCCTATGACTACTATTGACGATGCAATGTGGGGAAGTATGCCATGCGATATTGCAAACACTGACAGACATAACGGTATAGGATGTGCTTACAAAGCGCTCACTGAAAAAGATTACTTCAAAAATCTCCCGAAATAATTAAGTAGAAGGGGCGGTTGAAAGCAGTCCTCCCCTTGAATACCTACAAAATATCCATAGGATCTACATCAATCGCAAGCTTTATGTCTTTTGGCATTGTGATTTTATTCAGAAAGCTTGAGATAAAATTATGCCCTTTTTCTTCAAGCTTATTTTTGATGATAATCTGGAACCTGTAATACCCGTTAATCCGCTCGATTACGCAAGGGGTCGGGCCGAGGACTTCAAGACGTTCGGAAATCCCGTATTTGTCAATCATCAGACATAATCTCATTGCAATTTCCTGAGCGGATTTTTCCGCGCGAAAGTTATTCGTCGAACTTATAATAAGTCTTATCATCTGGCTGAACGGCGGGTAGTCAAATTCTTCACGCGCAGCAATTTCGGTTTTGTAGAACTCCGGATAATTCTGGGATTTAGCACTTTCGAGGGCATAAAAATCAGGGTTATACGTTTGGAAAAACACGCGCCCTGTGAATTCGCCCCTTCCTGCGCGCCCTGCAACCTGCGTAAGCAATTGGAATCCGCGCTCGGAGGCTCTAAAATCCGGAAGGTTAAAGCTTGCATCGGCTGAAATTACCCCGACGAGGGTGACGTTCGGGTTATCCAGCCCTTTTGCAATCATCTGGGTACCGACTAAAATATCAATATCGCCCTTTTGAAACCGCTCCAGAAGCCTTACGTGCTCGCCCTTGCGCACCATAACGTCACTATCAACACGCTCGACATTGTAATCAGGATAAAGTTCTTTTACATACTGTTCAATTTTCTGGGTGCCGGTGCCGCTGTTTTTCAGGGCATCCGAACCGCATTCGGGACAGACATCAGGGAAGCGTTCCACTTGATTACAGTAGTGGCATTTAAGCCGCTGGTCTTTGGCATGCCATATCATAGGAATCGCGCAATTGGGGCATTCAATTACATGTCCGCATGCCTGACACTGCGTAAACGTTGAAAACCCGCGACGGTTTATAAGTAAAATTACCTGTTGTTTTTTCTCTAAAGTTTCGTTTATAGCGGTCTGCAGGGGTTTTGAAATAACACTTCTATAGGCGGCTTTTGAATGTTCCTGCATATTAATAACCGAAACCGGTGCAATGGGCGCGTTACGATAGCGGTGTTTCATTTCAAAGAGGTTTCCGGAATTAATTGCGCGATAGTAAACAGAAATATCAGGAGTCGCAGACCCTAAAAGCAGCGGGCAGTTATGGAATTCTGCAAGTTTTTGCGCAACGACTTTTGCGTCATACCTCGGCGCAGGGCTTGTCTGCTTATAAGCCCCCTCATGCTCCTCGTCAATTATAATAAGTCCGATATTTTTTAGCGGCGCGAAAACAGCAGACCTTGCGCCTGCCAGAATTTTTATATCGTCTTTGTAAAGTCTTTGCCAGACGTCATACCTTTCGCCGTCAGAAATACTGCTGTGCCAGATTGCAACGTCTTTTGTTCCGAATTTTTTTGCAAGCCTTTTGGTTAGTTGCGACGCAAGTGCGATTTCCGGCGCAAGAAAAAGAACATTTTTCCCTGATTTAATTGTGTCATCAATAAGCTTAAAATAAACCTCAGTTTTACCGCTTGCGGTCACGCCGTGGAGAAGCATTACAGGCGGAGTTTCATTCTGACCCCTCACCCGGGACTCCGTCCCACCCTCTCCCGCAAGGGGAGAGGGTTCTAACGCTTTTAATACCACATCCAAAACACTCTCAATATCTTGAAATAAATCATTGTTCCAAAATCGTAATACTTTAAAGCCTTGTTTTTCAAAATAATTTTGGCGAGCTTTATCTTTTTCTATATTTTTATTTTCATTATGGTGACCGCCATCCAGTTCAATAATCAATTTTTTCTCGTAACATACAAAATCTGCAATATAGTTATCTATAGCCTCCTGACGTCTGAACTTATACCCGTTAAGCTGTTTATTTTTCAGATAAAACCACAGTAGATTTTCAGCATCTGTCATACATTTTCGTAATTCTTTTGAATAGCGAAGAGTTTTTTCGGTATAAAAATGACGGGCTTTTACTCCCTCTCCCCTTGCGGGAGAGGGTTGGGGTGAGGGGTTATTGTATTCCTCTATCTTCTTCTTTATCCCCTCGTACGCAGAAAGCTGCTCGCCTTCAAGCGCTGCAAGAGGCTCTGTTGTTTCAATTCTCAAAATATCCAGCGGATTCCTGTAAATTTCCTCTGTCGAAATTTTCAAACATCCTGCAGCTTCAAGTTTTTTAATTGTCTGACGCGTAGTTTTCGCGTATTTTTCAAACATTACAACCGGCATCTTCCCGCTTGATTTTAGTTTTTCAAGCACTTCAAGCTGTCGTTTTGTCGCGCCCTCAAAACTTACAAATTCAACAGTTTGTTCGGTTTTTGAAACCTTTTCAATAAGCTTTAAAGGTATTGCCGCATTCAAAACCGTTACCAAATCACAGCAGTAATAATTCCCGACCCACTCAAGAAGTTTTAAATAATCAATTGAAAAAAGCGGGGTTTCATCTAAAATCTTATTGATTTTCTTCGCCTTAATCTCTTCGGGCAGATAATCCGAAAACCCCACGCAAAAAGCATTAATAAGCCCCTGCCTTCCAAACGGCACCAGTATAGCCTGCCCGATTTGAATTTTGTCCTTCATCTCATCGGGGATTAAATAACTGAAAGTCTTTACGCCAAGTCCTTTAATATTTACTAAGGCAAGAGCGTACTTTGGTTTAATGGTGGAATGGTTAATAGGTTGAACGGTTAAATTATTTTGATTAAATAATAAAGATTGTTTCGTTTTATTATTATTATTTTCAAACCTTTCACCCATTCCACCAGCAACCTTTCAACCGATTTTACTCTTCTGCCATGAATTCTTTTTTAGCTTCTTCAATCGCGTCAGACAAAATATCAAGCTGATCAGGTGCAAAAGTTACGCCCTTCTTTGTCGGAAGCCATGTTGCACCTTCATCTGTTGTATAATAAATTCTCAAGTTAAAATAACTTCTTCCTTTGTATTCGCTCACTGAAATCTGCAATTGTTCTGTATCGCTTCTTTCGATTGTAGCCAAAATTTTTGCGTCTGCCATTCTTTCTCTCCTTATAAACTAATTACTAAATAATAATAACACGGAAAATATTTTTTTGATAAAATTACTTTATGCGAATTATATATAAGTTTATACTAAATAATATCAAATTGTCACCCCTGAAATAAATTCAGGGCAGGCTCTGAACTCGTTTCAGGGTCTCTGTGTTTAGAGATGCTGAAACAAGTTCAGCATGACAGTTTGCGCATATTTAGTGTAAACTGCGATATAAATCCCTTACTTATCTAAAGATAGGAATTTATGTTTTCGAGGCGATAGCGGGAGCAGAGCGGGAGCGTGTCCGAGAAAATATAAATTCCTATCTGAAAAAATTCAAAAAAAAAGGAGAGTTTAATTATGATAAAAATAGCAGTATGCGGCGCATTAGGAAAAATGGGAAAAGAAGTTGTAAAAACGGTTGAGGAATGTTCCGAAACTGAACTTGTGGCAAAAATTGACATCGCAGGCGATGACACCTATAAATCTATAGAAGAAGCGCATAAGTCTGTAAAATTTGACCTGCTGATAGATTTCACCCAGCCGAAATCCATCTTTGAAAACGCAAAATACTGCTTAACCAATGAAATAAAAATCGTAATCGGCACAACAGGACTATCTGATGAACAGATTGCGGAATTGAGGGAATTATCAGAAAAAAATAACACAGGATGTCTTATTGCACCGAACTTTTCAACAGGCGCAGTTTTAATGATGATGTTTGCCAAACAGGCTTCCAGATACTTTGACAACGCAGAAATCATAGAACTTCACCACAATCAGAAAAAAGATGCACCGTCCGGAACCTCAATTAAAACAGCACTTATGATGTCAGAAGAAAAAGAAACCTTCACAAAAAATAACTGCCCTGAAACAGAAACAATTAAAGGCGCCAGAGGCGGAATTTCTTATTCGGATATTCATATCCACTCTGTCAGAATGCCGGGGTATATCGCATCACAGGAGGTAATCTTCGGCTCCGCAGGACAAATCATGACAATCCGCCACGACACTATGGATAGAAATTGCTATATGCAGGGCGTCATGCTCGCAGTAAAACATGTTTTTGAGAAAAACGACTTCACCTACGGGCTTGAAAAAATTTTATAAGTCTTTTTGGTCGGGCAGATACGCCCGACCTACATCACTTACCCTCACCTTGCCCTCTTCCAAAAGTAGAGAAGATTAGACTTACCCACTTTTAAAGTGGGGATTGGGGGGCTCTTCACTTAATTGCACTTATCGTCCTATCGTCTTTAATTAAACCCCTTTAATTAATTCATTTATATCAACATCCAGAACCCTTGCTATATCAATAATTTTTAATATAGTAGGGTTTTGTCGTGCTGTTTCAATAAAACTTATTGTAATTCGGGAAGTATCCACAAGTTCTGCAAGTTCTTCCTGAGAAATCCCTTTTTTCATTCTTGCAAATTTAATATTCAATCCAAGGGTTTTCAAACGCTCATTAGTCATAATTTATATTTTATAGGGTTGACAATATTTAAACTATAAAATATAATAAAATTATGATTAATATATTTAACAAAAATAAGACATACATAACAAAAAAAGGATTTACTTTATCTGAAGTCTTAATAACCCTCGGAGTTATCGGAGTTGTAGCGGCTATGACACTGCCGGCATTAACAGCAAAAGTAAACCATATAATAGCAGTCAATAAATTAAAGAAAATGTATTCAACACTATCTCAGGCAATGATGTTTACAATTGCTAAAAACGGGGAATATTCCGCACTCGGAATTGTTGACGGAAATATTAACAGTATAAAAAACTGGTATAATTATTACTTAAAACCGCAGTTAAAAATAACAAAAGAGTGTCTTGATACTTCAGGCTGCTGGGCTCAAACGACAAAAACTCTTAATGGCGGCACTCCTGATTGGCACAGACCGGGTATAGGTATCGGGAATACTATCATACTGGCAACTACGGTTGACGGTTACACCATAGATATTGACGTATATGCCAGAACAGATAATAAATTCGGCGTAAATATGAAAAATGATTATGTTGCGATTTATGTTGATATAAACGGATTAAAAAAACCAAATGTAATAGGAAAAGATATTTTCGCATTTGTTTTTAGTGAAAAAGGATTTATTCCTGCAGGACGGGATTTAAGTGATGACGAAGTTAATTTAAATTGCAGCAGCAACGGTAACGGTTATTTCTGTTTCGAAAAAATTATGAGAAATGGTTGGAAAATTCCTGAAGAAAACAGATGGTAGTTAATTTTCTTTACAAAATTATCTCCAAAAATTTTTTTACTGATATAATATAAGAACCTACTGCATGATAGACAGCAGGTCGGATTTACTAATCCGGCAAAAAAAGGTAAGCCACGCACAAGCTCGCGAAGGTGGGGAAGAGAAGTCGTCACCGGATTAGAAAAAGGATTGTTGAGGAGATATAATGAGAAAACCAAACATTGCAATTTTAGGCGCAACAGGGGTTGTTGGAAGAGAAATTACAAAAATCGTTGACGAATTAAACATTGATTTCAACGAAATAAAATTCCTATCAAGCGCAAAATCAGCAGGAACAAAATTTGAATTTCAGGGAAAAGAATATACAGTTGAAGAAGCAAAACCAGAAAGTTTTGACAATGTAAATATCGTCCTTGCCTCGGCAGGCGGCTCAACATCGCAGAAATTTGCACCGGAAATTGTTAAACGCGGCGGGGTTCTCATTGATAACTCAAGCGCTTTCAGAATGGAGCCTGACGTTCCGCTTGTAATCGCTTACGTTAACGACGAAGATTTGAGAAAACATAAAGGTATCATAGCAAACCCGAATTGCTCAACTTCCCAGTTAATGCTTGTCCTCAAACCTTTGCATGAAAAAGCAAAAATCAAAAGATTAATAGTTTCGACTTATCAGGCGGTTTCAGGCGCAGGGCTTGCTGCGATTAACGAACTTACTGAAAACACTAAAGCAACCCTCGAAGGTAAAGATTTTGAAAACAAATGTTTCAAAAAACCGATTTCCTTCAACGTAATCCCGCAAATAGATATATTTTGCGAAAACGGTTATACAAAAGAAGAAATGAAAGTAGTAAACGAAACTAAAAAAATTCTTCACCTGCCTGAAGATTTACCTATCTCATGTACAGCCGCAAGAGTTCCTGTCTACAACGGGCACTCGGAAGCTGTCGACATTGAGTTTGAAGAAGAAATTACGCCTGATGAAGTGAGAGAAATCTTAAAAAATTCTTTCGGGATAAAAGTAATTGATAATCCTGACAACTTTGAATATCCGACAACGCGCGATGCCTCGGGAGTAGACCCTGTTTTTGCCGGCAGAATAAGAAAAAATCTTGCGTTTAAAAACGGGATTTCTCTCTGGTGCGTTGCCGACAACCTCAGAATAGGAGCCGCACTGAATACAGTAAGGCTTTGTAAAAAAGTTATAGAGATGGGATTATTCTAAATCCCGCAGTTATATCTGGAGGAGAAAATGTCAATAAAAATCAACCCCGTAAAACCCTTTGTTCAAGCAGCAAAAAAACAAGCCCCTAAAATAAATATAGGGAAAAACGGTCTGCCGCTTGAAGCCCCGCTTCCCGATTACAGGGAAAAAAGAGCAATTGAAATGCTTAACCCTTCCGCGCCTATGCAGAATGCCCTGAATAAAATCGAAGTAACAACTCAATACATAAAAAATATTATTAAAAAATAAGCAAAAATATTTAATCACGGGGTTTATAATTTCAGAATTTACCCCTGAAAAACTTAAAGGATGAAAACCATGGAAAAAACTAAAAATTCAAAAACAGCACTGATGACAAAAGAACCGGAACAAAAAAAAGAAGATAAGAAAGAATATGACATTCCGCGTACAACGATTGAGATGCTTGAACAAACTCTTCAGATAGCTTAAAAATGTATGCCATCATACCTGCTTCTGCAGCGGAGGGATGACAACTGCAAAGGCATGATTTGATTTATAATATTTTTCTGCTAAAATTTATTTATGACAGCAGACTGAGGAATATCTGCAGCCGCTAAGGATTAAGGATATGTTAATAAAAAGAGATGAGATTAAAAATCTGGTAGACAAAATCCACAAAGAAGGAAAAACTGTTGTCTGCACAAACGGGTGTTTTGATATTCTGCATGCCGGACACGTCAGATATCTTCAAAAAACAAAATCCTTTGCGGATTACTGCATTGTTCTTTTAAATTCCGACAAATCCGTCCGCTCAATTAAAGGGCCGTCAAGACCTGTAAACAATGAAAACGACCGCGCTGAAATATTAAGCGCTTTGAGATATGTGGATTATGTGGTATTATTTGATGAGGACAGTCCGCGGAATCTTTTAGATGACATTAAACCTGATGTTTACACAAAAGGGGCAGACTACAATATGGAAACTCTGCCTGAAGCTGACATTATGAAAAAAAACGGTACAAGGGTTGAGTTTATTGAGTTTGTGCAGGGCAAATCAACTACCAATATTATTAATAAAGTGAATGGTGAGTAGTGAGTGGATATGTTTATATATTATTCAATAAACAAAATGGTACATTGTACGTTGGCGTTACATCAGATTTAGTTAAACGAATATTCCAACATAAAAACAAATTTGCAGACGGTTTTACTAAAAAATACAATATTGATAAATTAGGTTATTACGAAATTTATGATAATATTGAAACAGCAATTGAAAGGGAAAAGAAGTTAAAAGGAGCATCAAGAAAGAAAAAACTTGAACTAATAGAAACAAATAATCCAAACTGGCTGGACTTATATGAAGAAATCCTCTAGTCATTCCGAGGAGAATTTCAAAAGATCGCCTGAGAAAGGAGTGAATACACCCGACGTCATTGCGAGCGTTAGAGAAGCAATCCAGCCTATGAAAATAATCGTACCATTCTCAATTTAATAATTTCATAAAAGTTGGATTCTTTCGGGCTTGAGCCCTCAGAATGACTCAGTTGTCACTAAAGCAAATCAGGTTTAAAATGAAACCTATGAGGAATGAAGGCTCCTGTCGTCATTGCGAGCGATAGCGAAGCAATCCAGCCTATGAAAATAATCGTACCATTCTCAATTTAATAATTTCATAAAAGCTGGATTCTTTCGGGCTTAAGCCCTCAGAATGACTCAGTTGTCACTAAAGCTGGTCAGGTTTAAAATGAAACCTATGAGGAATGAAGGCATCTGTCGTCATTGCGAGCGCCAGCGAAGCAATCCAGCCGGTTAAAAATAATAATCAAATACAAGGAGAAAATATATGAAAGCATTTACGGTAGAAGAAATTTCACAAATCGTTGACGGTATGTTGACAAAAGCAGCAGATGTTACAATTACACAGATAGCACCTCCGCTTCTGTCCGATGAAAACACTCTTGCCCTTGCACTTGGCGAGGACGAGATTGCAAACCTCGCAAAATCAAAAGCTAAAGCGGCACTGGTGCCGTTAGGCGTTCAGATTGACGGGTTCACAACAATTGAAGTTGAAAGACCGCGTCTTGCAATGATGAAACTGCTTAACCTTTTTTATGTTCCGCCTGTTGTTAATAAGGGAGTTCATCCGACTGCCGTTGTTCACGAAACAGCAAAACTAGGCGAAAATGTCCAGATCGGGCCGAATGTTGTGATTTCTCATGATGCCGTAATCGGAGATAATACTAAAATTATGGCAAATTCATATATCGGAGGCGGCGTCCATATCGGTCAAAACTGCTTCTTCCATCCGTCCGTGAATATCGGCGACAGAGTAACAATCGGAGATGATGTAATCCTCCATCACGGGGTTTCACTGGGTGCCGACGGTTTCAGCTTTGTGACAGAAAACCCTGACAACATTGAACAGGCAAGGAAAGAAGGCTCAATAAAAGAAGAAAATATAAAACAGGTAATATTCAAAATTCCTTCAATCGGGGCTGTCAAAATCGGCAACAACGTTGAAATCGGTGCCAATACAGCAATTGACCGCGGGACAATTGAAGATACCACAATAGGCGATAATACAAAAATTGATGACCTTGTTATGATAGGCCACAACTGTAAAATAGGTAAAGGCTGCTTAATCGTATCTCAGGTAGGTATTGCAGGAAGCTGTGTAATAGGTGACAGAGTGGTTATAGCAGGTCAGGCAGGTCTTGCCGATCATATTGAAATCGGTTCGGATTCAATCGTCACCGCAAAAGCCGGCGTTACAAAATCATTCCCTGAAAAATCTATCATTGTCGGTATTCCGGCTGTTCCGCGCAAAGAATTTATCAAACAGCTCAAAACAATGAAGGACGCTCAGGAAATCTTTGCAAAATTCAGAAAATACGAACCGATGTTAAAAGTATTTGAGGAAGAACACCAGTAATGACAGTAACCTTAAAAAAAGAAGCCGAAATTTCAGGCAATGGCTTAATGAAAAATAAACCGTGCACCGTGAAGTTTTTCCCGTCAGATAAAGGAAAAATAAGATACTTTGTGTCCGGAGAAGAATTCAGTGCTGATGTCGATAATGTTTTATCAACCGAACACTGCGTAGTGCTCGGGAAAAACAAAGCAAAGTCAATGCTGACAGAACATTTAACTGCAGCACTTGCTTTTTGCGGAATAGATTCGCTTGATATTTGCATGGATGAAATGGAAGTGCCGGCACTCGACGGAAGTTCTAAAGAATGGGTTGAACTTTTTAAACAAACTGGCATTGCAAAACCGCTGTTTTATAAACCGAAACAGTATACCGTATCAGAACCGGTATATTATCTTAACGGCAAGACCAGCTTTGTAATTCTTCCGGATGATGAATTATTTATCTCTTATGCCGTGAATTACAATCATCCTGATCTTACAGGACGCTGGGTGAACTATAACCCGAAAAATCCGCAGGAAATTATTGAAGCCAGAACTTTCGGATTTTATAAGGATTTGAGAAAGTTTCAGATGCTCGGGTTTGCTCAAGGTGTGAATATAGATAACACCGTAGGATTAAAAGAGGAAGGTTACACTACCCCGTTGAGAAGCGAGATGGAACCGGTTAAGCATAAAATCCTTGACTTAATCGGAGATTTATACCTTACAGGCGTGAACCCGCTTAATCTGAAATGCCAGATTCTCGCAAAAGAGGCAGGTCATGCTGTTCATATTAAAGTTGCCAAACAGCTTAAAGAGAAATTAATCGAAATAAAATAAGGAGAGAATAAATGACAGAAGAAGTTACACAGGAAGTGTTAAGCTTTGACACTTTAGAGATTATGGAAATGATTCCGCACAGGTTTCCGTTTCTGCTTGTAGACAGAATTACGGAATGCGTTCCGGGCAAATACGCAAAAGGGTACAAAAATCTAACAATGAACGAACAGTTCTTTCAGGGGCATTTTCCGGGCAACCCTATTATGCCGGGTGTTCTGCAGCTTGAAGCCATGGCACAGTGCTCTGCACCTGTTTTAATGACAATGCCTGAATTTAAAGGCAAATTGACATTATATGCAGGGGTTGACGGCGTCCGCTTTAAAAATATCGTTAGACCGGGTGACAGATTCGATATGGAAATTGAACTTACGAAAGTAAAAGGCCCTGTTTGCAAAGCACATGGTAAAGGTATGGTAGACGGCAAACTCTGCGTTGAAGCCGATATGACCTTTGCATTAAAATAAAATTTCTTTTAAATAAAAAACAAGCTCCCGTATTGTACAGGAGCTTGTTTTTTGATTTAGAAATCAAACTTTTCGCCGACGCTGTAATCCGTATAAGACATCTCGCCTCCGGATAAAATACTCTTTAAGGAATCTCCGCCGGTTTTTGACCATTCGTGGATTTCTATATCGGATAAAGTTCCGTTAACCCTAAATACATCTCTGCCAAACTGATTTGGAAGTTTAGAACCGTTTATATCAAAATATATCGCAGCACAAAAGTAGGCAGTATAATCAAAATATAAAGGATTGCCGTCCTCGTCCTTTTTGATATTGCCGTATTCATCCTGCTGAACCTGATGAATACTTTGCTCACAGGATGTATACTGCTGTATTGCAAGCAATGTTCCGTCACTTAGTATAATTCTGGCAGCAGGAAGTGACATATCTTTGCCGGCACCATCTTCATCAACCCACAAACTGTTATACTTTACTTTGTAGTCATAGAAAGGCGCACATCCCTTCTGATTTTTACTGCGGCATATTTTTGCTCCGTTAAAATATTTCGCAAACTTTTCAGTAACCTCATTGGAAGATTTTGCTACATCCCATAATCCTGTAGAATCGCCCGGAGAACTATTCTTTGCCTGATAAAGCTGAACGGCCTGTGATATTGCAGAATAAGCCTTTTTAGCACGTGTTGCAAGTTCCTTATCTTTATATTTTGTAATAAGCGAGGGTAACGTCATCGCGGCAACAACACCGATAATCCCGAGGGTGATGAGGACTTCTGCCAACGTAAAGGCTTTGCCGCTCTCGGCTGCCTGCAACCCTTGTTCTGTGCCGGTTAAGGAGCTTAAACTACTTGCCCCCCCCCCCGTAAACCCTTGCTATACCTGCGTTTTCCATTGTTTAATCTCCTTTGCTTTTTTTCTTCTTCTTTTTTTTGAGATCCTGAAACAAGTTCAGGATGACAGATACTTTTTTATGACACTGCTTTCTGAGCCTGCCCTGAATTTAGTTCAGGGATGACATAATGTTTTATTTTGTCATGCTGAACTTGTTTCAGCATCTCTTTGACTTTCCACTGTCTTTTTTTTATTATATCAAATCTTCCGTTTCTTTTCAACCTGTAAAAACT
>CASFGU010000021.1 GCA_949294395.1 uncultured bacterium
CAGAATCTCTTTCACTAACAGTAGTATTAGTTTTCTCAACACGCTCCCGCCCTGCTCCCGCTATCGTTTCGAAAACTAATACTACTGTTAGTGAATTAAATGCAATCTTTCGTCGGATTGGTAAATCCGACCTACACCGCTCCTTATCTAAAGATAAGCCATTCAACCATTCAACTTTTGAGATTATATATTATCCGACATTTTTCAAAGGTTTTATCAAGTAAGGTAGTTACAAAATAAAATATATGTGATAATATATTAATTGTAAAATAAAATATATGAGGGCTTTGAGGATGAATAAACCAAAAACGTTATTAATAGCATTTTTAATAATTTTAGGACTCGGGGTTAATACAATAACACACGCCGGACAAATACCGGCAACTTTAAATAATCCGGCTATTCCGGAGGCAACAAAAGCAATCTCAAATTCTCCGGCAGGAGAATACGAAACAGTTAACCCTGTTGCCATGGTTGAGTATCCGGAACTTTATCTTAATAAAAACGTCAAGTTTAAAGCAAAGTTTGACAAATTTTCAACACTCGGCCTCGATTACAAGCCGGCATTCAGAAGTTCAGAAAAATATATATCATTCCTTATCCAGAGAGGGAATGTTACAACACACAATGTACCGCTTTCCGAACTAAAAATATTCCTGACAAGAACCGAAGCGGAAAAACATATTGAACTGGATGCAGGCGATGAAATTGAAGTTTGCGGCAAAGTTTTCTCAAACGCGCTCGGCGATGTATGGATGGATGCGGAAAAGTTCACCGTTATCAGTACAAAAGCAGATAAAACAGCCAAGTAACCTGACAACAATACGGAGTTAAGATTATGGAAAATGAAGAAAAAAAGAAAAAAGATGTCTTTCTTACAATACACGGTCACTTTTACCAGCCGCCGAGAGAAAACCCGTGGCTGGAAGCTATAGAACTGCAGGACAGCGCTCTGCCTTTCCACGACTGGAACGAAAGGATTAACAAAGAATGCTATAACCCTAATTCCGTATCTAAAATTGTTGACAGCAGAAATAAAATTCTGGACGTTGTAAATAACTATGAGCACATGAGCTTTAACTTCGGACCGACATTATTATCATGGATGGAAAAGTTTGCCCCGCACACCTATGAAAGAATTATCAAAGCAGACATAGAAAGCGCAGTAGAACACAACGGACATGGAAACGCAATAGCGCAGGTCTACAACCACATGATTATGCCTCTTGCAAACGAACATGACAAGCAGACGCAGGTAAAATGGGGGATAAAAGATTTTGAATACCGCTTCGGAAGAAAACCTGAAGGGATGTGGCTTGCGGAAACAGCTGTTGACGATGACACTCTCAGAGTTCTTGAAGAAAACGGTATAAAATTTACTATCCTTTCTCCTTATCAGGCTCTCAAAATAAGAAAAGAAGGCGCTAAAGACTGGCAGGATGTCAGCTGGGGCAATATTGATCCGGCACGCTCTTACAGATATTACATAAAATCAGCACCGGGCAAATATATTGACCTGTTCTTCTATGACGGTGCAATTTCCCGCTCCGTTGCCTTTGATGAACTTTTGAAAGACGGAAATAAATTCGGTAAACGCCTGCTTGACGGGGTTTCCGGAATTAGAGATTACGACCAGCTTATAAACATTGCAACCGACGGCGAAAGCTACGGACATCATACAAAATTCGGAGATATGGCGCTCGCCTATGTCTTACAAATAAAATCAAAGGACGAAGGTTTCAAAATTACAAACTATGGCGAATACCTTGAAAAATACCGCAGCGATTATGAAGCAGACATAAAACAGGCGTCAAGCTGGAGCTGTTTCCACGGAGTCGGCAGATGGAAAGAGGACTGCGGCTGCTCAACAGGCGGTCATCCGGGCTGGAACCAAAAGTGGAGAAAACCGTTAAGAGAAGCGCTCGATTACTTAAGAGATGAATTTGCAAAAATATTTGAGGCAGAAGGCCCTAAATATTACAAACTCAACCCGTGGGATGTGAGAAACAATTATATTTCCGTAATTCTTGACCGCGGCTCTTTAAGCGTTGAAAAATTCCAGCAGGAAAACTTCCTGCCAAATCTCAGCGACGCGGAACGCGTACATGCCACAGAGCTTCTGGAAATCCAGCGTCAGGCTTTATTAATGTACACAAGCTGCGGCTGGTTCTTTGCAGAGATTTCAGGATTAGAACCCGTACAGCTTATGAAGTATGCAGCAAGAGCTCTCCAGCTTGCATCGAGCTTTACAAAAAAAGATTTGGAGAAACGTTTCCTTGAAATTCTCTCGGAAGCAAAAAGCAATATTCCTGAAATGGGAACCGGAAAAGATATTTTTGAAAGGTTTGTAAAACCGTCCATAGTAACTCTGAAACAGATTGCGAGCCTCTGGGCAATTTCATCACTGTATCAGGATTTTGAGGATGAGGAAAACGTTTACTGCTACACTGTAAACCGCCACGATTTCCAGAAAATTCCGAAAGGCAACTCAAACTTCCTCATCGGACATATTGAAATCCAATCAAGAATTACCCGTCAGAAATCAAACCTTGTATTTGCCCTGATACAGTACGCCGGCGGAGATTTCCACTGCGCGCTCAAGGAATTTTCGGATGAAGGCGAATACAACAAAATCAAAAACGAACTGATAAAAATATTTATCCAGAATCCGCTCACCGAGATTATCAGAGCCGTGGATGAGTACTTTGGCAAAGAATACTTTACTCTCAAAGACATCTTTATTGAAGAAAGACGCAAAATTCTTCAAATACTTCTCAAAGATAAAATGGCAAAATTCGCTAAAACTTACGAGGAAATGTACGAAGAAAGCAAGGGTTCAATATATCACATGCAGAATTTAAGCCTTGCCGTGCCGGATGAGTTTAAGCTTTCGGCAAGTTATGCGCTGAGCCGCAAGTTTAATGACCTGATTATGCACTCGGGAGGCTTCCTTGATCCTGCAATAATTCAGGAGGCTGCAGGAATTAATTTTGAAGCAAAACAAATCGGCGTAAAACTTGATAAGACAGCTTCAAATAATATATTTTCAAAAAAAGTTCTGAAAAACATCAACAGACTTGTCTACAGCTTTGAGATTCAGCAGGCTGATGCAATTCTGGAACTTTTCGAAAATATAGAAAAACTTGAGCTTGAGATTGATATATCAGAAGCCCAAAATACATATTACGCAAAAATCTACCACCGAATCGGTGAGATTATTGATATGAATACAAAACAAAAACGCAAATCCGATATAAAACTTGCGCAAATGCTTCTTGATATAGGCGAAAAGCTGAATATTAACACAGACTTTTACCGAAAAAAGCTGGATAAAATTACTGTTTAAAAAAATATTTTTACACAGAGCTCAACCTGTTTCTTGCAAAAGGTCAGGTTGTCTTTGTGTAAAAGGTATGGTATAATAAGAAAAAAAGGAGGATACATTTATGCAAAACACAGTTATAGCTTCAAAACTCAGAAAGGGGGGGGGGCTCGACCTTCTGTAAATCCGCTCAGGACAATGGTTTTCGGCGGACAATTTTAGAATATATTAAGCGCTTTGATTTTTTTAAATCTTTTTCCTTTGCGGGCGCTAATAACAAAGAGATTCTGAACAGTCACA
>CASFGU010000022.1 GCA_949294395.1 uncultured bacterium
ACACTCGGCTTCTACCGCCGATGCGGTTTTACGGAGTCGCACCGTGTCAAGAACTTTTTCACGGACAACTACGACCACCCGATATTTGAAGACGGCAGGCAGCTTGCCGATATGGTTTATTTGAAACGGGAACGGTGAGGTTTTGTTCGTTTATTTTGCAGACTTGATCTTGTTCTCGTAATGGGATATCCTGAAAAAAGTGGGGAGAATTTCATGAAAACAAAATACAGAATCTCTATCGAAGAAACCGTAGTGCAGGATTTCGAATTGGACAGGATTTTTCCCAATATACCGTTGGTGAAGATGACGAAGAATACAATGATTTTCTGAAAGAAAAAATCGATAACTTTGAGTGCGTCCTTCTCGGTAAAGAGAATGTGAGTGCCAGAGGTTTCGAGCTTTCCTATGACGATAAAACCGGTTCTTACGAAATCAGAATTTATACTCCCTCAGCCGTTGCCGATTATGAAACTGCCTTTGATTATCTGAAAAAGCTGTGTGCATTTCTGGGAAATAACAAGATAACCACGGAAGACAACGAAACATATACCGCTGATACGATTACCGCCTATAATTATAAAGAACAAATCGGGTATGCTCTTGAAGCAATATATGACGATTTGAAAAACTCAGATCACGAGTATTTTGAGATTTTCGGCTTACATAGACCTGTAGCATTAAATAAAAAAATTATAAAAGAAATTATTAAAACTAAAGAGGCTGTAGAAAATTTCAGCAGTTTTATTACAAACTTGCAGTATATCGATGCTTATTCCGCCAGACAAAAGATTTATAAAAAAGATGACGGCAGTATTTTTGGCGTCTATACCATTACGGAAACCGTTCCCACCATCATTCCTTTCACGCCCTGTATCGAATATGAAAATGCAGACACGGTAAAAGACAGCGATGTATCCCAATGGCTCATGGGCCTTGTTGTCATTGACGGCGATCCCAATGACCCGGGAAGCTACAGCGTATACAAATACATTGAACATAAAAAATTTGTGAAAAGACTTCCGGGGAAAAAATATACTGTCCTGGATGCAAAATATATTTTGATACAGGGACTTACACGGAAAGAAATAGAAAGCATTGCAAAATGATGAATGATTGGAAAAACAGGTGTTTTTATATAATGGGAATAATATGTATAAAAAAAGAAGTCCGAAGGCCCTGGCACTGCACAAGCAGGAGAAGGAACACTTCGGCTCACGCTTAAAATGTAATATAATATTTATTTTTTTTCAATGGGTCGCCTATGAAAACAACTTTTTACAAAGGCATTGAAGATATTTTTTCAAGTAACAGACTATCTGTTTACAGACAGGACGGTTGTGATGATACCACTGCTCTCAGTCGATATTTGTACAATATAGAGATATGTAAAACACTTTATCCGATACTTCACATCTTTGAAATAACCCTTAGAAATTCCATCGATAAAGCTTTAACCAGTTTTTCAAAAACAGAAACTTGGTATGATACGTTGAATTTGAATACTGATTCAAAATTAAAAGTATCAACTGCAAAAAGCAAAATCAAAAATAAAAATAAAGAAGTTACACCTTGGATTAATCTTGTAAAAGAAAACTGGAACTAAATCCCCGGTAGATGCCTCATCGTCCCTTCATCTTTCTATCTTGTTCAATAACTCCGTTTCCGATTCTCTCATCCGTTGAGCAAACTCTTCTCTGGATACGGGATTTAAAGGAATCTTCAAGCCGAAAGTGTGTATTGATCCCCCGTAACCTTTAAGCACAAAGGTTTTGTTTTCATCTACGCCCTTTTCTTTTTCGGTTCGGGGGAAAATAAAACCGCCCCGGGGAATTTTCATAACGTGCATATAGGAGATAAC